>NZ_WWVY01000014.1:0-41976 GCF_009876955.1 Bittarella massiliensis (ex Durand et al. 2017) | reverse complement strand
GTCGAAACGTGTTCGTGCCCTAAAATCTCGCTCAAGACCCGTATGTCCACGCCGCCGTATTGATACATCAGCGTGGCTGCCGTGTGCCGCAACTTGTGGGTGGAGAGCCCTTGATTTGAAAGACCGGCGTTTTGCAGCGTCCGCTCCACGATCTGCTGCACCCGCCGACGGCTGATCCGGGTGCCCAAACGCGACAGAAACAGCGCATCTCTGTCCTTTATATCGGTCAAATTGCGGCTTCTGACCGGTTTGTAGTTCTCGATTGCGTCCAAACACGCCTGGTTGAGATAGACGATCCGCTCTTTGTTGCCCTTGCCGGTGATGCGGACGGTGTTGTCGGAGAGATCGCCCAAATCGATTCCCACCAGCTCGCTCAGGCGCATGCCGCAGTTGAGAAAAAGGGTCAGCATGCAAAAATCCCGCTCGTAGTAGCCGTCATCCACCACGTGGTTGAGCAGCTCAAAACTCTCTTCAAGGGTGAGATATTTGGGCATACTCTTTTTGATGGCCGGTATCTCCAGGTCTTTAATGGGGTTTTGCTCCAGCAGGTTGGCGTTGACTGTCAGGTACTTAAAAAAGGACTTTAAGCAAGAGACCTTTCGCGCCCGCGTCGTCGCGTTGTTGCCGCGCTCCTTAGTGATGAAGTACATGAACTCATACACGTCCGACAGGGTGACACTGCGGATTAAGTCGATGTCTACATCGCCAATGGAGATGTCGTCAAAGGGAGCGTCGGCGGCGACCAGGCCTTTGTGTAGTTTGAGAAAGCGAAAGAAGGTGCGCAGGTCGATAAAGTAGCTGTCGACCGTGCGGGGCGAACGGCCCTTGATGGTCTCCATATAAAAGAGAAAGTCCCGCATCACTGTGGGCGTCTGTGCGAGAATGGATTTGTCCAGCGGCAAAAAGACACCTCCTGGTTTGGCCTTGATATACACTACATATTGATTTTGATATACTTGCCTGTGGGGCCTAAGGCGGTAGAGGCCATAGAAATTGGCTTTCAATGTACAAGAAAAAGAATCAAGTCCCCTGAATTGCACTAAATTTTTATTTAGTGCAATTGGCTGTTTTCAATATAGCACTTCTCCCCGGAAAAATCAATTGAGAGATTTGGCGCGCTCCGTATCAAAGTGAAGTCGTGCAGCCATCCATTCAGCCAAGTTGAGCCAAGGAGACTCTCCACCGCTTCAGCTTTGAGGATATTCTCCCAATCAACTGGGCAGGATACTTTGTAAATGGGAGGCGATCAAATCCATGAATCTAGTGATTTGCGGAAAAAAGTGCAAATTCCAAAAAGACGGCTACTGCAACCTGCCCAATCTGTCGCAGATGGGAAACAACCTGGGCGAAGGCTGTGTTCACTTCACCCCTTTGGAGGAAATCAAAAAGCCGCTTTAAACGCCTCTTGTATGGAGCCCACCCCGACAACCTCTATCCCCTCGATTGGCTGTAACTGGGTGTGGCGGAGATTCTGTTTGGGCACGATGACCCGCCGAAAGCCCAGGCGCTGCGCCTCGCTGATGCGGGCTTGCAGCTGGGAGACGGAGCGGATCTCCCCTGTCAATCCCACCTCCCCCACCGCCAGCACATCGCTGGCAATGGGCTGGTCCTTGACGCTGGAGTACATGGCGAGGATCACCGCCAGATCGGCAGCCGGTTCATCCAGGCGAATGCCGCCCACCACATTGATGTAGACGTCCAGGTTCCCAAAGAAAAAGCCGCCTTTTTTCTCCATCACGGCGATGAGGAGGTTGGCCCGGTTGTAGTCAAAACCGGTAGAGACACGGCGGGGCGCGGCAAAACCCGACTTGGTGATGAGGGCCTGCACCTCGGCCAACAAGGGGCGACTGCCCTCCATGTTGCAGGCCACACAGGTGCCGGAGACCCCTGCCGGCCGGCCGTCGAGGAGCATCATCGAGGGGTTGAGCACCTCTTTAAGTCCCTCTGCCGTCATGTCGAAGACGCCGATTTCATTGGTGGAGCCATATCGGTTTTTGACCGAGCGGAGGATGCGGTGAGAAAAGTGCTTGTCCCCTTCAAAGTACAAAACCGTGTCCACAATGTGCTCCAACACCTTGGGGCCGGCAATCGCCCCGTCCTTGTTGACGTGGCCGATGATGAGAACGGGGATCTCCTCCCCCTTGGCCGTCTTCATCAGCAGAGAGGTGCACTCCCGCACCTGGGCAACACTGCCCGGCGAAGACGAGAGCTCGCTCAAGTTCATGGTTTGAATGGAGTCGATCACCACCAAATCGGGGCGGGACGAGGCGACCAGGTCGCAGATGGCATAGATGTCGGTCTCGGCCAACACCTTCAGGTTTTCGCCGTCGACGCCCAGGCGGTTGGCTCGCAGCTTGATTTGGCGGATGGACTCCTCGCCCGAGACGTAGAGCACCTGCAACTGCCTCGCCAAATAGCCGCAGATCTGGAGCATCAAGGTGGATTTTCCGGCCCCCGGCTCTCCGCCCAGCAAGACCAGGGCCCCCTTGACGATCCCCCCGCCCAGCACCCGGTCGAGTTCGCCGATGCCGGTCAAAAAGCGGGCTTCGCTCTCTTCGCTGACGCGGTTGAGGGCAGTGGGCACCCTGTCGGACCGGTGACCGCCGGTTTTGGGGGCAGCCGCCCCCCCCTTTGCGGCGGCGGGGGCGCGCACCAGGTGCTCCTCCAAGGTGTTCCAGCTACCACAGCTGGGGCACTGGCCACTCCACCGGGGAAAACTTGCCCCACATTCGCTGCAGGTAAAGGCTATCTTCTCACTCGATTTCATCTGTACCCTCCCAGATCGGACGGGGTTCTCTCCCCTTCTCTCTTTTTCTATTATAAGGGCTCCCTCCCCTTTCTGCAAACACAAAAAGAGACCGCCGAGGCGGTCTCTTTTTTCATTGAGAGAAGCGGCTCTTATTCGTACTCCACCACGTCGATCCAGCGCATCAGGAAGTCCTGCTCCAGATCGTTGTGCTTGGTCAGCTGGGCGGCAGCCACGATGGGCAGCCAGCGCTGCACGTACTGCAGGGCGGTATCGCTCTTCTCGCAGAACAGGCGCAGATACATGTCGGCCTTCTTCTGGTCTTTCAGGGCAAACAGAAGGTAGGTCATGGCCGCATCGGCACTGGCGTTGCCCTGGGTCGCATGGGCCCAGTCAATGACGGTCAGACTGCCGTCCTCGCCGACGATGACGTTGCTGGGGATAAAGTCGCCGTGGCAGACCTTCACGTGCTTGGGCATGCTGTCCAGGCGGGTGTGCAGCTCGTACCGGGTGGTGGCGCTGATGGCGGTCAGGCTGCTGATCTGGCGGTTGAGTTTGTCCTTGAGCTTGTTGAGCATGGGAGCCTGTTTGCTGTGCATCTCGAGCTGCAGAGAGACAAACTGGTCCATGTATTTTTCCAGGTTGGCCGGGTCTTCATCCATGACCTCTTCCATGGTCTTGCCGCGCTTGCGCTCCAACACCAGGGCCCATTTCCCGTCGATCTGGGAAACTTCCTGAACCTTGGCGGTGTTCAGGCCGGTCTCCTCAACGATGGCCTGGTTCAGCGCCTCGTTGAAGACGTATTTCTTGGGATGGGATTCCTCAAAGACCTTGACCACGCTGTCGCCGGAGAGATAGACTTTTTTGTAAGGGCGCGCTACGATGAGATCCTTTTCTTCCAATTTCATGATTCACTTACTCCTTCCAGGTGGGGATTGGCGAATAGACGGCGCGTTTGCTTACTTGCCGTAGTAGCACTTCAGGTAGATCTCTTTGATCTCCTTCATGAGCGGATAGCGGGGGTTGGCGCCGGTGCACTGGTCGTCAAAGGCCTGCTCCACCATGTCGTCCAGGGTATCCAGGAAGTACTTCTCGTCGACCCCGTAGTCCTTGATGGTCTTCTTGATGCCGATGGTCTCTTTGAGCTCTTCCAGCTTGGCGCAGAGCTTGTCGAAGACCTCCTGGTCATTTTTGCCGCTCAGGCCGACAAAACGGCCGATTTCGGCATAGCGGGCCAGGGCATGGGGGTACTCGTACTGGGAGAAGGTGCCCATCTTGGTGGGGACTTCAACGGCGTTGAAGCGCATGACCTCGGTGAGGATGACTGCGTTGGCCACGCCGTGGGGCAGGTGGTGGAAGGCGCCCAGTTTGTGCGCCATGGAGTGGTTGAGGCCCAGGAAGGCGTTGGCGAAGGCCATACCGGCCAGGCAGGAGGCGTTGGCCATCATCTCTCTGGCCTTGGGGTCGTTGGCGCCGTTCTCGTAGGCGGAGGGCAGGTACTCAAAGACGCTCTTGATGGCTTTGAGGGCCAGGCCGTCGGTGTAGTCGGAGGCCATGATGGAGACATAGGCTTCCAGGGCGTGGGTCATGACGTCGATGCCGGAGGCGCTGGTCAGGCCCTTGGGCTGGGTCATCATGTTGTCCACGTCGACGATGGCCATGTTCGGCAGCAGCTCGTAGTCGGCCAGGGGGTATTTCACGCCGCTGTTCTCGTCGGTGATGATGGCGAAGGGGGTCACCTCGGAACCGGTGCCGGAAGAGGTCGGGATGGCGACAAAGTAGGCCTTCTCCCCCATCTTCGGGAAGGTGTAAACGCGCTTGCGGATGTCCATGAAGTCCATGGCCATATCCTCAAAGTTCACGTCGGGGTGCTCGTACATCACCCACATGATCTTGGCGGCGTCCATGGCGGAACCACCGCCCAGGGCGATGATGGTGTCGGGCTCAAAGTCGGCCATGGCCTTGGCGCCGGCCTTGGCGCAGCCCAGGGTCGGGTCGGGAGCCACGTCGAAGAAGCAGGTGTGCTGAATGCCCATTTCGTCGAGTTTGGCCTCAATGGGGTGGACATAGCCGTTTTTGTACAGGAAGGTATCGGTGACGATGAAGGCCTTCTTCTTGTTCATGACCTTGCCCAGCTCGTCCAGAGCGACCGGCATGCAGCCCTTCTTAAAGTAGACCTTTTCAGGGGTTCTGAACCAGAGCATATTCTCTCTCCTCTCGGCCACGGTTTTGATGTTCAGCAGGTGTTTCACGCCCACGTTTTCAGAAACCGAGTTGCCGCCCCAGGAGCCGCAGCCCAGGGTCAGGGAGGGAGCCAGCTTGAAGTTGTAGAGGTCGCCGATGCCGCCGTGGGAGGAGGGGGTGTTGATGAGGACGCGGCAGGTCTTCATGGCAGCCGCGTGCTTGGCGATCTTCTCCTTCTGGGCGGGGTGCACGTAGAGGGAGGCGGTGTGGCCGTAGCCGCCGTCGGCGACCAGCTGAGCGGCCTTCTGCAGGGCCTCGTCAAAGCTCTTGGCGCGGTACATGGCCAGCACCGGGGAGAGTTTCTCATGGGCAAACTCCTCGGAGATGTCCACCGACTCGACCTCGCCGATGAGGATCTTGGTGCTCTCGGGCACGTTGACCCCGGCCAGCTTGGCGATGGTGTAGGCGGACTGACCGACGATCTTGGCGTTGAGAGAGCCGTTGATGAGGATGGTCTTGCGGACCTTCTCGATCTCGTCTTTCTTCAGGAAGTAGCAGCCGCGGTAGGCAAATTCGTCCTTGGCCTGCTGGTAGACTTTGTCCAGCACGGTGACCGACTGCTCGGAGGCGCAGATCATGCCGTTGTCAAAGGTCTTGGAGTGGATGATGGAATTGACGGCCATCCGCACATCGGCGGTGTCGTCGATGATGACGGGGGTGTTGCCGGCGCCCACGCCCAGGGCGGGTTTGCCGGAAGAGTAAGCCGCCTTCACCATGCCGGGGCCGCCGGTGGCGAGGATGATGTCGGCGCTGCGCATGACCTCATTGGTCAACTCCAGCGAGGGGACGTCGATCCAGCCGATGATGCCCTCGGGGGCGCCGGCCTTGACCGCTGCCTCCAAAACCACCTTGGCGGCGGCGATGGTGCAGTTCTTGGCGCGAGGGTGGGGGCTGATGATGATGGCATTGCGGGTCTTCAGGGAAATCAGGGTCTTGAAGATGGCAGTCGAGGTGGGGTTGGTGGTGGGGATGACCGCAGCCACCAGGCCGATGGGCTCGGCCACCTTCTGAATGCCAAAGGCGGGGTCTTCCTCGACAACACCGCAGGTCTTGGTGTCCTTATAGGCGTTGTAGATGTATTCGGCGGCGTAGTGGTTTTTGATGACCTTGTCTTCCACAACGCCCATGCCGGTCTCTTCGACCGCCATTTTGGCCAGCGGGATGCGCTGCTTGTTGGCCGCCATAGCTGCTTCATAGAAAATCTTGTCGACTTGTTCCTGAGTAAAGGTCGCAAATTCCTTCTGCGCCTCTCTCATTGCCTTCATTTTTGCGATCAGCGCCTCGACGCTGTCAATGAGGACAGGTGCGGTTTCGTTTTTCTTCGCCATACTGATTTTCCTCCAATGCGGTTGTTGGGTGGCTCTGCTTACTATATCCAAGTATATAGCATGGCGAGCTTTTTTCAAGTGGTAATTGATAATTTTTTAACGATGTCCTTCACTTTCTATTTCCCCAACAATTCTTTTTCTGTTTGAGCAGATTTTATCATCAAATTGATGGCCTTCCCCCTTTTCCGACAGAAAATTGTTGATTTGCCATCTCACTTTATTCCTATTATACCCTGTCGATTTGCATAAGAAAAGCCTTTTCAGGCAGAAATTATAATGCTTATTTTTGTTTGAGCTTCTCCCCTGCCCTTTTCCTCTGTCACACGAAAAATGCCCTCGCTCCTCATTGGGTGCGAGGGCACGGTTTTCTGTCTTTTAACGGGACTCCTGCCACTGGGAGGACTGCTCCAGGTAGGTACAGAGCCCCTGGTAGATGCAGAGGGCCAACTGCTGCTGGTAGCTGTTGTCTTTGAGTTTTGCCAGCTCCTCCGAATTGGAGATGAAGCCGCACTCGATGAGGACCCCCGGTGTGGTGCTGTTTTCCAGCAGAAAGTACTCCTTGCCGGAGGGCTTGTGCTCCCGGTGGCTCTCGGGCTGCAAGTTGGCGCGGATGGTCTGCTGGATACACTTGGCCAACAGCTCCCCCTCGGCGTTTTTCTTGTTGTAAAATACCTGGGAACCCTTGTTGGCGCTCTGGTAGGAGTTTTGATGGATGGAGAGAAAGATGGCGTTGGGGTGGTCATTAATCAATTTGAGGCGATTTCGCATGTCTGACTTCTTGCGCTGTGAGAGATTTTTTCCCTCGCTCTCGGTGGAGGCGTCCTGCTCTCGGGTCATGATGACGGTGTACCCCTGAAAGGCCAGGGTGTCCCGCAGCTTGAGGGCAATTTGCAGGTTGATGTCCTTCTCCACCACCGAACCCGACGTCGCACCGGAATCAAATCCGCCGTGGCCCGCGTCCAGGATGATGACCGGGCTCTTTTTGAGGTCGGCGTCGCTGGCAATGGCAAAGGTCGTGAAGTTGCAGAGGGTGATGACCAGGGCCAACAGGACCGAGATTCCCAGCAGGAGATAGGGGGGCTTGCACCTTTTTGCGACAAACAGCATATTTTTCACCTCTCGGTAAAGGTATGCTGTTTTGGCAGGGGTTATGTCTCGTCCCTTCGGCCCCCTCCCTGGCAGCATAAAAGAAAGCCCTGAACCAAAAAGTTCAGGGCTTTCTTTTATATGGAGGCGCCACCCAGAATTGAACTGGGGATAAAGGTTTTGCAGACCTCTGCCTTACCGCTTGGCTATGGCGCCGTATTCACGGTTATACAAAATATCTGCATAACCGGCTTTGTAAAACGGAAGGCGCTAATTTCTTAGCGCCTTTTTGTGGAGCGGGTTACGAGGCTCGAACTCGCTACCTCCACCTTGGCAAGGTGGCGCTCTACCAGATGAGCTAAACCCGCATAATTTGGTGCCTCCGGGCGGAATCGAACCACCGACACGGGGATTTTCAGTCCCCTGCTCTACCGACTGAGCTACAGAGGCCAAACTGGCGACCCGGAAGGGGCTCGAACCCTCGACCTCTAGCGTGACAGGCTAGCGTTCTAACCAACTGAACTACCGGGCCATATATGGTGGGAACAACAGGGCTCGAACCTGTGACCCCCTGCTTGTAAGGCAGATGCTCTCCCAGCTGAGCTATGCTCCCCCTCACAACCGCTGTAACTCATCCCTTCAGCGACGAGATTTATTTTACTATATCCACCCACTTCTGTCAATAGAAACTTTCGCATTTTTTCTCTTTTTCGGGGGAGCTTTTCCCCGCTAGAGCGCGCGCTCCTCCTCCCCCTCCCAAAAGGCCGTCAGCGACCGAGCGATGGCCTCTGGGGAGCGGACCGTCCGGGCATGGCGCCAGTGTTCGGGGAAGAGCTGGCGGTAACGGGGGGCCGAAAATCGCTCGTCTATCAGGAGGACCACCCCCCTGTCCCCCTCGCTGCGAATCACCCGACCCGCTGCCTGCAGCACCTTGTTCATGCCGGGGAACTGATAGGCAAAGGCAAACCCCATGCGATTTTGGCCCTCGTAGTAGTCGCGGATGACGTCGGTCTCGGGGTTTAGTTGGGGCAGGCCGACCCCCACCACGATGCTGCCGATGAGCCGCTCCCCTTGCAGGTCGATCCCCTCGGCGTAGATCCCCCCCAGCACACAAAAGCCCAACAGGCTGCCGCCCTGGGCGGGGGCGTCAAAGCGGGCCAAAAAGGCCTCCCGCTCCCCCTCGTCCATCTCCCCGGTCTGCACCGCCAGGGTGATTTCGGGATGCTCGTCCCGAAAGCGCTCGCAGACCATCTCCATATATTTATAGGAGGGGAAGTAGGCGATGTAGTTGCCCTCTCTGGCGGAGACCACCTGCCAGATGGCCTCGCTGACGGCGGCGGCGCTCTCCTCCCGCCGGTTGTACTTGGTGGAGATGGCGTCGTCCACCAGCAGGCAGAGGTTTTGCGCCGGGTAGGGCGAGGGCAGGGTGCAGACCTTGCTCCCCTCCCCGCCGCCCAAAACGGTGGCGAAATACTGAATGGGCGAGAGGGTGGCGGAAAAGAGGACCGCCGCTCTCCCCCGCTCCATCGCCTGCCCCAGCAGGTAGGAGGGGTCGACGCAGTACTGTTTGCTGATCACCTCTGTCCCCCTTCTCTCGCAGAAGAGGACATACCGCTCGTCAAAGAGTTGGGCGATCTTGAGGTAGCTGTTGACCTCAAAGTAAAAGGAGAGCACCGCCTGTAAGCGGGAGTCGGCCTTGTGGCGGTCCAGCCACTCCTCACACCTGCCCTTGAGGGCAGCGAGGCGATCGATAAAGTCGCTGTCCTGCTCTTTTTTGAGGAGGAAGCGCTCCTCCCCGCACTCCTTGCCCATGGCCACCATAGCGCTGTTGACCTTGGCGAGGGCAGAGCTGAGCTTTTTGCTGCCGGCATCTTTCCCCAGCAGCCGCTTGATCTCCAATACCTTTGACTTGTAGAGCCGGGCCGAAAACATCTCCCGCGCCCGGTCGGCCAGATTGTGGGCCTCGTCGATCAAAAAGACATAATCGCCCTGGCGCTCCTCCGAAAAAAAGCGCTTGAGGTAGACCTGCGGGTCGAAGAGGTAGTTGTAGTCGCAGATGATGCAGTCGCTCCACAGGGTGACGTCCAGCCCCAGCTCAAAGGGGCAGACACGGTGCTTTCTGGCGCAGGCCTCGATCTCCTCCCTGCCGATGCCGTCCGGCCCGTGAAGCAGCTCCATCACCGCATCGGAGACCCGGTCAAAATGGCCGTTTGCATAGGGACAGTCGTCGGGGTTGCAGGCGCGCTCCTCCAAAAAGCAGATTTTGTCCTTTGCGGTCAGGGAGACGCTGCGAAAGCGCAGGCCGCTCTCCCGCAGTTTGACAAGCCCTTCCTCCGCTGCCCGGCGGGCCACCGTCTTTGCGGTGAGGTAAAAGAGCTTTTCCGCCATTCCCTCTCCCACCGCCTTGACGGCGGGAAAGAGGGAGGAGATGGTCTTGCCCACCCCGGTGGGGGCCTGGCAGTAGAGGCGACCCCTCTCCTGAATGGTCTTGTAAACGGCGCCCATCATCCGCCGCTGGCCCTCGCGGTAGCGCGCAAAGGGAAAGGAGGTGGAAGAGATGCTGGCGTCGCGCTGGGCTGTCCAGCCCTGCCAGAAGTCGGCCCACACCTGGTAGCGGGAGAGCAGGTCGAAAAAGCCCTCCTCCAACTGGGCAAAATCCAGGCTGCGGCGGTGGCGGAGGATCTCGTCGGTGTCGATTTGGTAGTAGGTCAGGCGCAGGGTGAGGCGCTCTTTCCCCTCCTGCAGGGCATAGATGTAGCCGTAGCAGAGAGCCTGCGCCCAATAGGCGGCGTTGTCCTCCGGCCCGATGGAATCCAGCGAGACAGCCACCGTCTTGATTTCGTCGATGACCGTCTCCCCCTCCTCCTGGAGGATGCCGTCGGCCCGCCCCTGGATCCAAAAGGGGATGTCCCGATAAACCAGGTGGATGGAGAGGGTCACCTCGGGGCGGTATCCCTCCTCCTGCCGCTGCAGCTTCCGGTGGATGCGCGAGCCCTCCTGGGCCCGGTCGGCCCCTGCAAACCGGCTGTCAATGGAGCCGCTCTGGGTGGTGAGCGCCACCAATTGACGGACCGGCAGGCGGATTTCCGTGCGCTCCTCCATCTGTCAAACACCTCCCCTCTCCCGCCGGCAAAAGCCGCGCGCCTCTCCTTTAAAAGAGGGGGGTCACCCCTCGACGATTCTCGCGTCCATGTTCAAAATCAAGTTCCAGCTGCCGCCGGCGCACTTCCAGACGGAGATCACGTGAAAGAGGCCCGCCAGATCCGCGTCGCGGCTGTTGTCGACGGCCACCCGGAGCAGGTAGTGCAAAATCACCTCGTCCCTGCTGGCGCTGACGACCTCCATCTGCTCGATTGCGTATTCGGAGATGGAAAAGTCGGCGACCATCTCTGCATACTCGCTGCCATCGCAGCGGTAACCGCCGCATATCATCACCGCATTCGGCGAGACAAGGCGCCGAAAGGCGCCCCCATCTCTGCGGAGAACTGCCTCCCACATCTCGTGCTCCAGCCCGATGACCGTCTGTTCCATAGCCCTCTCCCCCCGGCGGCCAACCCCGCCGTTTTCTTTTCAGTATACCACAGTGCAGCGCAGCTGTGCGACGAAAAACAGCTGCCTTTGCATTTCATCAAAGACAGCTGTTTGCTGTTGGAGGCGCCACCCAGAATTGAACTGGGGATAAAGGTTTTGCAGACCTCTGCCTTACCGCTTGGCTATGGCGCCGTATTCACGGTTATACAAAATATCTGCATAACCGGCTTTGTAAAACGGAAGGCGCTAATTTCTTAGCGCCTTTTTGTGGAGCGGGTTACGAGGCTCGAACTCGCTACCTCCACCTTGGCAAGGTGGCGCTCTACCAGATGAGCTAAACCCGCGGAAATGGTGCCTCCGATCGGAATCGAACCAATGACACGAGGATTTTCAGTCCTCTGCTCTACCGACTGAGCTACAGAGGCACACATTGGCGACCCGGAAGGGGCTCGAACCCTCGACCTCTAGCGTGACAGGCTAGCGTTCTAACCAACTGAACTACCGGGCCATGTATACCAACTGAAAGAGAAAAGTGGAACTTTTTGATCTCTCTCAGGGTTGCCGTTTCTTGTCCGACAACGTTTATTAGTATACAGGAGATGTGTTTATCTGTCAATAGGATTTTTCAAATTTTTTAGCTCTTCCTGGGTGAAGTTGTATTTTTTTTCACAGAAGTGGCAGCAGACCTCCACCGGTTCTCCCTCGTCGATCATTTCCTGCAGCTCCTTATTCCCCAGGCTGAGCAGCGCCTTCTCCACCCGCTGGCGGGAGCAGTTGCAGCGGTACTCCACCGGGAACTCGTCCAGGATATTGGGGGCAAAGCCGTCGAGCACCCGCCCGATGATCTGCTCCAGAGACATCCCGCCCTCGAGCATCTGGGTGACGGAGGGCAGCTCTTTGAGGTTGCCCTCCAGCTGCTCGATCTCCTCCTCCAGCGCGCCTGGGAGAAGCTGCACCAAAAAGCCGCCGGCCGCCCGCACCGTCAAGTCGGGATTGACCAGCACCCCCAGGGCGCAGACGGTGGGGATCTGCTCGCTGGCGGCGTAATAGGCGGTCACGTCCTCGGCCACCTCGCCGCTCACCAGGGGCACACTGCCCACATAGGGGTCTTTCATGCCGGTGTCGCGAATGACCGTCAAGGTGCCGTCCCGCCCCACTGCGCCGCCCACATCCAGCTTTCCGTAGGGGTTGAGGGGCAGTTCCACCACCGGCCGGCTGACGGTGCCCCGCACATTGCCCCAGGCGTCGGAGACGGCGATGACATTCCCCGTCGGCCCCCCGCCGCTGAGGCGCAGGGTGACGCTCTGTTCCTTCCCTTTTAGGCCGCAGCCCATGATGGAGGCAGCGGTGAGCAACCTGCCCAGGGCGGCGGTGACCACGGCAGAGCTCTCGTGGATCTGCTCGGCCCGGGCGACAATGTCGGTGGAGTCGATGGCGGTCATCACCACTCCCCCATCTTCACTGATGGCGCGCAGTACACGTCCCATCTATTTTCCCTCCTTCTTGGCCAGGTATACCACCCGCTGGCTCTTCTCTGTCACCGGGCGGTCACGATACCCGTCAAAGCGCTGCAGCAGCGCAAATCCAGCCTCTTCCAAGGCCGTCTGTAAAAATTCAGGGGCATACCAGGTCTCTGAAAAACACTCGTCACAGCGGTCAAATCGGCCGTCCTCCCCCTCTTCAAAAAAGGTGAGGGAGATGTCGGTCACCCCTTCCTCCTCCCGCCACTCGTTCTGCCAGCCGCAGTAGAGGTCGCCCAAATCGTAGAGGTAGGCGTTGTTCCCCAGCACCTGGGCGTGCTTGTAGTGGGTGTTGACGTCAAAGAGAAAGACGCCGCCCTCCTCCATGAACAGGGAGACGCGGGAGAAGGCGCGGCGGACCGCCTCCCGGTCGGGCAGGTGGTTGACGGTGTCTAGGGTGGAGACGGCGGCGCGGATGGTCCCGTACAGGTCGAGCTCCTCCATCCCCTGACCCAGCAGCAGGATGTCCTCCCCGCTCTCCATCACCCGCTCCCGGGCGATCTCCAACATCTCCTCCGAGGGGTCGGCGCCGATGAGGTCGTACCCTGCTCGGGCGAGGTGCAGGCAGAGTTCCCCCGTCCCGCAGCCGGCGTCCAGCACGATGCCGCCGTCGATCCCCTGCTCTGCCAGCTTTTCCACAATAAAGCCGGCCATTCGCGCCCTGTCCACATTTTCGGTGAGGGCGTCGTAAAAGCCGGCAAAATTGCCGTAGAAATTCTGCTGTCTATCCTTCAAGGTCGGTCTCTCCCGCCATCGAGTCCAGCAGTTTGTCGTAGCCGCCGCACCCGTAGAGAAGGGAGCGGTTGACCCGGCTGATGGTCGCCGTCGAGGCGCCGGTCTCCTTGACGATGTCGCTGTAGACCTTTTTCTGCCGCAGCATCCGCGCCACGTGAAAGCGCTGGGCAATGGCCTTGAGCTCCTGAATGGTGCAGAGGTCGTCAAAAAAGTCGTAGCAGTCGTCCAGGTTGTCGATGGACACGATCGCCGAAAACAGGTCGTCAAAGGTATCTCTTGACAGATTGCTGTTCAATGAAAAACCCGCCTTTCCAAATCATCTTGGTTTAAAGTTTAACACCTTAAATTGTGAAAGTAAAGGCTTCCCTGCCACTTTTGTGGCGGGGATGGAGAAATCCGGCAGTTCGCCCAAGAAAAAGCGCGCCGAAACACCGGTTTCCGCGCGCTTTCACAAGCTGTCTCAAGGGGGGCCGGAGCACTCTTCCCGCTCAGAGGTCGTTTCGCAGCAGGTCCTCCAGGCTCTCCCGGCGGACGACCAGGCGGCTCTCTCCCTGGGAGACCATCACCACCGGCGGGCGGGGGATGCGGTTGTAGTTGGAGGCCATGGAGTAGTTATAGGCCCCGGTGGCCAGCACTGCCAGGATGTCGCCGGGCCCCACCTCCTGGATGCGGGCGTTTTCCTGGATCAAGTCGCCGCTCTCGCAGCACTTGCCCGCCACCGTGACCGTCTGGGTCTTGGGCTCGGCCGCCCGGTTGGCCACCAGCAGGTCGTAGGCCGCCTGATAGAGGGCGTAGCGGGGGTTGTCGGTCATCCCCCCGTCAATGGCCACATAGGTGCGGACATTTTTGATTTCCTTCACCGAGCCCACGGTGTAGAGGGTGGTGCCGGCGGGCCCCACAATGGAGCGCCCCGGCTCGATGACCACATAGGGGATGGGCAGCCCCTCCTCGCCGCAGCAGCGGTGGATGACCTTGGAGACCCGCTGCATGTACTCGTCGTAGCTGGAGGGGTTGTCGGAGTCGACGTACTTAATGCCAAAGCCGCCCCCCAGGTCGAGGATCTCCAAGGTTTTGCCGTACCTGCGCTGGATCTCGCCCATAAAGCGGATCATCACCTCGGCCGCCAACTCGAAGGGGGCGATGTCAAAAATCTGCGAGCCGATGTGGCAGTGCAGTCCCTTCAGCCGCACCCCCTTCATGGCCATGGCCTCGTCGACGGCCTCCATGGCCTCGCCGTTTTCCAGGGCCAGGCCGAACTTGGAGTCGATCTGCCCGGTGCGGATGAAGTCGTGGGTGTGGGCGTCGATACCGGGCTTGATGCGAAAGAGGATGTCGGTCTCTCGCCCGGCGGCCCGCGACAGGCTGCCGATGAGCTGCAGCTCTTCCAGATTGTCCACTACGATTTGGCCGACCCCGCTCTCCAGGGCCATGGTCAGCTCGGCCGGGGTCTTGTTGTTGCCGTGAAAGTAGACCCGCTCCATGGGAAAGCCCGCCTGCAGGGCGGTGTAGAGCTCCCCACTGGACACCACATCCAATCCCAGCCCCTCCTCCTGGGCAATGCGGCAGACCGCCTTACAGCAAAAGGCCTTGCTGGCATAGGTGCAGAGCCCCCTGCCGTCGTAGTAGCGGTCGATGGACTGCTTGAAGGCCCGGCAGTTCTCCCGGATCAGGTCTTCGTCCATCACGTAGAGCGGGGTGCCGTAGCGCTCGGCCAGGGCGACGGCATCCAACCCGCCGACGGTCAGGTGGCCCAGGTTGTTGACGTCCAAACTTTTGGAAACGAACATCTCCTCACTCCTCCCCTTCGCACTCTTCCGCTGTGTCCTCCCCGTCGTCCTCCTCCAAGAGGGCCTCCAAAATGCCCCGCAGCTCGGGGATGCCCTCAAAGGTCTGGGCGGAGGTGGCGACCAGGTGCAGCTGGTCGCCACAGGGGATCTCCTCCCGCAGCTCTTCCAGCCGCCTCTCCTTCTGCTTGGCCGTCAGCTTGTCGGCCTTGGTCAGGGCGATGAGAAAGGGGATTTCGCTGTCGATGAGGAAGTTGATCATCTGCAGGTCATCGGCGGTGGGCTGGTGGCGGATGTCCACCAGCTGCACCACCAGGCGGATGTCCCGGTCGCTGTGAAAGTAGTCCTCCATCAACTTGGCCCAGCGCTCCTTCTCGGAGCGGGAGACCTTGGCATAGCCGTAGCCGGGCAGGTCGACGATGTAGCCGGGGCCGGCAGTAAAGAAGTTGATGGTGACCGTCTTGCCCGGCGAGGCCGACACCCGCGCCAGCCGCTTGCGGTTGGCCACCTTGTTGATGAGGGAGGACTTGCCCACGTTGGAGCGGCCGGAGAAGACGATCTCCGCCCGGTCGCTGGGGGGCAGCTGGGACGACACCCCGTACGAGGCGTAAAATTCAATGGCGTTAAAGTTCATGGCGTCCTCCCTACTGTTGGATGTGGGTGTCCCGCGGGCGGGCGGGTCCCGCCTTCTTCCTCGGGGGGGCGGAGGGCAGTTCCTCCACCTCTTCGGGCGGCTGTGCAGCCGGTTTGACCAGGGCGGTCTCCAGCACCTGGGAGATGGTCTCCACCGGCACAAAGTGCAGGTGATCCTTGACCTCCTGGTCCACCTCCTCCAAGTCGGGGAGGTTTCGCTTGGGGATCAAGACGGTGGTGCAGCCGTTTTTGTAGGCGGCCATGCTCTTTTCCTTCAGGCCGCCGATGGGCAGCACGTTGCCGTGCAGGTCGATTTCGCCGGTCATGGCCACCTCGCCCCGCACCGGCCGCTCGGTCAGGGCCGAGACCAGGGCGGTCACCATGGTGACCCCCGCCGAGGGCCCGTCTTTGGGGATCGCGCCCTGGGGGGCGTGGATGTGGATGTCCCGGTTTTTGTAGAAGTTGTGGGGGATGTCGTAGAGGTCGGCGATGCTGCGCACATAGCTGACGGCGATCTTGGCCGACTCCTGCATCACATCGCCCAGAGAGCCGGTGATCTCGATTTTTCCGCTGCCCTCCAGCACCACCGCCTCCATGGGCAGGGTGGTGCCGCCCACCGAGGTCCAGGCCAGGCCGGTGACAGTGCCCACCTTGTTTTCGAGAGAGGCGTCCTCCCGGTCAAAGCGACGGTGGCCGATCAGCCGGGAGAGGTTTGCCTTGGTGACCGAGAGCCCCTTTTCGCCCGCCACCACCTCTTTGGCCGCCTTGCGGCAGAGGCCGGCGATCTCCCGCTCCAAGCTGCGGACGCCCGCCTCCCGGGTGTAGCCGTCGATGAGTTCAAAGACGGCGTCACGGGAAATTTTAAGCTGCCCTGCCTCCAGCCCGTGGGCCTTCATCTGCTTGGGGATGAGGTGGCGCTTGGCGATGTTGTACTTCTCCACGTCGGTGTAGCTGCCCAGCTCGATGACCTCCATCCGGTCGTAGAGGGGGGCGGGGATGGCCGCGGCGTCGTTTGCCGAGGTGATGAAGAGGACGTCGCTGAGGTCGTAGGGCACCTCTATGTAGTGGTCCCGGAAGGCCTGGTTCTGCTCCTTGTCCAGCACCTCCAACAGGGCCGACGAGGGGTCACCCTTGTAGTCGTTGCCCAGTTTGTCCACCTCGTCGAGGAGGATGAGGGGGTTTTGGGTCTTGGCCTGGGCCATGGCTTTGATGATCCGCCCGGGCATCGAGCCGATATAGGTCTTGCGGTGGCCGCGGATCTCCGATTCGTCCCGCACCCCACCCAGGGAGATGCGGACGTACTTTCTGCCCATGCTCTCGGCGATGGACTTGACGATCGAGGTCTTACCCACCCCCGGAGGGCCCACCAGGCAGAGGATCTGGCCGCTGTTTTTGGGGGTCAACTTGGAAACGGCGATGAACTCGAGGATCCGCTCCTTGACCTTTTTCAGGCCGTAGTGGTCCCGCTCAAGGATCTTGGACGCCGTCTGCAGGTTGGCGCTCACCTTGGAATAGGTGTTCCAGGGCAGTTCCAGGCAGGTCTCCAAATAGGTCTGGATGACGCTGCCCTCCTGCGAGCCCTGGGGCATTTTGGCCAGCCGGTTCAGGTTTTTCTCAAAGTGCTCCCGGGTCTCCTGGGGCAGTTCCAGCGCCTGGATCTTCTTTTGCAGCTCTTCCAGCTCGCCGTCGTCGCCGTCCTCCCCCAGCTCCTCGGAGATGATGTGCATCTGCTCGCGCAGGACATATTCCCGCTGGTTCTGGTCCAACTGTACCCGCACCTTGTCGTAGATGTCCTTCTCGATGAGGAGGACGTTGATTTCCCGCTCCAGGGCGATCACCAGCTTCTCCACCTGGCGGGAGACGGTGCGCTGTTCCAATATCTCCTGCTTGGACTCATAGGGGAGGTTGGCGCTCTGGCAGATCTGCTCCACCAGGCGGCCCGGGTCCTGCTCCCCCAGCACCCCCAGGAGCACCTCTTTGGGCGTCCCCTTGTTGCCGGCGCCCACATACTCCTCAAAGAGCTGTTTGGCCGCCCGCACGTTGGCGATCAGGGTCGGGGTGATCCGCCGGGGCTGGGGCAGGTCGCTGCGCTCAACGGTGGCCTGCAGCATCTCTCCCCCGGCCTGCAACTCCACCGCGCGGGCCCGGTAGAGCCCTCTTGCCAGCACCTTTACACCGTCGTCGGGCATCTTCAGGAGCTGTTTGACCCGGGCCACAGTGCCGTACTCGTACAGGTCGTCGGGGGTGGGGTCGTCCACCCGCACGTCCCTTTGGGCCACCACGAAGAGGTTGCTGCCGCTCTCCAGGGCGCTCTCCACCGCGCGGATGGACTGGTCCCGCCCCACGTCAAAGTGCATGATGTTGCCCGGAAAGAGGACCATTCCCCGCAGGGCCATGGCGGGCATGCTCTCCGATCCGCCGCGTTTTTCTATATTCAAAAGATCACCTCGTATTTCTCGTCGAAAGGGGCCGCTCAAATAGGGCGGCGCCGGAAAGGATTTACGCTTCATTATAGCTGCTTTTGCCCCTCTTTTCAAGCAAAATACACCAAATAACTCTTATTTGTTCCACCGCTCCCCGGGGCGGGTCTTTTTCCTTTGCAGGACAGCAAAAAGGGACGGCCTTGCCGCCCCTTTGCAACTTGCGTTTAAATGGCTTTTTGCTTGCCTGTCAGCTTCCCGGAAAAGCGGACTGGCCGCTTTTTCTCGTCGTAGGTGAGGACGGGTTCCGCTTTGCCCTCGACGCACCTCTCCCCGATTTGGACCTTGCTGACCTTTTCCTGGGAGGGGATCTCGTACATCACGTCCTGGAGCAGCTCCTCCATGATGGAGCGCAGCCCCCGGGCGCCGGTCTTGCGCTCGATGCTCTTGCGGGCCACGGCCCGCAGGGCCTCCGGGGTGAATTCCAACTCGACCCCGTCCATCTCCAGCATGGCCTGATACTGCTTGAGCACCGCATTTTTGGGCTCGCAGAGGATCTTCACCAGGGAGTCCTCATCCAGCGCCCGCAGGGAGCTGATGATGGGCAGACGGCCCACCAGCTCGGGGATGATGCCGAATTTCACCAGGTCATGGGGGACGATCTCCTCCAGCAGGTTTCTCTCGGCCATCTCCTTTTTGCTCACCACGTTGGCGCCAAAGCCCATGGCGGAGGAGGAGATCCTCTTTTCGATGATCTTCTCGATGCCCTCGAAGGCGCCGCCGCAGATGAAGAGGATGTTGGAGGTGTCGATTTGGATGAACTCCTGCTGAGGGTGCTTGCGCCCGCCCTGGGGCGGGACGTTGGCAACGGTGCCCTCCACCATCTTCAGCAGGGCCTGCTGTACCCCCTCGCCGGACACGTCCCGGGTGATGGAGGGGTTTTCCGACTTGCGGGTGATCTTGTCGATCTCGTCGAGGTAGATGATGCCGTGCTCGGCCCGCTCCACATCGAAGTCCGCCGCCTGGATGAGTTTGAGGAGGATGTTCTCCACGTCCTCGCCCACATAGCCCGCCTCGGTCAGGGTAGTGGCGTCGGCAATGGCGAAGGGGACGTTGAGGATGTGCGCTAGGGTCTGGGCCAACAGGGTCTTGCCCACCCCGGTGGGGCCCAGCAGCAGGATGTTGCTCTTTTGCAGCTCCACCCCGTTTTCCTGGGGGCCGGCCAGCAGCCGCTTGTAGTGGTTGTAGACGGCCACCGCCAAGGTCTTTTTGGCGCTGTCCTGGCCGATCACATACTCGTCGAGAATGGCCTTGATCTCCTTGGGGGTGAGCACGTGGATGCTGGTGTCCTTCCCCTTGCCGCCCTTCTGGGGAGCGAAATCGTCGTCGTCCAGAAAGGACTGGCAGAGGGAGACGCACTCGTCGCAGATGTAGACCCCCGGCCCGGTGATGAGCTTGGAGACCTCGTCGGCCGACTTGCCGCAGAAGGAGCAAAACAGCATGTTTCCGCTGTTGCCGTTATCTTGATTTGGCATTGAATAAAATCCCTACCGTTTCTCTATGACTTTGTCCACCAGGCCATACTCCACAGCCTCCTGTGCGCTCTTGAAGTTGTCCCGCTCGGTGTCCTGCTCGATCACTTCCAGGGGTTGCCCGGTGTTTTTGGCGAGGATCTCATTGAGCCGCTTTTTGGTGCGGAGGATGTGATCGGCCTGGATCTTGATGTCGGTCGCCTGCCCCTGGCTGCCGCCGGAGGGCTGGTGGATCATGATCTCGCTGTTGGGCAGGGCAAAGCGCTTGCCCTTGGCGCCACTGGAGAGCAGGAAGGCCCCCATGGACGCCGCCATCCCGATGCAGGTGGTGGAGACATCGCACTTGATGTAGTTCATGGTGTCGTAGATGGCGAGGCCGGCGGTCACCGAGCCGCCCGGGCTGTTGATGTAGAGCATGATGTCCTTGTCGGGGTCCTGCCCCTCCAGGTACAGCAGCTGGGCCACCACCAGGCTGGCGGTCTGGTCGTTGACCTCGTCACAGAGCATGATGATGCGGTCGTTGAGCAGGCGGGAGTAGATGTCGTAAGAGCGCTCTCCCCGGCTGGTCTGCTCCACTACCATAGGTACTAAACTCATTTACAATGCGCCTCCAAACAAAAGTGATTCTACCCACCTAGCTGCAAAAGTCCCCTCAGGCGAGGTATGTATGCCGCTTACTTTTCCTCGGTGTCCTCTTCGGCCTTCTTGGCGGCCTTTTTGGCAGCGGGTTTCTTGGCCGCGGTCTTCTTGGCGGGTTTGACCTCCTCGACCTCGGCGCTCTCGCGGATCAGGTCGATGGCCTTGTTGACAGCCAGGTCCTCGCGGATGTTGTCCAGGGAGACCAGGCTCTTGATCTTCTCGGGCTCCATCTGGTAGTTCTCCGCCATCTTGGCGATCTCTTCCTCGACGGCCTCGTCGCTGATCTCGATTTTTTCCAGTTTGGCGATCTTCTCCAGGGCCAGGCGAATCTTGACCTGCTTCTCGGCCTGCTCGCGGAAGGTCTTGCGGAAATCGGCCATCTCCATGCCGGTGTACTGCAGGTAGAGCTGCAGGTTCATCCCCTGGGACTGCAGGCGGTAGTCGAAGTCCTGCACCATCTCGTCGATGCGGTTTTCAAACATCACCTCGGGGATCTCGCCCTCCAACTTCTCGATGACCGCGTCCACCAGGCTGTTCTCCAGCTCGGTCTCGCTCTGGGCGTTGGCCTGCTCCTGCAGCTTCTTCTTGATGTCCTTTTTCAGCTCGTCCAGGGTGTCGAACTCGCTGACGTCCTTGGCGAACTCGTCGTCGAGCTCGGGCAGCTCTTTGGATTTGAGCTCGTTCACCTTCACCTTGAAGGTGGCCGCTTTGCCGGCCAGCTCCTCGGCCTGGTACTGCTCGGGGAAGGTGACGTTCACGTCGAACTCCTCGCCGGGCTTGTGGCCGATGACCTGGTCCTCAAAGCCGGGGATGAACTGGCCGCTGCCCAGCACCAGGGGGTGGCCCTCGCCCTTGCCGCCCTCAAAGGCGACGCCGTCGACAAAGCCCTCAAAGTCGATGATGGCGGTGTCGCCGGACTTGGCGGGCGCGTCCTCCACAGTGATGATGCGGGCATTTCTGTCCTGCATCTTCTCCAGCTCGGCCTTGACCTGCGCGGCAGTGACAGTGTTGACGGTTTTCTGGGCCTTTATGCCCTTGTAGTCCTTGACCTCGACCTCGGGCTTGACGATGACGGTGGCCTTGAAGACCAGGCCGTCCGCCTTGCTGACCGACTCGACGCTGACCTCGGGGGTGGAGACGGGCTCGACGCCGGCCTCTTTGGCGGCCTCGACAAAGGCCTCGGGCATCACGTCGTTGATGGCCTCGTCAAAGAAGATACCCTCGCCGTACATCTTCTCGATGAGGTGGCGGGGGGCCTTGCCCTTGCGGAAGCCGGGAACGCTGATCTTCTTGGCGTTCTTATGGTACACCTTGTCTACCGCGCTGCCAAACACATCGGGAGCGACCGAGACCTCCAATTCGTATTTGTTGGTCTCAACTTTAGTAGAACTGTTAAGGCTCATAATTATACTTCCTCCTAATTTTGTCACAGACAATTATCTTTGTAATTATATCACATCAATTCGGCCAATTGCAACCGGCCGAGCGGCTGATTCTCACCTTTTTCGCCGCTTTGGCGGCAAAATGGCATTTGCAGGGCGCTGCCGTCACTCCTTGATGCACAGCGGGCAGAAGTTCAGGGCGTCGGCGGAGACCAGGCGGAAGGCGATCCCCTCGTAGTCCCCTTCAAAGGCCCACTGGATGGCCTTGCCGTGAAGGTGGCCGTAGTAACACTGGGTGATCCCCCACTCCCCCATCAGGTCGATGGTCTCCTGGGAGAGAAAGTCCCGGTAGACGGGCGGGTAGTGGAGAAAGAGGAGGATGGGCAGGGCGGGGTCGGCCTTCTCCAGCGACATCCGAATCCGCCCCAGCTCCCGGGCTCGAATTTTGGCGTCGTGGGGGTCGGTGTCCTCAAAAAACCAGCTCCTGCTGCCGCAGATGTTGACCCCCTCCACCTGATAGCTCTCGTTGGAGAGGATGGAGAGGGTGGTGAACCCCCGCTCAGCGAGAAAGCCGTCCATCTTGTTTTTGGTGGACCACCAGTAGTCGTGATTCCCCTTCAGCAAGATCTTGCGGCCCGGCAGGCTGTCGAGAAAAGCAAAATCGGTGGCCGCCTCCTCCAGCGACATGGCCCAGGACACATCCCCGGGGATCACCACCGTGTCGCCGTCCGCAACGGTGTCGCGCCAATTTTTTTCGAGTTTGGGCAGATAGCCCGACCAGCCGGGAAAGACGTCCATCGGCTTGTCGCTGGCCAGCGACAGGTGGGTGTCGCCCAGCGCAAAAATACTCAAATTTTCCCTCCTCCTTTTCCCTGCCATAAAAGCGGTCCCAAGCAGACACACTTTCAGAGAGGGCTGATGTACACGGGTTCACAGAAATTTGCCAAAGGGTGTGGTTGCGCGTGAAAAAGAGCAAGCCCGGACCCATTCCACAGGTCGTCTGCGACGTGGAAAACTGCATTTACAATCGCGACCGGCGCTGTACAGCGGCAGATATTCAGGTGGGGCCGCACTTTGCCTGTTCCTGCTGCGACACCATCTGCTCCACCTTTCACCCCAAAGAGGGAGAATAGGCGGCAGAGGGACTGAACATCTGCGATGACCCCTCAAAAAAGGGCGGCCCAGCCGCCCTTTTTTCCTGTTCGGTGCCCGCTAGATGTTGAGGACCGCCTTGACCCAGCCGAACATCTCGCCGGGCATGCAGCAGTCGCCAAAGCGAATGGGTTTGTCCCGCAGGGCCTTGAGGGCCGCCGGGGCCGCGACACCGCTGCGCTCCTCCAGCGAGGAGAGGATGGAGAAGTCGTTTTTCCCCGGCAGTTCGCCGCCCAGCGCCTCCAACACACTGGCCGGGAATTTGTAGGGGCTGGCGGTGGAGACCACCACCGTGGGGGTCTCGTCCCCGGTGGCCGCCCGGTACTCGCCGTAGACCTTGAAAGCCACGGCGGTGTGGGGGTCGCAGAGGTAGCCCGAGCGGTCGTAGACCTCCCTGATGGCAGCCGAGGTCTCGGCGTCGTCGGCGCAGCCGGCGGCAAAGCTCTCTTTGAGACGGCCAAGCATCTCCTCTTTCACCGCGAAGCGGCCGGTGTCGGACAGGTCGCGGTAGAGGCGGCCGATCAGCCCGTCGTCCCGCCCGGAGAGGAGGTAGAGGAGCCGCTCCAGGTTGGAGGAGACCAGGATGTCCATCGACGGGGAGAGGGTGGTGTAGAAGGGGCGGTTGCGGTCGTAGCGCCCCTCGCTCAAAAAGTCGGTGAGCACGTTGTTGCGGTTGGACGCGCAGATGAGTTTGCCGATGGGGACCCCCATCTCCTTGGCAAAGTAGGCGGCGAGGATGTTGCCGAAGTTCCCGGTGGGGACGGCGAAGTTGACCGGCTCCCCCATGGCGACCTTGCCGGCGCGGCACATCTCCAGGTAGGCGTATACATAGTAGACGATCTGGGGCGCCAGCCGCCCCCAGTTGATGGAGTTGGCGCTGGAAAAGCGCATCCCCTTGGCCGCCAGTTCCGCCGCGGCGCGGCCGTCGGTGAAGATCCGCTTCACCCCGGTCTGGCAGTCGTCAAAGTTGCCGTCCACCCCGCAGACGTGCACGTTCTCCCCCGCCTGGGTCACCATCTGGCGCTTTTGCATGTGGCTGACCCCGTCCTGGGGGTAGAACACGGCGATCTCGGTGCCCGGCACATCGCAAAACCCCTCGAGGGCGGCCTTGCCGGTGTCGCCGGAGGTGGCCACCAAAATGAGGATGGTCTTGCCGTCGCCCGCCTTTTTGTTGGCCACCGTCAGCAGTTGGGGCAACATCTGCAGGGCCATGTCCTTAAAGGCGCAGGTGGGGCCGTGCCAGAGTTCCAGCACCTGAAGGCCGTCTTTCAGTTCGGCCAGGGAGGCCTCCCCCTCGGGAAACTTGCTGCCATAGGCCTTTTTCACGCAGTCGTCGATCTCCTCCTGCGAAAAATCGGTCAGGTAGCGGGACAGAACGGCAGAGGCCACCTCCTGGTAGCTGCTGCCCTGCAGTTGGGCCAGTTCACCCGGCGCAAAGGCGGGGATCGTCTCAGGGACAAACAGGCCGCCGTCTTTTGAGATGCCCTGCAAAATCGCCTCGGAGGACGACACCTGCAGCGATGAATCCCTTGTACTGCTGTAACGCAATCTGCTCACCTCTTCAATTTTCCAGGTCCGGCGGCACGGGGCCGCCTTCTTTTTCCTCCCCCGTCCCCTCCCTCCCACAGGCAGAGAACAGGGGGCAAACCGGCTGCTGCCGCCCTTTGCAGGCGGCGGGAGAAGGGTGCAGAACCCTCCCCTGCCCACAGCCGATTTTTCGCTATTATACCATAAACCACAGGCTATGAGAAGTCGCCAATTATTTTCGGCTGGAAGATCCTTCCCGCCCGATCCGATCCCGCCCCCCTCAAAAAGAGGACAGCCTTCTCTCAAAAAAGTCGGCGGCGTTGTCAAAGAAGATGGCCTGTATCTGCTGCGGGCCGATCCCCCTCCGGGCCATGGCGTCGGCCAGGGCGGGCAGGGCGGCGATGTCCGGCAGCTGCTGCGGCATCTCGGCCCCGTCAAAATCGGAGCCCAGGGCCAGGGTCTTTTCGCCCCCCAGGGCCAAAAAGTGCAGGGCGTGCTCGGCGATGTCGTCGGGGGTGGCGGGGCCGTCCTCCCGCAAAAAGCCCTGGTTGTAGTTGAGGCCCACCAGCCCGCCCCGGTCGCGGATGACGGCAAACTGCTCGTCCGTCAGGTTGCGGGGGTGGTTGCAGAGTGCCTTGGCGTTGGAGTGGGAGGCCACGATCGGCCCCTCTGCCACCGCCGCCAAATCGTAAAATCCCCACTGGGAGAGGTGGGAGACGTCGGGGAGGATGCCCCAGCGCTCCATCTCCCGCACCGCCTCCCTGCCCAGCGGCTTGAGGCCCCGGTTCTCGCTGATCCCCCAGCCCAGCTCGTTCTCGCCGTTCCAGGTGATGGTCAGCATCTGCACCCCGTCTTCGGCCAGGGTCTGTATCCGCTCCAACCGGCCGGCCAGGACGGCACCGCCCTCCACCGTGAGGATGGGGCAGAGCCGCCTCTCCCCCCGGCGCAGGGCGGCCATCTCCGCCCCCTCGCGCAGCAGCGGCGGTGCGGCCTGGGCGCGGTAGTAGTCCACCGCCCGGCGGTAGTAGTCGTAGGCCGCTTCCCCCCGCAGCTCGTCGGGGACAAAGACGGCAAAGCACTGGGCCCACCGCTCCAAATAGGACCCCTTTTGCAGGGAAATCTCCAACTCGTTCTCCGCCAGGGACAACCCCTTGTTGCAGCAGGAAGTCAGGGTGTCGCAGTGCAGGTCAAACAGATCCACGGGCGCTCTCTCCTCTCTCGTGTTCAGCGAAAGGCATCTTCCAGGTGGTTGACCGACACCACCTCAAAGGCCTCATCCATGATCACTTCCACCACGTCAAAGCGCACCTGCACATCGTCGAGCTGCTGGGCGGCCAGAAAGACGTTGGTTGCCAGCTTGATCCGCTCCTGCTTCTGGCGGGTCACCGCCTCGGCCGGGGTGTAGAGGGCATTTTGCAGCCGGGTCTTGACTTCCATGATCACCAGGGTGTCCCCATCTGCGACAACCAGGTCCAGCTCTCCGTAACGGCAGGTGAAATTGGAGCGCAGGATCTGATACCCCTTGCGCCGGGCCAGGCGGGCGGCCTCCACCTCCCCCAAAATGCCGGAGGTGGACTTCATCCCCCGCCCCCGCTCCCTCACTGGGAGCGCCCCTTCCACTTTTTGAGGAAGGTCAGCCGGTGGATGGGGGTGACCCCCAGCTCGGTGAGGGCCTGATAGTGGGCCTTGGTGGGGTAGCCCTTGTGGCGGGCAAACCCGTAGCCGGGAAAGAGCTGGTCGTACTCCAACATCAGCCGGTCCCGGGTGACCTTGGCGAGGATGGAGGCGGCGGCGATGCTGGCCGAGCGGGCGTCCCCCTGGACGACGGCCTGACAGGGCAGGTTGGCGGGGGGACAGCGGTTGCCGTCGATGAGGGCCAGTTCCACCGGCACCCCCAGCCCGGCAATGGCCTGGGCCATGGCCTGCATGGTGGCGTTTAATATGTTTATGTCGTCGATGATCTCATTATCCACCAACTGGACGCTGTAGGCCACCGCGTTCTCCCGTATCTCGTCAAAGAGCAGTTCCCGCCGCTTTTCGGTGAGCTTTTTGGAGTCGTTGAGCCCCTCCGGCAGGTACCCCTCCGGCAGCACCACGGCCGCGGCGCAGACCGGGCCGGCCAGGGGGCCCCGCCCTGCCTCATCCACCCCGCAGAGGGTGCCGAAGCGCTGGCGCAGGTCCCGGTCAAAGGCCAGCAGTTCGGGGTGCAGGGCCGGGGCGCTCACTGTGCCCCCTCCGCCCGGGGCGGTGTCTCCAGGGTGAAGCGGCCGATTTTCTGGCCCCGGTACTCGTCCACCAGCATGATGGCGGCCCGCTCGGTGTCGATCTCCCCGCCGGAGATGAGCATCCCCCGCTTGCGGCCGATGAGCTGCAATACCGCAAAGCCGTCGGCACAGGCGGCCAGGGCTTCAGAATCCAGCTTGTAGCGGGACGCCAGCGCCTCGGGGTACTGGGCGGAGAGGATGTCCAAAAGCTTCATGGCGATGTACTCCATGTCCATCACGTCGTCCTTGATGGCGCCGGTGAAGGCCAGCTTCTCCCCCACGGCGGGGTCGTCAAATTTGGGCCAGAGGATGCCGGGCATGTCAAGCAGCTCCAAGTCCTCGTCGATCTTGATCCACTGCTTGCCGCGGGTGACGCCGGGGCGGTCCTCCACCTTGGCGCGCTTGCCCCCGGCGATGCGGTTGATGAAGGAGGACTTGCCCACGTTGGGCACCCCCACCACCATCACCCGGATCTGGTGGCCGGTCATCCCCTTTTCGCGGCGGCGCTGCAAATACCCCTCCAGCGCGGCGAGGACGGCAGGTTTGAACTGCCCCAATCCCCTGCCGTTCTTGGCGTCGATGGCGATGGCGGGGATCCCCTGGCCGCGGTACCACTCGATCCAGCGGCGGGTGGCCGCCTCGTCGGCCAGGTCCGACTTGTTGAGCAGCAGCAGCCGGGGCTTCTCCCCCACCAGGGCGTCGATTTCCGGGTTGCGGCTGGAGGCGGGGATGCGGGCGTCCACGATCTCGGCCACCAGGTTGACGTGGCGGAGATTTTCGGCGATGAGCCGGCGGGTCTTGGCCATGTGGCCGGGGAACCACTGAATGGTGTGCAGGTCGTTTGCCATCTCGCTCACCCTACCTTTCCAAAGCCGCCAAAGGGCAGCAGTCTAAAATAGGCCTCGCCGACAATGTCCTGCTTGGCCACCTGGCCCAGCGAGGAGAAGCGGCTGTCCTCCGAGTGGTTGCGGTTGTCCCCCATCACGAAGTAGTGGCCTGGCTGCACCTCCTGGGGAAAGGTCTCGTCCCCCCGCAGGGCGGTGGCCTCGTTGATATAGGGCTCGTCCAGGGGGACCCCGTCCACAAAGACGGTGCCGGAGTCGAAGTCGATGTTGACCACCTGCCCCTCGGTGGCGATGACCCGCTTGATGTAGAGCTTTTCGTCCTCGTGGCTGTTGAGGACGACGATGTCCCCCTGCTCCACCTCATAGAGGAAGGGAGAAATCAGCAGCACGTTGTTGTTTTGAAGGGTGGGGAGCATGGAGTCCCCGTCCACCCGGATGATGCGCACCACAAAGGTGAACACCAGCGATACCGCCACCAAAGAGAGGACGATGGTCTCGACCCAGCTGAAAAATTCGCGGTAGAGCGCCCCCGCCGGGGTCCGCTTGGGCATCTGCGGGCGCGATTTTCCCCGCTGCGCAACGGCGTGTTCCATAAAAGGCACCGACCTTTCTCGACGAAAGTAAAGGCCGCCTCTCCCCTCGCCCTCGGCCCTGGGGACAGGCGGCCCCATGTTTCTCGGTGTTATTGTACCATTTTCTGCGCCGCAAAAAAAGGGATTCACAGAAATTTCAAATCTCGTCTCCCGGCCCCGCCCGCCGCCCAGATGCCGGCAAAATCAAAATCGCCGGTAAAAGAGGCGGGATGCACCGGCCCCAAAAGGGCGGCAACCGGGCTTCGCCCCGCGCGGGGCGACGAAATCGCGCCCACGGCCACCGGGCAAACCGGTGGTTCAGGGCAATCCTTTGTGTCCCCCATCCCCCCAAAGATCGCTCTCCCTTTCCCGCCTTCGGCCCCCTCTCTCCCCCCGCGACAGGATCGGGAAATTGGGCCGCCAAAAGGGCAGAGAAAAGAGCGGCCGGTTTGACCCGGCCGCCCTTTGCGGTTTATCGGAGCTGCTCTTTGACCTTGGCGGCCTTGCCGACGCGGTCGCGCAGGTAGTAGAGCTTGCTTCTGCGCACCTTGCCGCGGCGAACGATCTCGACCTTTTCGACCTTGGGGGAGTGGACCGGGAACACCCGCTCCACGCCGACGCCGTAGGAAACCCGGCGCACGGTGAAGGTCTCGTTGATCCCGCCGTGTTTGCGGGCGATGACAGTGCCCTCAAACACCTGGATACGCTCTCTCTGGCCCTCTTTGATCAGCACGTGCACCCGAACGGTGTCGCCGATGTTGATCTCGGGGAGCTCGGATTTGAGCATCGAGTCGGTCATCAGTTTCATTGCATCCATGATAAATCCTCCTTGGTTTTCCGACATTCTTGCTTCTTTTTCATACCTTGCGGTGAGCAGAGGACTGCCTGGTTTCAGATGTTGACAGAAACCCCGCCGCCGGGCCCAAAGGCCCCACAGCGGAACATACTGCTGTATTTTACCACACACTTCCCCCCTGTGCAAGGGGAAAACAGCCAGAAAAGGCAAAATGTTTGGCAGGGCAGGGACAAGTTTAGCAAAAGGGCGCGCCCGCCCCGTCGTAGAGGGCGGTGCGGCGGATGGAGGCGGTCTTGGCCGACTCGCCGCTCTGGGCGCAGTAGGCGTCTACAAGGAGGGCGGGGTTGAGGTTTTGCTGCCCCCCCGCGGCCAGCCGCAGGGAGAGGAGCGCCCGGCCCCCCTCCCCCTCTTCGCCGTCGCAGGCCAGGACCAAGGGGCGGATGTCCACCTCTTTGGGGCCCTTCTTGCTGCGCTTGAGGGTCTTGATCTGGGGCTGCCGGGCAAACGCCAAAAAGCGTTCGGCCAAACCCGGCGCCCCCTCGAGGGACACCCGATAGTCGGCGGCGGCGATCGCCTGCAGGTCCTGCTGGGGCAGGGCGGCGGCGAGCACCTGCAACCCGGCGGGCAGGGCGGCGTTCAACCGGTCCTTCACCTCGTTCAGGGGCAGCTCCTCCACCAGGCGAAACTGCATGATCTCGCACTCGCTCTCCTGCCCCAGAGAGAGGGGCAGGGCGAAGGTGAGGTAGATGTGGGGGTTAAAGCCCTGGGTGTACCAGACCGGCAGCCCCGAGCGCTTGAGGGCCCGGGCCATACACCGCACCAGATCCAGGTGGGAGATGTACTTGGCCAGCCCCTCCTTTTTAAACCACAGGCGTATCGTTTGCATCGTTTCCAAAGCAGGGTCCTCCCAGTAGCTTGTTGGCGCCGCAGCCGCTGCAGTGCTGCCGGCAGTGGGGGGTGGCGACCGACTGGTGGGCGAGCTGGTTCTCTCGCACCAAGAAGGCCTTGCTTACCCCGTAGTCCAGGTGATCCCAGGGGAGCACCTCGTCGTAGGGGCGACGGCGGTTGGCGTAAAAGGCCGGGTCGAGCCCCGCCTCGGCAAAGGCCGCCATCCACCGCTCGTAGGAGAAGCGCTCGCTCCACCCGTCAAAGGTGCAGCCGCTCTCCCAGGCGCAGAGGATGGCCTTCCCCAGCCGCCGGTCGCCCCGGGCAAACACCCCTTCGATAAAGCTGACCTGGGTGTCGTGGCAGCTGAGCTTGATCTTCTTGCTGCGCAGCACCGCGCGCATCCGCTCCTGCTTCTGCGCCAGCTGCTCCATGGTGTCCTGGGGCTCGAACTGAAAGGGGGTAAAGGGCTTGGGCACAAAGCAGGCGGTGCTCACCGAGACCTGCACCCCCTTGCCCTTGGCGTGCTCCTTGGTCTTGTAGTAGAGCTCCACCACCCCCTGGGCGGTCTCGACGATCCCCTCCACGTCCTCCATCGTCTCGGTGGGCAGGCCGATCATGAAGTAGAGTTTGACGCCGGTGTAGCCGTTTTCAAAGGCCAGGGCGCAGGTGCGGTCGATCTCCCCCTGGGTGACGTTTTTATTGATGGCGTCCCGCAGCCGCTGGGTGCCAGCCTCCGGGGCGAAGGTGAGGCCGCTCTTTCGCACCGAGGTGATGCGGTCCACCAGCTCTTTGGAGAAGTTGTCCACCCGCAGAGAGGGCAGCGAGAGGCTGACCTTCTCGTCCTCGGTCCAGGTGAGCATCTCGTCGAGAAGCCCCTCCAGGGTGGTCAGGTCGCTGGTGCTCAGCGAGGTGAGGGACACCTCGTCGTAGCCGGTGTTTTTGCACAGGGCCTTCGCCTGGGCGTCGATGACCCCGGGGTCCTTCTCCCGCAGGGGGCGGTAGATGAACCCCGCCTGGCAGAACCGGCAGCCCCGGATGCAGCCCCGCAGCACCTCGACCATGGCCCGGTCGTGGACGATGTCGGTGAAGGGCACCACGAAGTTTTCGGGGAAATAGGCGCTGCTCATCTCTCTGACGATCCGCTTGCGCACGGTGGCAGGGGCGCCTTCGCGGGGGGTGACCCGCTCGACGGTCCCGTCCTCTTTGTATTGCACATCGTAGAGGGAGGGGACATAGACCCCCTCGATCTGGGCGGCCCGGCGGAGGAACTCCCCCTTCCCCACCCCCTCTTTTTTGCACGTCAGGTAGAGATCGCAGAGCTCCAGGTTCAGTTCTTCCCCCTCGCCCAGCAAAAACAGGTCGATGAAATCGGCCAGCGGCTCGGGGTTGCAGGCGCAGGGTCCCCCCGCCACGATGAGGGGGGCCAAACTGTCTCCCCGCTGCGCGGCCAGCACGGGGATGCCCGCCAGATCGAGCATATTCAGGATGTTGGTGAAGCTGAGTTCGTACTGGAGGGTAAAGCCGACGATGTCAAAATCGGCCACCGGGTCCAGGCTCTCGAGGGCATAGAGAGGGATATGGTTTTCCCGCATCTGCTCCTCCATGTCCACCCAGGGGGCAAAGACCCGCTCGCACCAGATGTCGGGCCGCTCGTTGAGCAGGCCGTAAAGGATCTTCATCCCCAAGTGGGACATCCCCACGTCATAGGTGTCGGGGAAGCAAAAGGCAAAGCGAAGGTCCACCCCGTCTCTGTCTTTGACGATGCTGCCCAACTCTCCGCCGATGTACTGGGCGGGCTTTTGCACCTTGAGCAGCACCTGTTCAATGGTATCTCTTAACATGTCATTCCTCTTCAAACATCAAAAGTAGGCGCAAAGACTCCCTTTGCGCCTACTTATCATACACTAAATCTGGCCGCGCCGCAACCGCCGGGCAGGTTGGCGGAAGGCGGCTAACGACGCCGCCCCTCCTCCCTCTGGCGGCCCCGCACCACCGAGTAAAAGAGGTACCCGCCGCAAAGGGCCAAAGTGCCGTTTTGGCGGGTGGCCGCGAAGAGGAGGAGCCCCGCCCCCAGCAGGGCGAGAGAGGTCCAGAAGGAAAAGGCCCAGTAGAGCCGCTCGGCCCGCCGGGGCGGCAGCTTTTCCCGCAGAAAAATCAGCAGCACCTGTCCCCCGTCCAGAAGGGAGATGGGCAGCAGGTTAAAGGCCCCCAGCAGCAGGTGGATCAGCGCCAAGGTGGCCAGGTGCAGGGCAAAGCGGCACTGCAGCAGCCAGAGGGCCCCCAGGCCGATGGCCAGGTTGACCGCCGGACCCGCCAGGTAGACCGGGATGTCGGCCGGCGAGGGGCAGTAGTCGGTCCCCCGGTCCAGGCGGATGCCCGCCACCGTAAAGTCCAGCGCGCAGACGGGGCGGCGCTGCAACAGCAGGCAGAGCAGGTGCCCCATCTCGTGGAGCAAGCTGGCGAAAAAGGCCTGCAGCAGGATGCCGGTGTAGTCGAACACCGAGATGCACAGCAGCAAAAAAAGGTAGAGGGGCGAGACGCGCACCGCCGCTTTCCCCAGGGAGAAGCGCACCCCTTACAGCTGGGGGAATACCCAGCGGGGGTCCACCTGTTTGCCGCGCAGCCGGATCTCCAGGTGGAGGTGGGGGCCGGTGGAGAGGCCGGTGCTCCCCACATAGCCGATGGTCTCGCCCTGGCGCACCACCGTCCCCGCCTCCACCTGCAGGCTGTCGCAGTGGCCATAGAAGGTGTAGAGGTCGTCGCTGTGGCGCAGGAGGATGTAGTTGCCGTAGACCCGGCTCTGCCCGGCCTCCGCCACCGTGCCGCTCAGGGCGGCGGCGATCTTGGTGCCCTTGGCCGCCGCAATGTCCACTCCGGTGTGAAAGTCCAGCTTCTTGGTGATGGGGTGCCAGCGGTAGCCAAAGGGCGAGGTGACCCGACCCGATACCGGCAGCTGCGGGGTCACCGTCAGGGTATAGGGCTCGTAAGAGGCGTTCTCCGGCGGCGTCATGGTCTTGTCGTAGTCGTCGTAAGGCACCTCCTGCATGCCGCCCTGGCCGCCCATGGTCTCCACCGCCTCACCCGGCGCGGCGGACGAGCTGCCGGGCAGCGGGGTGGCGGACGAGCCCCCGTCGGGAGCGGAAGAAGAGCCGCTCTCGCCCGCCCCCTTGCCGGTGATGCCGCCGTATATTTGAAAGAGTACGTCCTTGGCCTCCTCCAAACTCTCCTCCCGGGTGATGGCGGCGGCGTAGTCCTGCCGCAGCCGCTCGTACCATTCGGGGTTGGCCGTCTTCAGCAAAAAGGCGCTGCCCACCAGCAGGGCGGCCAGCACGATCTGCACCAGGGTGACAAATCCGCCCCCCGGCCCCTCTCCCCGCTCGTCCCGGCGGGAGCGGCCCTCCCGAAAGGCGTAGCTGCGATTGCGAAAATCCTCCATTTTCCTTACCTCCCCGCGGGTTTCGTTCACTGTAACCCTATGCGGGCGGGGGCGGGTGCAGAACCGGCCCCCGACGTCAAGAGGGCCCGGCAGACGGTGCTGCCGGGCCCTCTTCCATCTCTGTTTTGCTAAATGCCCGCGGCGATGCCGTCGGCAATGGCCTTGGCGATCTTTTCCTGCACCGCGGCGTTGGCCAGGTTTTGCCCCTCGGTGGCGTCGGAGAGGAAGCCGCACTCCACCAGTACCGCCGGGTAGCGCATCTGCCGGGTGACGGCCATATACCCGAACTTGGCCCCTCGGTCGATGCCCGAGAGGTTGGCCGTCGCCACCCTGCTGGAAATGGTGGAGGCGATGGTCTTGGAGTAGGGGTTAAAGTACCAGACTTCCGCCCCCCGGGCGCTGGCGCCGGTGGTGGAGTTCTGGTGGATGCTCACCAGGAGGTCTGCGCCAAAGCTGTTCGCCTCCCGCACCCGAGCACTCAAGTCCTTGGCGCGGCTGCCCAGTTTGACCACCGCTCCCCGGCCCTGCAGTTCGGCCACCAGCTTGTCGGCGATGGCCTTGTTGATGGCCGCCTCCTGCAGGGGGCCGTTGACCGCGCCCGGGTCCCCGCTGCCGCCGTGGCCGGGGTCCACGTAGACCCGCATCCCCGAAAGGGAGGTGAGGACGTTGTTGAAGTCGACCACCAGGTCGCCGTTTGCCTGATAACTCTGGCGCAGTCCCCGGAACTGCCCGCTCTTGAGGGTGAAGCGAATGGCGTCCGCCCCGTCCTCGGCCGTGACCCACTGGGCGGCGGAGAAGACGGAGTTGGCAGGCAGATCGAGGCGGGGCCGATAGCCGGTCTTATAGTAGAGGCGGACGGTGAGGGTATTGCCCTCTAGGGTGATGCGGGTGGGGGCCGCCCAGTCCTGGGAGACGGTCATCCGAAAGACGCCGCCGGTATTGGCAAAGCTGACCCCCCGCACCACATTGGCGTCGACGGTGGCCTGCCCCTTGATTTGGATGTCCCGCGCCTCCACCCGGGTGCCGGAACCCAGGTTGTAGTAGCTGTCGGTGTAGCCCGCGTCCGAACAGGTGACCTTTTCGCCCTTGACAAAGACCTGCGCCCCTTTGGCCAGGGGGAAACAGCTGGGGTCGGAGTAGTTGGAGTTGACCGAGGGGGAGTACCCCTCCGCCTCGCCGTCGGAGGCGGTGATGACCGCCAAGTTGCCGCTGATTTTGGGCAGGTTTTCCGAGGGGGTCGAGGAGGCGTCCCCCGAGCTGGAAGAACCGCCGCTAGAAGAGCTGCCCCCCGACGAAGAGGAGGACGAGTCGCCGCCCCCGGGCACCACCGCCGGCGGGGCCTCCCCCGCCCCGGTGACCGTCACCGAGCCGCCGCTCATCTTTTCTGAATAGCCGCTCCAGCTGGCACTCACCGAGATGTTCCCCAGCTTCTGGTCGCCGGTGGAGGCGGAGGTGGGGAGGACCCCCTCAAAGGTCTTGTAGGAGTCCACCGTTCCCTCCCCGCTGTCGTCGACCGCCTCCACCTCCTTAAGCCGCACCGAGCTGCCGCCCAGGCTGGCCGTCACGGTAGAGCCGGCGTAGGCCACCGCCGTCACCTTGATGGAGGTGCCGCCGGGCACCCGCACACTGCCCGAGGGGGAGACCGACTGCAACACCTTCACCTTGCGGGTGACGGTATAGGTGGCGGTCTTTCCCTTGTGCTCAAAGGTGAAGGTGTTGGCCCCCACCTTCAGCTCCCGCTCCACCGAGAAGAGCCCCTTGTCGTTGAGGGGGACGGTCTCGCCGTTGATGGTCAAATCGAAATTGGGGTCGCCCCCGCCGTAGAGGGTGAGCACCGGCTCATAGGTGACCGAATCGGCGGAGCGGGGGTTGTCCACCGACAGCTCCTTGAGAATGGTGTTGGGGTTGAGTTCATCCCGGTAGTACTGCAGCAGCTTGTCGGTGGTTTTGCCGGGATTTTCCCGCAGGGTCTGAAGGGAGCCGAAGGCGCAGCCCGCCAACTGGTTCTCCCGCGCGGCCATCACCTGGCGGATCAACTGGTCGGGGGCACCCCAGCCGCTCTCCTTCCCCAGCACCTTCTCGTTGTGCAGCAGGGCGTAGATGGGCGGGGTGGCGGCCCCCTCGTCGGCGGTCAGGGCCCCCTTCCACCAGGCGGCCAGCACCCCAAAGGGGGCGTCCGGGTCGGTGGTGGCATAGGGCATGTCCACCACCAAAAAGTCAAAGAGCCCGCTAGTCGCCATCTGCCGGGTGTCCGCGCAGCCGTCGAAATAGGCAGTAGGCACCCGGCCCGTCTCCGAGCCCCCCTCCAACTGGGAGGCGTGGGCCCAGACCGGCCCTACCAGCAGCCCCAACTGCACCTGCGGGCTGTCGGTCTTGACCTGCCGGGCCGCCGCCTGCACCGCCGAGGACGAGCCCTGGCGCAGCCAGTCCTCCAACCCCTCGCCCCCGCCGGACTGGCGGTAGGCCTGGTAGCTGGCGGCGCTGGCGGCATTCTCGTAGCCCGAGAGAAGCAGCCCGGCAAACTGGTAGCCCCGGGCGATCTCCCCCGCCCGCCCGGCCATGTAGGCGATCTCCTCGGCGCTGGTGGGGAGGGCCGAGGCCCCCTCCGCCCGCACCCCCAGGTCCACCACCGGGTAGGCGTAGAGCTCCCGCTCGGCACAGCCCTGCAGCAGGTAGGCCAGCAGGTCGGTATCCGGCAGGAGGGCGTCGAAGTAGAGGGAGGGGTGGATGGACCTCTCCCCCCGCAGCAGGGGGAGGAGCACCGTGTTCATCCCCATCTCCTTGACGCTGTCCAACAGGCTGTCGATCTCGTCGGCAACCCCGTCGGCGTCCAGTTCTTCCCCTGCGGCATAGTCGACGCCGGGGGTGAGGGTGACCGCCTTCATCTCGTCCGGGCGGGAAAAAATCTGCTCGCCGTCGGACGGCTCCTCCGCCGTCCCCTCCTGCCCAACAGCCACCAAGGAGGTGCTGTCCAGGGAGTGGTCGCCCTTCTCTTCCCCCCGGATCCACTCCCAGCCGGGCAGAAGCAGCGCCGCCGAAAAGATGGCCAGCGCCATGGCAGCTCCCAAAAGTTTCTTTCCCATCTCGTCTCTCCCCTATGCAAACGCCCCGGCGCCAAGCGGCGGGGCCGATACCTGTGCTTTGCTGTCCCGTGTCTCTCCCGCTGCCCCCGCACCGGCGGCAGCGGGTATATCCAGAGTCATCATACAATAAAAGGGCGGCGAATGGCAAGGGCGGCCAGTGCAGAAACGGCTTTGCAAAGCCATTTGCAGGCCCTTTTGTCCCGCTCGCAAAGAAGCGTAATGGTGTTTCCCTTTATAGTCAAAATCGGCGCTGTTCTCCCCTTTTTAGACGAATTGGCCGAATTTCCCCTTTCCCTTGTGATTTTTCTCTTCCAGGGGGAAAAGCGGCAAAAAAATTTCGGGAGCGACTATAAAGGCATTTGCCATTACAGCCGCTCCCGAAGGGAGGATCTACCGGTTTCTCAGCTCGTTTCGTTTGATTTTGCCGCTGATGGTCTTGGGCAGTTCATCCACGAACTCCACGATCCGCGGGTACTTGTAGGGGGCGGTCTGGTGCTTGACAAAGGTCTGAATCTCCTTGACCAGCTCCTCGCTGGGGGAGTAGCCGCGGGTGAGGGTGATGGTCGCCTTGACCACCTGGCCGCGGATGGGGTCGGGGGCACCGGTGACCGCGCACTCCAGCACCGCCGGGTGCTCCATCAGCACGCTCTCGATCTCAAAGGGGCCGATTCGGTAGCCCGAGGCCTTGATGACGTCGTCGGTCCGCCCCACATACCAGAGGTAGCCGTCCTCGTCCTGCCAGGCGATGTCCCGGGTGTGGTAATACCCGTCGTGCCAGATTTCGGCGGTCTTCTCCTCGTCCAGATAGTAGCCGCAGAAGAGGCCGCAGGGCTTGCCCTCCTCGGTGCGGATGCAGATTTCCCCCTCTTCGCCGGGGTCGACGATCTCGCCGTCCTCCCCCAGCAGGGCGATCTGGTACTGGGGGTTGATCTTGCCCATGGAGCCCAGGCGGATCTCCGTCCCGGGCAGGTTGGCGATGAGCAGGCTGGTCTCGCTCTGGCCAAAGCCCTCGGTGAGGTTGAGGCCGGTGTACTCCTTGAACCGGTCGAACACCTCGGGGTTGAGGGCCTCCCCCGCCGTGGTCACATGCCGCAGGGAGGAGAGGTCGTAGTTTTCGATCCCCTCTTTAATAAAGAAGCGAAAGATGGTGGGTGGCGCACAGAAGGTGGTGATTTTGTACTTTTCAATCAGGTGGAGCAGGTCTTTGGGGGCAAAGCGGATGTAGTCGTAAACAAAGATGCCCGCCTCCATGATCCACTGGCCATAGATTTTGCCCCAGGAGGCCTTGGCCCAGCCGGTGTCCGCCACCGAGAGGTGCAGCCCGTCCGGCACCACCTGGTGCCACTCCTTGGCGGTGACGATGTGCCCCAGGGGATAGAGGTAATCGTGGAGCACCATCTTGGGCATCCCGGTGGTGCCGGAGGTGAAGAACAGCAGCATGGGGTCGCTCGCGCGGTTGGAGATGCGCTCCAGCTGGTCGCTCTGCCGCTCCAGCTCCCGGTGGTAGGAGAGCCAGCCCTCCCGCTCGCCCCGGGCCAAAATCTTGGTGCGCAGGGTCGGGCACTTCTCGGCCGCGGCGTCCACCGAGGCGGCCGCCTCCCCCTCGGCGGTGCAGATGACCGCGCTCACCCCCGCCGCGTCGATTCGGTAGGCGATGTCTTTTGCCGTGAGCTGGTCGGTGGCCGGGATGGCGATGGCCCCGATCTTGTGCAGGGCCAGGATGCAAAACCAGTACTCGTAGTGCCGGCGGAGGAGAAGGAGGACCGCGTCCCCCTTTTTGATCCCCAGGGAGAGCAGCAGGTTGGCCGTCTGGTTGCTGCGGCGCATCATGTCGGCAAAGGTGAAGGTCTCCTCCCAGCCGTAGTCGTCACACCAGACCATGGCCCGCCGCTCGGGCTCCGCCAGGGCGATGCGGTCGATGATGTCGTAGCCGAAATTGAAGTCGTCCGGCGCGTGCAGCCGCACCGATTGCAGCGAGCCGTCCGCGGCCCACTCCTCCTGCAGGTAGTCCTTATAGAGTTCCAACATCGCCTATTCCCCCTTTTCTTCGTCTCCGCCGTGGATGACAATGGCCAAAAAGGTGCAGTCCTTGCCGCCGACAGCCGCCATCCCGTGGGGGTAGGTGGAGTCGTAGTAGATGCTGTCCCCCGCCTCCAGGGTCACGGTGTGTCCGTCCACCTCCATGCGCAGACTCCCCTCGAGGATGTAGTCAAACTCCTGCCCCTTGTGGTTGTTCATCATCATCGGCCGCTCCTCGTTGCCCTCCAGATAGGGGGCGGTCACGTAGAGGGGCTCGCACATCTTGTTGCGAAAGAGGTGGGCCTTGTGCAGGTAGGCCAGCCCCTGGCGGCGCTCCACCGGCAGCCCCTTGCCCTTTCTCACCACGGTGTAGATGTTCAGCTTGGGCCGCTCGCCGGTGAGCAGCTCGATCATGTCCACCCCAAAGACAGCGGCGCATTTTTGCAAAAAGGTGATGGGGAAGTCGCTCTCGCCCCCCTCCAGGCGGATATATTCCTCCAGGGGAACGTTTACCTGGGCAGCCATCTCCTCCGCACTGATCCCCAAAATCTCCCGCATGACGCCGATCCTCACTGCGATCTCTGCAATTTTGCTGTCCATCTTTCAGTCCTCCGTTTCAAAACTCAAATAAAAAAGACCCGTCCCCATAATAGGGACGAGCCTTGTGTGTACAAGTAGCCCGCGGTACCACCCAGATTGCACGATCTGTGCCGCTTTGCAGGGTTCCAACAAACCCCGGACCGGTTAACGCAGCCCACGCGGAAGAACTTACTGGCCGCCCTGGCGGTTTTCTGCCCTTCAACTCAGGAGTGACTAGCCGCTGCGCAACCTCTGCCGGACTTCCACCATCCGCCGGCTCTCTGGAAAGGCGCATTGCACCGGACTCTCTCCGTCTTTGTCATTGCAGTCATTATAGTCTCCCCGCCCGAGGGCTGTCAATACCGCCCGGCCAATTTGGAAGGTCGCTGGCTTCTACCGCTCGTTTTCTGCTGTATTTTAGCAAATCATCCAATTTTTTTGGGGGAAAGGCGCAGGGGGACGCCCCTAGTAAAAGAGCACCTCTTTGAGCACCGGTAGGCTGTACTCGTCGATCCCCGGCACCCGCATCAGGTCCTCGTCGCTGGCAAAGGCGCCCCGCTCCTCCCGGACGCGCACAATGTCGCCGGCGAGTTGGCTGTCCACATACTCGGCGGCGGCCAGGGTCTCTCGGTCGGCCAGGTTGACATTGACCCGGTTTTGCCCGTCGTAGAGGGGGCCCAGGTCTTTTCCCACCTTGCCCCCTTGCCAGAACAGCAGTCCCGCCACTATAATGAGAAACAGAGACAAAAAAATGCGAATCTGCCTGCCCTCACTCACCATTTTGCGCCCCCTTTTCTGTATTGTAGCACAGCGCGGGGCCCAGCGGGGCAAATTCCGGCAAAAAGGAGCGTCACTTTTATGGCCCACTGCAAGAGTTTTCAGCTCTCCACCGGCGAGCACAGCTTTCACGACATCACCAGCCAGGTGCGCGAGTACATCCGCGAGACCGGGGTGCGCGACGGGATCGCCGTCGTCTTCACCCCCCACACCACCGCCGCCATCACCATCAACGAAAACGCCGACCCCGACGTGCTGCGCGACCTCTCGACAGGGCTGGACAAGACCTTCCCCCCTCTGCGGGAGTACCGCCACTTTGAGGGCAATTCCGACGCGCACATGAAATCCAGCCTGATGGCCCCCTCCCTCTCCCTCATCATCAGCGAGGGGAGACCCATCCTCGGCACCTGGCAAGACATCTACTTCTGCGAATTCGACGGCCCCCGCCGCCGTACCTTCTACGTCAAGGTGATCGAGGGCTGACGGCGACAAAAGAGGGCGGGCCTTTTGGCCCGCCCTCTTTTCTCTACTCTCACTCGCCCTGCAGGGCTTCCCTGAACACCTGTTCCACCTTTTCCAGGGTGGGGACCCCTTCGTGGACCTTTTTATCGCCGACAAAATAGGTGGGCACATACCAGTAGTCATAGCCCTCGGTCTTTTCCGGCTCGCGGTTTTCCTCGATCACCTCGATGTTCACCTGGCCGTACTCGGGGTGGGCGGCAATCAGCTCCTTCTCCATTGCAAAGGCCTGACGGCAGTATGGACAGTCCTCTAAAATCATCATCTTGACCGTTTTCGGCATGAAAAAGCCCTCCTTCTTTTTTGCACAGGCCGCCTCGCTCGGGACGGCTCGCCTCCCCCTCTCGGGGGGAACTCTCTTCGGATAAAAGGGTGCGCTCCTTCTGCCCCCGCCATACAGGGGCCGCAATCAGCGCGCCAAATCGATTTGGTCGAGCAGAGCGGTGCCGGTGGGGGTGTGAAAGAGGACCTCCCGCATCCTGCGGACCGCCTCTTCCGGATAGCCGCTCTCCCCGGCGTTGACCAGGTGATCCGCCTCCAGCAAAATTTGGTGGTACCCGACCGGGTAGACCACCCGGTCGATGCGTGCCTGGGGCCAGCCGCTGCCCTCTAAAAAGGCAGCCGCCAACAGAGACGTCCTCCCGCTCCTGACACCTGCCGTCGGCGTTCCCCTACCGCTCCCGGCAGAGGGGGCAGGCGATATTGTGAAGGACAGCGACCGCCTCCAAAGCCGTCTGTGTCTCCCCGTCCAGCCCCTCTCGCTCGCCGATGGTCTTGGCGAAGTGGCGAGGGCATAGACCTTTAAAAAGTGGTCGATGTCGTGAAGACTGCCGCCAGAACAGCCGATCATCCGCTCGGTCAACTCTACACAATGGTCATTTTTGGTCGTCCTCTCCCCTGCCTGCCGACTTCAACTGGCTGCGGGTGAAGAGGAAGTTGAGGAAGTAGGTGCTCCCCACAAATAAAAAGAGCACCGCCAGGGCCAAGGCCGCCATCTGCAACACCGCGATGCCGCCGACCCTGCCCATGGCGGAGAGGACGAGCGCCGCCACCCCCAGCAGCCAGAAGAGGATGCTCATCCGCAGGCAGCTCTGCACGCTCTGCCGGGTCACCGGGGCGGGTGGCGGCGGGGCGGGTTGGCCCGGCAGCGGGGTGAAGGGCGACTCCCCCTCCTCCCCGGCCGTCTCCGGCCGAGGGGTGCCCGCGGGGGCCTTAAAAAAGTGGCAGTCCTCCCCGCAGGAGGTGACGTATTCCCACCCCTGACCGGCAAAGCGCGCGATATAGGCGGGCATCTCCGCCCGGGTGTGTTCCGCGCAGTCGTAGAGGTAGGCGGTGGTCTGGGGCTCTTTTTTCTTGAGGAGGAAGCCCATGCTGGTGAACTGCTCCAGGATCCAGCCCTCCTGGCTGTAATAGGAGAGCATGTCCAGCTCGTCCTGGGCCCCTCTGCGGGGCTTTTTTCCCGGCACAAACCCGCCGGAGGGGATGAATTTGCTGTCTTCCATCGGCTCTCTCCCTTTGGGCGCACTCCCGCCCTGTTCTTCTGGGGCCATTATAGCACACTTCGCCACCGGCGGCCAGATTTCCAGCGGGCAAAGTCCTGCACAAGAATCTTGTACAGCCGTTTTTACAGGCCTTGCACAGGGGCGTCGCGCCAGAAAACTGAGAACATTTCACCGATTGCCTTTCCCCACATGTCGGGAGAGGTTCACCCGGTACTGCCGCTTGGACAGTCGGCTGTCGCTGATGGCACGATGTCTGCGGTGACGCCCTGCTCTCCATCCCCCACACCGGCGACCTCTGGGAGCGGACACCCCTCCTCTTCCCGTCGGTGTACCTGCCCCCTGCCGGGGGTGTTCTCTACAAATAGAAACCCACCAGCAAAGCTGGTGGTTCTGCATATGCGGGCAAAGCCCTAGGTTACTAGCCACGCCTCAAGGCG
>NZ_WWVY01000013.1:0-46088 GCF_009876955.1 Bittarella massiliensis (ex Durand et al. 2017) | reverse complement strand
TTTTCAAGGTCCGTTCGGCATCTCGCCGTGCCTTTTATTATATCTCGCTGCCTTCTTTTTGTCAACCCCTTTTTTCTTGCCTCTCAGCTCGAATCCCGGGGCCCACTCCTCGGAAACCGCACTCCCGTGCGCTTCCCTCGCGGACAGCTTTTGTATAATACCATGACCATCTCGTGCTGTCAATAGATTATTTCGCTTTTTTTGAAAAGAAAAATCACTTTTTTGATGAACTCCTCTTTTCCTATACTTTAGGTATTTTTTACCTGGTGGAACGCCCGGCTTGTCCCTCGCTGGAATACAGTTTGTATTTTCATTGCCTTGGCTCTTATGGGGTGGTATGCTAATAGGCAAATGGGGATCCTATCATAAAAAGAATGGACGGCAGGCTTCTGCCGCCAAAGGAGGCCGAGAGCCATGCAGGCGACGGTGCACTATCTCTACAACAGCGGCTTTGCCCTGGAGACCGAAAAACACCTGTTTATCTTTGACTATTACCTGGACGACCCGCCCTCGGGGGGGCTGCGTCACGGGGTCATCAATCCGCGGGAGATCGCGGCACTGGGGAAAGAGACGGTGGTGCTGGTCTCCCACGGGCACTTTGACCACTTTAACCGGGTGATCTTTGGCTGGCGAGGGGCCATCCCCGGGGTGCGCTACATCCTTTCAAGCGACATCCCTCACCGGCCGGGGATCGCCGCGGCCATCGCCCCGGGAGAGGAGCGGGATTTTGGCGACTTCACCCTGCGGGCGCTGCGCTCCACCGACTTGGGGGTGGCCTTTCTCATCAAGACCGAGGGGTCGACCCTCTACCACGGGGGCGACCTGAACTGGTGGCACTGGGAGGGGGAGCCGGAAGAGGACAACCGCGAAATGGCCCTTTTATATAAGAAGGAAATCGACAGTTTGGCAGGGGAGCACATCGACCTGGCCTTTTTGCCCCTGGACCCGCGGCTGGAACAGCCGGCCTATCTCCTCGGGATGGACTACTTCCTGCGTCATGTCGAGGTAGGGCGGGTGCTGCCCATGCACTTTGGGGACGACGGCCGGGTGTTTGACTGGCTGGAGCGCGACCCCCGGGCGGCGGCGTACCGGGATCGGGTGGTCCGCATCGAGCGGCGGGGGCAGTCCTTTTCGCTGGAGCTGTAAATGCATAAAAAAGAGGAGGCGGGGATGATTCCCGCCCCCTCTTTTGGGGATGAGCCTAATCGAGGATTTCGAGCCAGTAGCCGTCGGGGTCTTCGATGAAGTAGAGACCCATAGCCTCATTTTCAAAGCAGATGCAGCCCATCTCCTGGTGGAGGGCGTGGGCGGCGGCCCGGTCGGCGACCCGAAAGGCGATGTGACTTTCGTTCTCCCCCAGCTCATAGGGCTGGGGGTGGCCTTTGAGACAGGTGAGCTCCAACTGGTAATCGGTTTCGCCGTCGCCGAGAAAGGCCAGGGTGAAGCTGCCGTCGGCGGCCTCTTTGCGCTTTTCCTCGCGTAGGCCGAGGGCCTTTTCATAGAAGGCGATGCTGCGCTCCAAATCGGTGACGTTCAAGTTGGTGTGCAAAAAACGAGATTTCACAAAAATCCTCCTTCCCCATTTACAGGCGGCCCGCCGCCTCGACATGCCGGTAGAGCATCTCGAAGAACTTGGGCTTGTCGGCCCGGTAGGCGACCCAGGTGTTGACCGACTCGTCGTTTTCGTTGCGGTGTTCCACCACCAACTGGCCGTCGGCGGCGCCGCCGGCAATGTCCATGTCGCACTTCTGCCGGCGCAGGTCGGTGATGACGGCGGGGTCGATGACGGCGGCCACAGCCAGGGCGTCGTGGAGGGCGTCGCCGGCCTTTTCGCCCTTTTCCGTCCAGCCCAGGGTCTCCCCCACCAGGATGCGGCCCTTCATCAGCTCGCCGACAAACTTGGCGGCAGGGGTGCCCAGGGCGAGGATCTTGTCGGCGTCGGCCCGGGTCATCTCGGCGCTGTGGGTGGCGTTGAGGGTGATCACCCGGCAGTTGACGCCGCTGTCGAGGACGATTTTGGCCGCCTCGGGGTCGTGGACAAAGTTGGCCTCGCCCACGGGGGTGATGTTGCCCCGGTCCACCGCGCCGCCCATAAAGACCACCTCTTCGACGTGGTCCTTTAGGTCGGGGGCCATGCGAAAGGCCATCCCCACGTTGGTGGGCGGGCCCACGGGGATGATGGTCACCTTCTCCTCGCTGCGGCGGAGGGTCTCGACCAGGTAGGAGCAGGCGTGCATCTGCTGCGGCTTGGAGTGGGGGGCGGGCAGGTCCAGGTGGGGCGGGTGGAGGATGACCGGTTTGCCGTCCACCTCGGCGGAGACGACGTTTTCGGGGTTTTGGGCCATCCGCCCCTTGGAGAGGGAGCGGACCATGGGCGCTGAGCAGCCGGCGTAGACCGGCACGTCGGCCCCTAGCAGATCGACCACCCGCAGGGTGTTGTCGACGCAGTTTTCCAGGGGTTGGCTGCCCTGGGTGACGGTGATGCCGATGACCTCTAATCCCGGGTCGGTGAGGGCCATGAGGATGGCCAGGGCGTCGTCGGTGCCCGTATCGACATCGAGGATAACTTTTTTGCGGTGTTCGTTCATTTGGTGATTCCCCCTTGTGCGCCCGGCGGGCGTGTTCTGGTGTGCTACTACCAGTATACCCCCTTTGGGCGGGGGCCACAAGAAAGCAATCTGCTAAACATTTGAAAAAAAGTTTTGTATGGGCTTTGCAAAGCGAAAACTTTGTGTTATAATAATTCACGTCGCATTGATGTGCGTCCGTAGCTCAGCTGGATAGAGCGTTGGACTCCGACTCCAAAGGCCGCAGGTTCGACTCCTGTCGGGCGCACCAGAAAAACCGCACCACAAATGATTTGTGGTGCGGTTTTCTTTTTTAAAAATTTTGCACGAGATACCAAAAGCCCTCATCTGTCCTACAAAATGTCCTACAAGTGGTCCCCAAACTCCGAAAATAGACTCTTTCATAAATACAGAAGCAAAAAAGGCAGATTTTTATCCCGCTTTTTCATCTCTTTTGCGGGCGTTCGCTTCTGATTTTTCAAGATTTTTCTTTTCTTTGCCCTTCCCGTTCTCCCCTCCCCCTATTTGGGTGTATAATGAAGAAAAATAGGCAGAGAGGAGGCGGGATCGGTGAAGCGGAAAAAGTCGGACCGCGCGCTGTTAAAGACCAACCTCTTTGTCTGCGCCATCATCCTCTTGGGATTTTTGGCCACTTCGATTGTCAGCTACCGCTCCAATTTGGGGGTATTTGAGGAGGACACCGAAAAGGTGACCGTCCTGACCGCCGAGGGCATCTACCGCCAGATCGAGTCGATTTTCATGAAGCCCATGGGGGTGTCTTTGACCATGGCGGGCGACACCCTGCTGCAAGACCTTTTGCGCCAGGAGGGGGCGCACCTGAACGACGGGGACTACGTCGCTACCCTGACGGCCTATCTCGACAGCTACCGGGAAAAGTACGGCTACGACTCGGTCTTTCTGGTCTCGGCGCGCACCGGGCGCTACTATCACTTTGACGGGATCGACCGCACCCTCTCCCCCGAAAACGGAGAGGACGCCTGGTATTACGATTTTCTGCAGGCCGGCGAGTCCTACTCCCTCAATGTGGACAACGACCAGGCGGCGGGGAACACCATCACCGTCTTTATCAACTGCTTGATTTCCGGCGACGACGGCGTCCCCCTGGGGGTGGTGGGGGTGGGCTTTGACATCTCCACCCTGCAGTCGCTGTTGCGGGAATACGAGGAGCGCTTCTCCCTGCACGCCTGTCTGGTGGACAGGGACGGCATCATTCAGGTCGCCACCGACCACACCGGATATGAGCGCACCGACCTGTTCGCATCGCCCCCCTACGCCGGCTTGCGGGAGAGCCTGCTCGCCGACCGGGAAAACGCCACCGCCTTTTGGCACGACGGGGAGGAAGGCCGCGTCTATCTGGGCAGCCACTACATCCCCAGCCTCTCCTGGTACCTGCTGGTGGAAAACGACACCTCGCCCCAGACCCAGCAGATGCAGCGCAAGTTGGCGGAGGGGGCGCTGATCGTGGCGCTGGTGGTGCTGGGGGTGACCCTGGCCATCAGCTACATCATCCACACCTATAACCGGCGGATCGTGGAGCTGACCCGCTCCAGCGAGCAGTCGCGCCGCTCCATCTTTCAGGAGGCCACCGAGCAGCTGTTTGAAAACATCTACGAGTTGGACATCACCCACAACCGGGCGGCCAATCTGGAGACCCAGCGGTATTTTGAGAGCCTGGGCGTTCCCCCCGGCACCCCCTACAACGAGGCGCTGAAGATCGTGGCGGAGAAGCAGATCCGGGAGGATTTCCGCCAGGGATATATCGACACCTTCGCCCCTGAACACGTGATCGACACCTATCGCCGGGGGGAGGAGAGCCTGCAGTACGACTTCATGATCTCCACCGACGGGGAGCACTACTACTGGATGCGGATCGTCGCCCAGATCGTCCTCTGGAAAGAGGACCAGTCCATCCACATGTTCACCTACCGGCAAAATATCGACACCATGAAGCGGCAGGAAAAACAGGTGCTCGACCAGATCCAGCGAGACCCGATGACGGGCCTGCTCAACAAGACCGCCACCCAGGCGCAGATCCAGCAGTTGCTGGAGGGCGGAGGGCAGCAGCTGCGCGCCTTCTTCATCGTGGACATCGACAATTTCAAGCAGGTCAACGACCGCTTTGGCCACGCTGTGGGGGACCGGGTGATCCTCCATTTCGCCCAGAGCTTGAAGGGCGCCTTCCGGGAGGAGGACGTGGTGGGGCGGATCGGCGGAGATGAGTTTGCCGTCTTCCTGGCCCTGCCCGACCGGGCGACCGCGGAGCAGAAGGCCCGCGAGATCTTAAAAACGCTCAACCGTCCCCTGTCCCTGGACGAGGGGGTCTGCCCCCTCTCGGCCAGCATCGGCATTGCCCTGGCCCCGGCAGACGGCCGGGACTTCGGCAGCCTCTACCGCCATGCCGACACGGCCCTCTACGCCGTCAAACAGCAGGGAAAGGGCGGCTTTGCCCTGTACGGCGGGGAAACTTCCCCGCACTGACCGCCATAGGCCGCCGCTTTGAAACCAAGACGCCTGCCGTCAAAAGGCAAAGAGCGCCGCACCCCTTTATAAAGGGTGCGGCGCTCTTTTTTGTTGGCGCGATTTATTGGGGTGCTGTCTCCCCGCCAAAGAGGGGGGTGGAGAGGTAGCGGTCGCCGGTATCGGGGAGCAGTGCGACGATGATCTTGCCCCGGTTCTCCGCCCGCTTGGCCAGGAGGATGGCCGCCCAGACGGCAGCGCCGGAGGAGATGCCCACCAGCAGCCCCTCCCGGCGGCCCACCGCCCGCCCGGCGGCAAAGGCGTCGGCGTCCTGCACCGGGATGATCTCGTCGTAGACGGCGGTGTCCAGCACCGGGGGGACAAAGCCCGCGCCGATGCCCTGGATCTTGTGGGGGGCGGCGCTCCCCCCCGCCAGCACGGGGGAAGAGGCGGGCTCCACCGCTACCACCTGCAGGGCAGGATTTTTCTCCTTCAAGTATCCGCCCACCCCGGTGATGGTGCCGCCGGTCCCCACCCCGGCGACGAAGATGTCCACCTGGCCGTTGGTGTCCTCCCAAATTTCAGGGCCGGTGGTGGCCCGGTGGGCGGCCGGGTTGGCGGGGTTTTCAAACTGGCCGGGGAGGAAGCTGCCCTCGATCTGGGCGGCCAGATCCCTGGCCTTGGCGATGGCCGCCTTCATCCCCCCCGCGCCCTCGGTGAGGACCAGCTCGGCCCCGTAGGCGGCCATGAGCTGGCGGCGCTCTACCGACATGGTCTCGGGCATGACGATGATGACCCGGTAGCCCTTGGCGGCAGCCACCGAGGCGAGGCCGATGCCGGTGTTTCCCGAGGTGGGCTCGATGATGACCGAGCCGGGCCCCAGCAGGCCGCGGGCCTCGGCGTCCTCGATCATGGCCTTGGCAATGCGGTCTTTGACCGAGCCCGCGGGGTTGAAGCCCTCGAGCTTGGCGACCAGCCTTGCCTCCAACTTGTATTCCCGCTCGATCTGGGTGAGTTCCAGCAGAGGGGTGCGCCCCACCAACTGGTCAAGGGATCGGTATATTTTTTTCATCTTGTAGACCTCCTGTGTCCGTTCGTCGTTTGCAGCCTGCGTTCGCTCTGCCCCGGCGGGGCTATCGACAGCAGCGACAACAGCGCCCTGCGCAGCGGGCAGAGGGGGCTGTGGCAAACCGGGCGAATCGAACCATAAGATCAACCTACTTTCTTGGTATGTTTATTGGATGGTGTCAGTATACCTGCTGAAACCGCCCTTTGTCAATGGATATTTTAGGGGGTCTTTGCCCCCTCGGCCGCCGCCAGGTCAGCCACCGAGACCCCGTCGAGGTAGCCGGCAATCAGTTCGTCGAGGGCCTGCCAGAGGGGGAGGGTCCGGCAGCCGGCGGCGCGGGGGCAGGGCTGCTGGCCGGGGGCCAGGCAGGCCACCGGGGCCAGGCTCTCCTCGGTGAGGCGGAGGATGCTGCCCACCGAGATCTCCTCCGGGGGGCGGGCCAGCCGATAGCCGCCCCCCTTCCCCCGCTGGCCGCGCAGCAGGCCGTTTGCAGCGAGGCGCTTGACGATATTTTCCAGGTACTTTTCCGAAATCCCCTGTCGGGCGGCGATCTCTTTTAGGGGGGTGTATCCCGCCCCGCCCTGCTCGGCCAGGTCGATCATCACCCGCAGGGCGTACCGCCCTCTAGTCGATATCAGCATATCTCTCCTCCTCTCCTCTGCTTGCCGCACCGCCCAACAGCCGGGCCAGGTCGGCGCGAAAAAAGTCGCGGGGACGCCCCTGTCCGGGGAAGCCCGCCGCCCGACAACACCCGCTGTTGAGGGCCTCTTCCAGCAGGGGTTGGGGCAGAGCGGCGGGATCGGGCTGGGCCCCCGTGGCAAAGAGGGCGTCCACCGCCCGATTCAAAAAGGCCACCGGCCGGCGGCCGTGGGTGCGGGTACAGACCGGCGGCCCCGCCAGGGCCAGGTAGCGCTCCGCCGCCGCAGGCAGGATGCCGACGGCCGGCAGGAGGCGCCCCACCTGCCCCAGGGCAAAGGCGGGAAGATTGCCCCACTGCTCGGGGCCCACCCCCCAGCAGAAAAAGGCCAGGCGGCTGGAGGCGTTGACCCCCAGAAGCCCTTCCCGCCCGGCCAAGGGGACCCGGTGCAGGTCCCAGCAGAAAGCCGGGTCCTGCGCCCCCGGGGGTGGGAGGCCCCGTATGCCCAGCCGGCGCTGAAGCGGGATGGTGTGGCCAAACTGCATCTGCTCTTCTCCCCTTTCTCCCCCCCGCCGCGGGCCGGGGGCCGGTTTTGCCCCAGTATAGCACCGGCGGGGGCGGGGCTGCAACCATCTCTTTGCCGGGCGGGGAAACCGCGGCGGTCAATTGACAGTGTATGCGGCGGGGAAGTACAATGGGAGCAGAAGACTGTGAGGCCCTTTTCGGGGTATCTGCCGCCGCCGAGCGGCCCTCTCCCAGCAGACTTGCCACTCATCCGCCAACCAGCCGGGGCGCACGCGCCGGACAGACCGCCGCCCACAGGGGCGGAGCAAAGGGGTGCTTTCTTTGGAACGACAGTCTGCAGCAGCGCTGCTCGACCACCTGGCAGGCCTGTTCGCCTGCGTCGCCGCCCGGGAGGACGGACGCCTTCTCTATTTCAACGACCGGTTTCAAAAGGCCCTTCCCGCCGCCGAGGAGGGCGGGGCATTGGCCGCGCTCTGGCCCGCACTGGCCGACTGTAGGCCCGCCGGCTGGCAGCGGACAGAGCCCGGCTCCCTCGTCGCCGACACCCCCTTTGGGCCGGAGATGGAGGTGTGTTTCTCCCCCCTGCTCTGGGGGGAGGAGCCCGCCTGCCTGATCTGCGCCTCTCCCCCGGTCCCCACTCCGGCCCAGCGGGAGGCGGCGGCCGAGCGGGAGCGGCTGACGGCGGCCATGGCCAAGGTCTACCCCATGGTGATCTCGGTGAACTTGACCCAAAACCGCTATGCCATGGTAGCCTATGAGCACTTTGACACCCGCCAGGCCGCCGAGGAGGGCTGCTTCGACCAGCTCATCGAGGTGGGGGCCTCCACCATGCACCCCCTCTATCGGGAGGAATTCCGCCACACCTTTTCCCGGGAAAACCTGCTCAAGGCCTTTGCTGAGGGGGTGCAGGAGCGCTATATGCAGCACCTGCAGCTGGGGGACGACGGGGTCTACCACTGGACCGAGACCCGGGTCCTCCCCCTTCCCTGCGCCGAGGGGGAGGACCGGTGGCAGATCACCCTCTGCCGCAACATCGACTCGGAAAAGCAGGCCCAGGAGGAGTTGGAGAGCTCCTTCGCGGTGGCCACCGAAAACGCCGGCGGTCTCACCGCCAAATTTCTGGTGGAGGGCGGGCAGGTGCTTCTGTTGGAGGCCAGCCGCCGCTACCGCGAACTCTTCGGCGTCGGGGAGCGGGAGTGCCGGGAGGGGATGTTCTCCCAACTGCCCGAGCCCCTGCGGGGCGAACTCACCGCACAGGTCTGCCGGGCCGCCGCCCAGCGGGCCACGGTGGACGTGGAGATCCCGGTGAGCCGGGGGGGCAAGACCCGGTGGTACCACGGCCAGGCCTCCTGTGTGGGGGGCAAGGAGGGCCGCCCCATCTATTTCGGCACCGCGGTGGATGTGACCGAGCGCCGCCAGTTGGAGCGAGACCGGGAGGCCACCTACAACAGCCTGCCCGGCGGGATCGCCAAGTTCGCGCTGGCGGGGGAGCTGCTCCTGCTGGAGACCAACCGCGCCTTTCACACCCTGTTGGGGCTGCCAGCCGGCGCGGCGGGGCGGGGGCTCCTTGCACTAACCCTGCCCGAAGAGCGGGAGGCCCTGCGCCAAACCCTGGAGACACAGCACCGGCAGGGCCTTCCCCTGCGCGCCGAGTGCCGGATGGCGAGGGAGGACGGGCAGCCCTTCTGGGTGCACCTGGAGGGGCGCCGGGTGGGCGGCGAGGACGGAGCCCCCATCTACCTGGCGGTTTTGCTGGATGTGACCCTGCGCCGGGAAGCCCAGCAGGAGAGGGAGCGGGAACAGGCCCGGTATCAGCTGGCGGTGGAGAGCTCGGCGGACGTCCTCTTTGTCTACGATTTGGAGAGCGACCTCTTCACCTCCCGCGAGGGGGGACCGGAGGGGGCCCGACAGGCGCTGCCCCGCTACCTGGAGACCCTGGAGGAGTCGGGGATCGTCCACCCCGACGACTTTGAGAAGGTGCGGGCGATGATGGCCGGCCGGCTGGGGCGGGCCGAGGTTCGGGTGCGCCGGCCCGGCGAAGACGCCTTCTCCTGGTTTTTGTACCAGGGGGACGCCGTGCGCCAGGGCGGCCGGGTGATGCAGGTGGTGGGCACCCTGCAGGACATCGGCCGCCTGAAAGAGGAGGAGGCCCGGCGCACCCTGTTGCAGGAGGTCTGCAACTTTGTGGGCAGCCGGGACTACCAGTTGCTGGCGGTCATCGACCTGCCCGGCTGGCAGTGCCACTGCGTCTACCGGGACGACAGCGGCCTCTTCCCCCTGAACAGGGACCGCTTTCCGACGGCTGCCCGCGCCTTTGTCGCCCACTCGGTCTGCCCCTGGGACCGGGAGCGGATGGCGGCGGCGCTGCAGCCGGAGGCGATTTTAACAGGGCTCGCGGGACAGGGGGCGCACACCCTCTACCTGCAGGCCCTGGAAAGAGACGGTTCCCTGCGCTGGAAGGAGCTCTCTTTCTCCCATTTCAGGGGGCAAAAAGGCACCCTGCTGATGGCCCTGCAGGACGTGGAGGAGGTGCGGGCGGCCGAGACCCGGGGGCGGATCGCCGACGGGAGCCTGGAGGTGGCCCTCAACCAGATCTACGACGAGGTGCTCTGCACCAACATCTCCCGCCGACAGATGGTCTACGCCAAGAGCCGGGGCACCTACCCCCCGATCGCCCGCGGGGCGGAGACGGCCTACCAGCAGGTGCTGGCCAACATCCACCCGTCCGAGCAGGCCGCCTTTGCCCGCGCCCTGGGGCCCGATAGCCTGCTGGCGGCCTTTGCCGCCGGGCAGACCTCCGTCGGGGGCGAATTCCGCCGCAAGGGGACCGACGGGAACTACCACTGGGTGGCCATAACGGCGGTGCAGCTGTCGCGCCAGGCCGGCGGCGAGGTGATGACCCTGCTGCTCACCTCCACCATCGACGCGCGCAAGCAGATGGAGCAGGCCAGGGAGGAGTTCACCACCGGGGTCACCGCCCTCTTTGAGGAGTGCGTCACCCTCAACGTCACCCAGGACCGCTATCTGCTCCGCAAGTCAAACCCCAGCTGGGGGCCCATCCCCCCCGAGGGGGCCTTTGAGGCGTCCAACTCGCTCTATTGCCGGCAGGTGATCCACCCCGACGACCAGCCCCTCTTCCTGGCCGCCTTCTCTTTGGCAAGCATCCGCCGCCAACTGGCGGAGGGGGCCCAACGGGTGATGCGCACCCTGCGGCGCAAGGGGCGCGACGGCGGGTACCGCTGGGTGGAGATGACCATGATCCGCCTGGAAAACCGCATCGACGACGACCAAAAGGTGCTGCTGGTCTACCGGGACGTACACCAGCTCAAGACCGCGCAGGAGCAGCAGCGAGAGGCCGACCTGCGCTTCTCCTCGGCGGTGAGCGCCTTTTACGACGCCGTCTTAGAGGGGGATCTGGAGACCGACCAGGTCTTTTTGTGGAGCCGGCAAAACGGCAGCCTGACCCAGTCGCCCCTGCCCCACCGCCTGGAGGAGAATTTTCACTGGACGGTGGAACACCTGGTGCACCCCAACGACCGGGAGGCCTATCGGCAGTCCTTTGCCCCTGATGCCCTCAAGCGGGCCTTTGCCCGCGGCCGGAAGGAGGTCTATCTGGAGGCCCTGCGCCGCCCCTCGCTGAACGAGGACTACCGCTGGTACTCGATGCAGGCCCAGGAGCTCAGCCGGGAGCCCGGAAGCTGCCGGGTGATGTTCTACCTCAAAGACATGGACGAGGCCAAGCGGCAGGAGGAGCGCCGCCGCACCGCCCTGATGGACGCGCTGGAGCTGGCCGAGCGGGCCAACCAAGCAAAGACCGAGTTCCTCTCGCGGATGAGCCACGACATCCGCACCCCGATGAACGCCATCATCGGGATGACCCGCATCGCCAAGGAGAGCCTGGGGGAGGATGAAAAGGTGGCCGGCTGCCTGGAAAAGATCGACGTCTCGGCCAAATTCCTCCTCACCCTCATCAACGACGTGCTGGACATGTCTCAAATCGAGAGCGGAAAGATGCACATTGCGAGAGAGCCCTTCGACACCGCCCCCTTCCTGCAGGGGATCGAGGCCGTCTGCGCCCCCCAGGCCCGGGAGCGGGGGCAGCACTTCTCCATCTCGGCTGCGGGACTGGCCCCGGCCTACCTGGGGGACGCCCTGCGACTCAACCAAATTTTGATGAACCTGCTCTCCAACGCCCTCAAGTACACCCCCGAGGGGGGCGACATCTCCCTGGAGGCCGCCCCGGTCGAGGGGCCCGGCGGCAAAGCGGCGGTTTGCTTTCGGGTGTCCGACAGCGGACAGGGGATGTCCAAGGCCTTTCTCAAGCGGATGTACGAGCCCTTTGAACAGGAGACCTCGGGCGGCGGGCGCAACCTGGAGAGCAGCGGTCTGGGGCTGACCATCGCCCGCAACCTGACCCACCTGATGGACGGCCAGATCTCGGTGGAGAGCGAACTGGGACAGGGCACCACCTTCACCGTCACCCTGCCCCTGGCGCCGGCAACCCCCCGCAGAAAAGATGCCTGCCCCCTCCGCGAGGAGGAGCCGGCCTTCGCCGGGGAGCGCCTCCTCCTGGTGGAGGACAACGAGATCAACCGGGAGATCGCCCTGGCCCTGCTGCACAGCCGGGGGCTGAAGGTGGATACCGCCGCCGACGGGGCCGAGGCGGTGGACCGCTTTTCCCAGAGCGCGCCCGGCTTTTACCGGGCGGTGCTGATGGACATCCGCATGCCGGTGATGGACGGGTTGGAGGCCACCGAGCGCATTCGCGCCCTGCCCCGGCCGGACGCGGCCACCGTCCCCATCATCGCCATGACCGCCAACGCCTTTCGAGAAGAGGTGGAGCGGGCCAGATTGGCGGGGATGAGCGACTACCTGACCAAACCGGTGGACCCGCCCGTCCTCTTTGGCGCCCTCTTTCGCGCCCTACGGCCCCACCCCGGGCAGGGAGAGCAAAAGAAATAGATGAAACCTACCACAATCAGGTGTATAATGATGACAAACTGCCGCCGCCCAGACGCCGGCGGCAAAAGGAAGTGGCTCAAATGGAGTTGATGGAGGCCCTGCGCCCCGTGGTGGCGGACGAGGAACAGACCCTGCGCCGGTTCATGGGCAATCTCGCCCTCTACCGGAAATTCGCCCTCAAATTCCCCCAGGACGAAAATATGTCCCTTCTCGAAGAGGCGGCGGCCGCGGGGGACTGGCCGGCAGCCGAGCGCTTTGCCCACACCCTGAAAGGGGTCGCCGCCAACCTGGGGTTTGCCGAACTGGCGCAGGCCGCCGCCGAACTGGTCACCGCCCTGCGCCAGGGGGCGGAGGGGGCGGCCCTCTCCCCCCTGCTGGACGAGGTGCGCGCCCGCCACCGCGAAGTCCTGGCGGCCATCGCCCGCTGCGACCGCTAAAACTGCCTCCAAATTTGCCTGAAGAGGGGGGATCGCCCGTGCAGACATCCTGCCGCGACACCCTGTTGATCGTCGATGACTCCGAGCTCAACCGCGCCATCCTGCGGGAGATCTTCTACCGGGAATACCGGATCGAAGAGGCGGAGAATGGCCGCCGGGCCCTAGAGGTCGTCGCCCGCCAGCAAGACCGGCTGGCCGCCCTGCTGCTGGATCTAGTGATGCCCGAACTCGACGGCTTCGGGGTGCTGGAGGAACTTTCCCGCCAGGGGCTGTTGGAGAGCATCCCCGTCTTCCTCATCACCGCCGAGACCTCGGCCGACATCGCCCTGCAGGGATACGAAAATGGGGTGATGGACGTCATCAGCAAGCCCATCACCGACCCCTCCATTGTGCGCAAGCGGGTGGGCAATGCGGTGGAGCTCTTTCGCGGGCGCAACCAGTTGGCCCAGCTGGTGGAGGAGCAGGTGCAGACCATCAAGGCCCAGTCGGAAAAACTGCGCACCGCCAACGCCTCCATCATCGACATGCTCAGCTCGGTCATAGAGTTTCGCAGCGGCGAGTCGGGCCAGCACGTGCGCCGCATCCGCCAGGCCACCCGGATGCTCCTGCAGCTGCTGGCCGCCGAGTACCCGGCCTACCGCCTCAGCCCCGAGGAGATCGAGATGGTGGCCAGCGCCGCCGCCATGCACGACATCGGCAAGATCCTGATCCCCGACTACATCCTCAACAAGCCCGGCCGCCTCACCGCCGAGGAGTTTGAGGAGATGAAAAATCACACCGTCTACGGCTGTGAGATCCTCGAGAGCATCCCCTTCTTTCAGGAGCAGGAGCTCTTTCGCTACTGCTACGACATCTGCCGCCATCACCACGAGCGGTGGGACGGCCTGGGCTACCCCGACGGGCTGTCCGGCGGCGACATCCCCCTCTGGTCCCAGGTGGTCTCCCTGGCCGACGTCTACGACGCCCTGGTCAGCGAGCGGGTCTACAAAAAGCCCTATCCCCACCCGGTGGCGGTGGAGATGATCCGCAGCGGGGAGTGCGGCGCTTTTAACCCCCTGCTTCTGGGTCTCTTTCTGCGCTGTGCAGACGAACTGCACCAGGCCCTCTACCTGCAGGACGAAACCGGGGCGGCCCCCTACTCGCCGCCCGTCGGCCTCGGCCGGGCCGCCGGCTACCACCCGCCCGAGGAGCAGCGGCTCAGCGACCGCACCCTGGCCCTGCTGGAGAGGGAGCGGCAGAAGTACCACTGGCTCTCGGAGATGTCGGGGGAGATCCTCTTTGACTACGACCGGCAGAGCGACTCGGTGGAGTTCACCGAGAAGTACCAGGAGGTGTTTGGCGACAACCTGCGCACCCTCCACGCCAGCGACCACATCCACCGCGCCGGGCAGATCGCCCCCGAGGACCTGCAGCGCATCGAGGGGGAGCTGAAGGCCCTCACCCCGGAAAGCGCCCTCTACCGCACCGAGGTGCAGCTGACCGTGCGGGGCGGGCGGAGGGTCTGGTTTGAACTCTACATGCGCTCCCTCTGGGAGGGGGAGAGCGGCCAGGTCTGCACCGGGTACATGGGCAAGCTCTCGAGCATCGACGAGCTCAAGCGGGAGTCGGCGCGCTGGCGGCAGCGGGCCATGCACGACTACCTGACCGGCCTCTACAACCGCCAGGCCCTGGAGACCCGGGTGTCCGAGGCCATCCGCGACCCGGCGGGCAGCCCCTTCTCCCTCCTCTTTGTGGACCTGGACAACTTCAAGGCGGTCAACGACACCAAGGGCCACCTGGCGGGGGATCAACTGCTGCGGGAGATCGCCGAAAAGCTGCCCCAAAAGATGCGGGCCACCGACATGGTCGCCCGCATCGGCGGCGACGAATTCGCCGTCTTTTTGGAGGGGATGGGCAAAGAGGCTCTGCTGGCCAAAAAGGCCGGCGAGGTCTGCCACTTCTTCCGCGAGGAGTTGGGCGAGCAGGGGCTGGGCCTCTCGGCCAGCGTGGGCTGCGTGCGCTATCCCGCCGACGGGCAGAGCTATAAAGCCCTGCTGCAGCGGGCCGACCGCGCCCTCTACACCGCCAAGAGCCGGGGCAAAAACCAGTTTGCCCTCTACGACGGCGAGATGGAGGGGGAGCAGTACCGCCCCTCCCTCCTCTTCCCCACCGAGGACTGACCCCCCTTTCAGACAAAAAGAAAAGCGCCCCCACAGCTCTTTGAACCGCTGTGGGGGCGCTTTTTGCCCGAACCCCCCTGTCAGGGCTTGATGTAGGAGAAGCCCTCCTCCTGCCTTTGGGCGATCTCCACCACCCCGGCGGGGACCACCCGCACAAAGCCGGGCAGCCGCTGGGGGTCGATCTGGTTGGCCCGCAGGGCGTTTTGGCAGGCGGCCACCACCGTTCCCCCCTGGGCCAGCTCCGCCAGGGCGGAGAGATAGGGCGCCGCCGGTTCCACCAACCCCTTCACCGCCGGGCCGTTGGCCACGATCTCCATCTGGCAGGGGACCTCCTCCCGCCGGCAGTACTCCTCCATATTCAGGGCGTTCCCCGCCGCCAACTGCCAGGCTTCCACCTGGTCTACGTGGTACAATACCTTCATTGTGATACCCCTTTCCCTCTCGCCGCCCCACCGGGCGGTCTTTTTTCAGTATACCCCCACAGCCCTGGCGCGGCCACAGCCCACACTGGTTTTTGGGGTTTTTTTGCGGAAGACAAAAACGGGCGGCCCGGCGCAGACCGCCGAGCCGCCCATTCCCTATTTTCACCCGCTGCGCTACTCCGCCCGCTCCACCGGGAAGAGGACGGCGCTCACCAGCTCCGCCGGGTCGGAGACCATCCCCTCGTCGCGGATGTAGCGCTCGACCGAGGGGCCGCAGACCCGCCACTCGGGGTGGGCGGCCAGGTAGCTGCAGACCGCGTCATAGGCGGTGTGGATCCCCTCGTAGGGGCCGGTGTAGGTCGCCGCCACACAGCGCATGGCCGGTCGCAGCGACACCCCTTCGGCCTCGCCCGAGACCTCCACCTGGGCCTCGGCGTCCATCTCGTCGCAGCAAAACTCCTCCCCGTGGAAGAGCAGCTGGGTGACGCCGCAGCGGCGCAGCCCCTTTTCTGCCGCCTGGCGGTGGAGGTCGGCAAAGAGCTGGTGCACCTCGCCGATGGAAATTTTGCGGCGCAGGCTCAGCACCCGCTGGGCCGGCGTCTCCATTACAATGACCTTGCTGTCCGATTGGCTCATATTGGTTCCCTCCGCGTTGCGGATGCACGCCTCCATCAGGCGAAGGGAGTGCTGCAGCTCCCGCAACTCGGCAAGGGCCTGGGCATACCGCGCCCGCACCCGGCCAGCCAGCTCCTGCGGGGACAGCTGCAGCAGGTCGGGGATCTGCGCCAGGGAAAAGCCGAAACCCTGCAGCTTCCTGATGGCCAGCAGGTCCCGCAGTTGGGCCGCCTCGTAGTAGCGGTAGCCGTTGTCCGCCCCCACCCGGGCGGGGCGGAGCAGCCCCAACTGGTCGTAGTGGCGCAGCATGCGGGCCGAGACCCGGGTCAGCCTGGAAAATTCGCCGATGGTGTACATGGCATCCTCCTGTCGATCGTCGTACTGGTTCGAACCGTGAAACCAGCATACACCTTGCCACTGTGGCAAGGTCAACCCCTTTTTTACAGGAGGGCCTGCCCCAGGCAGAGACCGGTGGCGGTCTTCTCTTCGGCCAACTGGGCGGGGGTGCCGGCAAAAACCAGTTCGCCCCCCCGCCTGCCGCTGCCGGGGCCCAGTTCCAGCACCCAGTCGGCCTGGGCGACCACCTGCAGGTCGTGCTCGATGACCAGCACTGTGCTCCCCTGCCCGGTCAGCCGGCGGAAGATGGCCAGCAGCCGCTCCACCTCGGAGATGTGCAGCCCGGCGGTGGGCTCGTCAAAGAGGTAGAGAGGGCTTTTTTTGCGCAGTTGGGCGGCCAGCTTGAGGCGCTGGCACTCGCCCCCCGAGAGGGTGCTCACCGGCTGCCCCAGGGAGAGGTAGCCCAACCCCACCTCCTGCAGCAGCCGCAGGGAGCGGACCACCTTGGGCTCGGTGAAGAAGTCCAGCGCCTCCTCCACCGAGAGTTCCAGCACCTGGGCGATGTTCTTGCCCCGCAGGGTGTAGGCGAGCACCTCCTCCCCAAAGCGGCGGCCCTGGCAGGTCTTGCAGGTGGTGCGCACCGGCTCCAAAAAGGCCAGGTCGGTGTAGACGTAACCCGCGCCCTTGCAGTCGGGGCAGGCCCCTTTGGAGTTGAAGGAGAAGCGGGCGGCGGGCACCCCATTTGCGGCAGCGAAGAGGGTGCGGATCTCGTCGAAGAGCTTGGTATAGGTGGCGGGGGTGGAGCGGGGGGAGGCGCCGATCCCCCCCTGGTCGATGAGCACCGCCTCGGGGTACTGGCGGCAGAAGGCCCGCGCCAGGGTGCTCTTTCCCGAGCCCGCCGGGCCGCAGAGGGCGGTGACCGCCCCCTTGGGGAAGGCGGTGGAAAAGCCGGTCAGGTTGTTTTCCTGTCCCGCCTCCAGGGGCAGCCACTCCCCCAGCGGGCGGGGCTGTGCCAGCCGCAGGGGTCGGCGCAGGGCGCGGCCGGTGGCGCTCTCGCAGCCCGCCAGGCCATTGGGGGGGCCCTGGTAGACCACCTCGCCCCCCTGTTCCCCCGCGCCGGGGCCGATGTCTACCGCCCAGTCGGCCATGGCCATCACCTCGCGGCTGTGCTCCACCACCAGCACGGTGTTCCCCCGGTCGCGCAGCCCGGCAAAGAGGCGGCCGAGAAAGGGCAGGTCCCGGGGGTGAAGGCCGATGCTGGGCTCGTCGAAGATGTAGAGCAGGTCGGAGAGGGTGCTGCCCAGGTGACGCACCATCTTCACCCGCTGGCTCTCCCCGCCCGAGAGGGTGGCGGTCTCCCGCCCCAGGTTGAGGTAGCCCAGCCCCACGTCCTGCAGCTGCTGCAGCTTCTCGGCAATGGCGGCGGCGATGGGGGCCTCCACCTCGCCGGTGAGGGAGCGCACCAGGGGGAGGAGCTCGTCCACCTCCATCCGGCACCAGTCGGCCAGGTTGCGCCCGTCGATCTTGCAGGCGAGCACCCGCTGGCAGTAGCGGTCGCCGTGGCAGGTGGGGCAGGGGCCGCTGCGGAGGAAGGGGGCGATCTGTTCCTTCACCCGCTGGGAGAGGTTCTCCTGCTTGCGGAGGATGAAGAGGCGGGTGATCTTCTCCACCAGTCCCTCGTAGTCAAAGACAAAGGGGCCCGACTTAGAGGGCAGTTCCACCTTGGGCCCCCGGCTTGCCGTGGAGGAGGGTCTGCAGCTCCTCGGGGGTGTAGTCGCGCAGGGGCTTGTCGCAGTCGAAGAGGCCCGAGAGAACATAGGTCTTCCAGTACCAGGAACCGGCCGGGAAGACGGGAAAGAGGATGGCCCCCTCGTTGAGGGAGCGGTCGAAGTCCAGCAGCAACTCCTCCCGCAGGGCGGTCTTGACCCCCAGGCCGTTGCAGTCGGGACAGGCCCCCTCGGGGTCGTTGAAAGAGAAGGAGCCCGCACTCCCGGCGCGAGGGCGGCCCACCCGGGAGAAGAGGAGGCGCAGCAGGGGCTGCAGGTCGGTGGCGGTGCCCACGGTGGAACGGGAACTGCCCCCCAAGCGGCTCTGCCCCACCACGATCGCCGGGGAGAGGTGGGAGATGACCCCGGCCTTGGGCCGGGGGAATTTGGGCAGCCGGTTCTGCACATAGGCCGAGTAGGTCTCCCCCAACTGGCGCTGGGCCTCGGCCCCCAGGGTGTCAAACACCAGAGAGGACTTGCCCGACCCCGACACCCCGGTAAAAACGGTGATTGCCCGTTTGGGGATGTCCAGACAGACCCCCTTCAGGTTATGCTCCCGCAGATTTTCCAGGTGAATGTACTCCCGCTCCATTGTCCCTCTCCGCCTTTCTCCGTACCGGCCCGCCAGCAGCGGGCCCTGTATCGCCCTTCAGGATACCAATTTTTTACCCCGAGGGCAAGGGCAACCGTCCCCCCTTTTGAGGCGCTGCCCCCGGGGGGCAGAGGGCGGGCTTCCCCCACACACGCCCCTGCGGCGCCCTGCGAAAAGCCCCCGCCCGGAAGGACCCCCTTTCTCCCCTCCGAGAAGGGGGGAACAGCCGGTGAGCGGCAGCGCCCATCTCCGCCCGAATGCTCCGGGATGGCCGCTTTAAACAGGCAAAAAAGGGGCGCTGCGGCCACCCCCTCCCCTCCGGCAGGGCCGCCGACCGGCCATGCACCATTTGCCGGCAAAAGGGGCCTTTTTCCCCCGGCAGCGGTGGGGGCGGACGCGCCCTGCCACACGATACCCCCTCTCTCGGCGGCAGTCCCTCTCTTTTGCGAAGCCCTGGAAGAAGGGGGTGACCATTCCTTCCCAGAAGCAGGCAACCGGCCGGCGCCCTTTGCGGGAAGTGCTCGGCCCTCAAGGGCCGTTGCAGACAGCCGGCAGACACCCTCGGGCCGACAGAGCACGCCGCCTCCACCCCAGAACACGGACGCCGCTTTTGCCACAGGGGATGGGCCAAACTGTGCAGTCGCTCCGGCTGAACAGGGGGCCACAGCCCCGGGGGACAACTTCTCGCCCGCTGCCCCATGGCTGTGAGCGTCCGCAGCACCAGCGCAAAGATCCACCCGCCCCCAAACAGAGTCGGCCCTTTACCGCCCGCCTCTCCGCCGCTGCGAGGCCCTTTGCCGCGGCCCAACCGCACCGGCGCGCAGGGGCCACCGGCCGCGACAGCGGGCAAAAAGCAAATAATTGGGCCGCCGGGCAAAAAATTTACGATTTTTTCTCGATTTTTTTAAAAATCCTGTTATCATATAAGATAACTTACCGCGGTATCGCCAAGAGGCGGCGCTGCGGGCGGCTGTCCAGGCTGGGCGGCCCTTTTTCCGCGCTCCCTCAAAACGATTTTACACCGCGCCGCAGGGCGCGGCGAAAGAAGGATGTGTCTCCTTTGAACCCCCAAAAAATTGCCATACTCACCGACACCTGCGCCGACATCCCCGCCGAACTGGCGGCCCAACACCAAATTTTCACCCTCCCCCTGACCATCTCCTTTGGGGAGGAGCACTTCCGCGACGGGGTGGACATCACCCCCGCCCAGGTCTACCGGCGGATGGCGGAGGAGCTGCCCAAGACCTCCCTCCCCTCCGGCGAGACCATCCTCGGCCTCTTTGCCCAGATGCGGGAACAGGGGTATGAAAAGGTGCTGGCCATCCTCTTTTCCAGCGGTCTCAGCGGCACCTACCAGGCTGTCAAGCTGATGGGCGAGGGCTTCCCCGGGTTGGAGGTAGCGGCCTTTGACACCCGCAGCGGCAGCCTGGGCACTGGTCTCACCGTGTTGGAGGCGGCCCGCTTTGTGGAAGAGGGGCGCACCTGGAACGAGATCTGCGCCCTGATCCCCCGGCTCATCGCCAACACCACCGTCTTTTTCTGTGTGGACACCCTGGAGTACCTGCAAAAGGGCGGTCGGATCGGCAAGATCACCGCCATTGCCGGCACCATGCTGCAGATCAAGCCCATCATCTCCTTCACCCCGGCGGGGGAACTCATCAGCGTGGCCAAGGTGCGGGGGCGGGCCCAGTCCATCGAGCGGGTGACCCAACTGGCGGCCGACTGCTACCAGGCCGGGCGGCGCTGCAACATCGCCACCGCCCACGGGGACGCGCCCGAGGACGGGGCAAAGGCGGCCAAACTGCTGCGGCAGAAGGTGCCCGCCTACCAGCGCCACTTCGAGGGGATCGTGGACTGCACCCTGGGCTCCCACACCGGCCCCCACCTCATCGGCGCCGGTATTCAGCTGCTGGACGACGACATGTAGCACGCCAAGTCGGGGGCGAGGCGGCCGAAAAGCCGCCCGATCGCCCTGTCGGCGACCGGTCCTGCCCGCTTGCAGGGCGTCTAAAAACGGCGGCCGGATCTTCCCCCTCCCCCTTCCCCTGCGCCGGGGAGGGGCAGGCAGCGCTTGCAGGCTGCTGCGACAACAGCTCCCCAGGGCCACTGCATTCTCCCCCTGCCGAGGCGGGAAAGGGACGCCGTTTCCCCCGAGGCCCGGGGGAGGGATGGGCTTTGCCCGCTGGTGTGACAGCCCCCCTGAACCGAAAAAAAAGAGAGAGCCGGACAGGCAGTCTGTCCGGCTCTCTCTTTCATTTTTCCCCCCTGCCCCCTTGCCCCGCTTCACCGGGGGCAATGGGGTGCCCTGCGGCCACAAAAATTCCGATGTCCCTCAAAAGGTCACATTTGTACCGTGTCTTTTTAGGGCTGCGGCCCACCCGTTTCAGCGGCAGTTTGGAGCTCAGCTCTTTTTGACAAAATCCCTGCCGCAGCGAGAACAGTGGATCTGGATCTTCCCCCGCCCGCGGGGGACCCGCAGCTTCTGCCCACAGCCGGGGCACTTGAAGATGCGGTAGGCGCGGCGGGCCTCCTTTTCGGCGCGGCGCTGAGGGGCTTCGGCGGCATGGAGGGCCGCCCTCCTCGCCGCCGGGGAAAACCAGCCGAGAAACCACCGGTCCTCCCGCTCCCTGGCCTCGGTGTTTTTGGAGAGCATCCGCCAGAAGGCAAAGAGCCAGAGCGCCCAGCAGATCCAGAGCACCCAGCGCTGCCCCAACAGCTGCCCCACAAAGGAGAGCAGGGCCCCCACCGCCACCAAAAAGAGAGAGAGGCCGTCCACCCCTCGCCGCCCAGCCATAAACTGGCGGATCCGCCCCCAAAGGCCGCCCATCGGCATCGCCGTTTCCCCCTTCTCTCGCCGGTCCAGCAGACCGGCCAACTGATTGTTTAGTATAGGGGATAATTTTGACCTGCCTGCGAAAAAATTGTGACCAAACTGTGTTCTCCCCCGCACCCCGCCTGCAGGGGGGCGCACCGTTCTCCCCCGCTTTACATACTGTGAACCATCGGGCCGCCCGGCCTGCGGGCAGGGGCGGCGGAAAGGCGGGATGAAGCGATGAAAGTAAGACTGCGGGCCCTGGCCGTTCTGGCGGCTGTGGGGCTCTGTCTCGGCGCGGGGGGGACCGCCCTGGCCGCCGAGGGACCCCTGCCGGCGGCAGCGCGGGCGGTGGGCACCTTGGAGGAGTTAAAGGCCGCTCTGGCGGCCCCCGGCAGCGACAACATTGTGCTGACGGCAGCCATTCAGGTGACCGAGCTGCTGCCGGTGAATGGGGAAAAGGCCCTCTCGGCCCAGGGGGGCGGGCTGACCCGGGCCGCCGGAGCCACCGGCGGGCTGCTGGCGGTGCAGCCGGGGGCCTCCCTCACCCTGGAAAATCTGCAAATCGACGGCAACCGAGCGGCCGGAGCGGCGAACGCCGCCCTGGTGCAGGTCGGCGCCCCGGCCACCCTGACCCTGGGCAGCGGCTGCACCCTGCAAAACAGCCTGGTACAGGGCACCGGGGCCAGCGGCGGCGGGGTCTTTGCCACCGGGGCCGGGGCCAGCGTCACGGTACAGGAGGGGGCTGTGGTGCAAAACTGCAGCTGCACCGGCCGGGGCGGGGGCGGCCTTGCCCTGACCCAGGGCGCCGTTCTGACCATGAGCGGGGGCAGCGTCTCCCAGAACAGCGCCGCCAACTACGGGGGCGGGGTCTATCTGTTGGACGCGGGCTTCTCCATGAGCGGGGGCGAACTGATTGGCAACAGCGCCGCCAGCGGGGGCGGAGTGGCCCTCTTTGGCAGCGCGGTCGACCCCGCTGCCGGCAGGGCCCAGCTCTCCCTGACCGGCAGCGCCCGCATTGCGGGCAACAGCGCCGCCACCACCGGCGGGACGGAAGTCGGCTACGGCGGGGGCGTCTATCAGGCCGGGGGCAACCTGGTCATCGACTCCCCCGAGGCGGTGGTGGAGGAAAATACCGCCGCCAGAGAGGGGGGCGGCCTCTATCTGACCTACTACCCCACCTCCCCCTATCCCGAGGGGATCCTCTCCCTCAAACAGGGGACGGTGCAGAAAAACACCGCCCTCTACTGGGGCGGCGGCATCTCCAGCCGGGAGGGGCTGCTGCGGATGAGCGGCGGCCTGGTCGCCGAAAACCGGGTGCTGACCACCGCGGAGACCACCGCTTCCGGCACCTTCTACGGGGGCGGCGGCATCTCGGCCGAGGCCGCCACCGGCTTTGGCGGGGTGGGCCAGGTGGAGCTCACCGGCGGCACCATCCGCCAAAACAGCGCTGAAAACTGCTACGGCGGGGGGCTTTTCTGCTGGGGCAGCAACGAGACCGACGCCCCGCCCCTGCTGGCAGGGACCGATATTCTGCAAAACAGCGCCAAGTACGGCGGGGGGATCGCCAATGCCGGGCGGGCCTCCTCCCAAAACGACACCGTCCTGCGGATGACGGGGGGCCGGGTGGAGGAGAACACCGCCACCGCCGACGGGGGCGGCGTCTACAACGCCGAGATGCCCTATGCCTCCCGCCCCACCGGCGACAAGGTGCAGGTGCAGTTTGACTTTGAAGGGGGCTCCATCCGCCAGAACAGCGCCGGCGGGCTGGGGGGCGGGGTCTACAACGCCCGGGGCCGCACCCCTGCCAACCCCAACGACGGCCAGACCTCGGTCGGGCGGATGGCCTTCGCCATGTCCGACGCGGCCCTGCTCTACGGCAACACGGCGGGCAGCGGCGGGGACGACGCCTGGAACGACAACGGGGTGATGGTGCTGCGCAGGAGCTACGGCCCCGACAGCCAGGGCCTGCCCTTTGCCGGCTGGTTTGCCGACGACCCCGGCCACCGCTACACCGCGGGGGACACCGCCCTGGCCCCCGACAGCTCCCCCCTCAACCGCACCGGGGAGGAACTCTCCTCCCTCACCGGCGGGTTTGCCGAGGACGGTGCGGTGGACGCCTACGGCGTCAAGGCGGTCTGGGCCGCCACCGTCCCCCCGGGGCCGGGCATCGACAGCATCTGGCTGATCCTCGGCGGGCTGGTCCTCCTCTTCACCCTGCTTGCCATCCTGCTGTGCTGCCGCCGGCCGCAGCAGCATTGCGGCTGCCGAAAATAGAGGGGACTTCTCCCCCTTCCCCCTTGACTTGGAGCGCACTCCAGGTGCTATGGTGAAAGCGGCGGCGACACAGCCGCCGGAAGGAGGAGACGCCATGTCTCACAGGGAATTTTCCGACCCCTTTTCGCTGGGGGAGCGCGACCCGGAATTCGCCGCCCTCTTTGCAAACTTCGCCTTTGACGAGGCGGCCCGCCAGGGGGAGCTGGACGGCGCCACCCGGATGCTGGCGGTGCTGGCCGCCCTTCTGGGCTGCGGGGGCCACGACTGCTTTGCGGACCTCGTCCCCGACGCCCTGGACGCCGGGCTCACCCCGGTACAGCTGAAGGAGGTCGCCTACCAGGCCACGGCCTATCTGGGGTTGGGGCGGACCCTCCCCTTTCTGCGCGCCCTCAATGAAGCGCTCTTCAAAGAGGGGGTCCCCCTCCCCCTGCCCGGCCAGTCCACCACCGCGGCCGAAACCCGGCGGGAGGCCGGGACCGCGGCCCAGGTGGCCATCTTCGGCGAGGGGATGACCGACTTCTGGCGCTCGGGGCCGGAGGAGAGCCGCCACATCAACCGCTGGCTGGCGGCCAACTGCTTTGGCGACTACTACACCCGAACAGGGCTCGACCTGCGCCAGCGGGAACTGATCACCTTCTGCTTCCTGGCCGCCCAGGGCGGCTGCGAGCCCCAGCTAAAAAGCCATATCGCCGCCAACCTGCGGCTGGGGACCGGGCGGCACACCCTGATTGCCGCCCTCTCGACGGCCCTGCCCTACATCGGTTATCCCCGCAGCCTGAACGCCCTGCGCTGCATACAGGAGGCGGCGGCCCCCCAAAAATAGCTGCCCGCCAAAGAGAGAAGGCCGGACGACCTACGGGTCGTCCGGCCTTCCTTCTGCCGTTGGGCCATTCTGTCACATCAGCGGGGCAAAGGCCCGCAGACAGGCCCGCCCCAACTTTTTAGGCCAGGGCACATTGCGGCAGTCGTCCAGGGTGATCTCCTGGCACTCCAGCAGGGTGCGGAGGAATTCCTCCTTGATTTGAAGGACGCTGCGGGTGCGGTAGAGCCAGGCCGCGCACTCGAAGTGGAGGTAGAGGCTGCGGTAGTCCATGTTGATGGTCCCCACCACCCCGTACTCGTCGTCCACCGAAAAGGTCTTGGAGTGGATGAAGCCCGGGGTGTACTCGTAGATGCGGACCCCGCACTCCACCAGCGACTCGTAGTAGGCCCTGGTGACGGCGTGGACATACCACTTGTCGGCGATATGAGGGGTGATGATCCGCACGTCCACCCCGCTCTTGGCGGCAATGCAGAGGGCGGTGACCATCTCGTTGTCGATGATGAGGTAGGGGGTGGTGATGTAGACGTAGCGCTTTGCCTTGTTGATGAGGTTTAGATAGACCGTCTCCCCCACCGCCTCGTCGTCCAGAGGGCTGTCGCAGAAGGTCTGCACATAGCCGTCCTCGGCGGACAGATGGCCGTCTCGCTCGGCGTCGTAGAGGTAGGGGGCAAAGTCCTCGGTCTCGCCCCGGGTAAAATCCCAGACGGTGAGAAACATCACCGTCAGGTTGTCCACCGCCCGCCCCCGCAGGAGGATGGCCGAGTCCTTCCAGCGGCCGTGCTTCTCGTAGGCATTGATGTACTCGTCGGCCAGGTTGATGCCGCCGGTAAAGCCGGTGTGGCCGTCGATGACGCAGATCTTGCGGTGGTCGCGGTTGTTGAAGCGGCTGCTGAGCACCGGCACAAAGGGATTGAAGACACAGCTCTTGATGCCCAGCTGTTCCAGCTGGCGGTCGTAGCGGTAGGGCAGGGTCATGATGCTGCCCAGGTCATCGTACATCACCCGCACGTCCACCCCCTGGGCGGCCTTGCGCACCAAAATCTCGAGGATGCTGTCCCACATCACCCCCGGCTCGATGATGAAGTACTCTAAAAAGATGAAGCGCTCGGCCCGCTCCAGCTCGGCCTTCATCCGCTCGAACTTGCTCTCGCCCGAGGGGAGGAATTCGCTGTAACTGTCCTTGGTGAGGGGGGCGTAGGCCCGCTTTTCAATGTATCTGGCCTGATTGGCCGCCTCAGGGCTCTCCCTCTCCAGCTGGCGCAGCACCGGGTTTTCGGCGGGGAGGAGCTGGTGCACCTCCTCCCGCAGGGGGGCCATCTTCTTTCTCTCCCGGCGGGAGAGGTGGTTTTGCCCGAACATCAGGTAGAAGAGCCCGCCGAAGATGGGGAAGAGGAGGATGGGGATGAGCCAGGCAATCTTGTAACCGGGGTTGCTGCGGCCGTTGATGATGGCCAGCACCACCAGCAGGCTGAGCAGAAAACAGACGGCGTAAAAATAGACGAAGTACCGCTCGAACCGGACCAACATCACCACCAGCAGCGCCAGTTGCAGGAGGATGGCCGCCCCCACCAGCACCACCCGGTGAAAGAGCATCCGCACCATCTTCTTCATCTCTCAAAACCCCTTTTCACGGAATATAGGGCCAGCATACCACCCAGCGGCGATCTCTGTCAAACCGCGTCGAGCCCGGCGGCGGCCAGGGCTTTTGCCAGGTGGCGGCGGTAGAGGGCCCGCAGGGCGGGCAGCTCGGCCAGCCCCCGGCAGACCGGGCGGACGGCCAACCCCATCCCCCGCAGGCGGGAGAGCCAGCTGTCGGGCCCCGGGCCGGCCATCTCCCGCCGGGTGTGACCGCCGGCACAGACCAGCAGGGAGGCCAGGGCGCAGCGGCGATATCCCGCCCGCAGCAACTGCCGCCCCGCCGCCTCGGGGCCGCCGTTTACCATGGCGCCCAGCGCCACCTGCTGGGGCAGGGCCGCCGCCAGAGGCCGGTAGGGGCCCATCCCCGCCGCACGGCTGCCGTGGGCCATCAGCACCAGGCCCTCGCCCTCCTCCAACAAAATCCCCTCGAGCAGGGCCTGTGCCACCTGGGTACAGTCCTCCCCGCTGGAGAGAAGGGGGCGGGCCACCGCCAGGGCCGGCAGCCGGGGGCGCAGGGCGGACAACTGGGCGGCGAGGTCGTCGTACTCCCCCCCGGCGGCCAGGTGGGTGGGGAGGACGGCCAGCGCCCCCCCTTCCGCCGCCAACTCCGCGAGGGCGGCGGGGAGGGGGGGGGTGGGGTGCCCCTGCTCGGTGAGGGCTGCCGCCAAGCGGCTGCTGGCAAAGGCCCGCCGCACCGACCAGCCGGGGAAGGCGGTCGCCAGCTCCCCTTCCAGCGCACCGGCGGCGGGGGCGTAATCCGCCCATCGGGCAGTGCCGAACCCCGCCAGCAGAATGGTCTTTTTCACCTGCACCCCTCCCCTCTCTCGACCGATCACTGCCTCTAGTGTACGGGCGGGCGGCCCGGTTGTCAACGGGCGGGCGGTTGCCTTTTGCGGGGAATGGGGGTATGATATCTTCATTGTTTCCCGGGGCGCGCACCCCGGTGAGAGAGGAAGGTTGCCCTGTGAAAAACCCCACTGCCATGCAGTATTTTGAGTGGTATCTCCCCGCCGACGGCCAGCTTTGGCGGCAGGCCGAGGCCAAGGCCGCCCGGCTGGCGGCCGACGGGGTCACCGCCCTCTGGCTCCCCCCTGCCTACAAGGGGGCTGCCGGCAAGGAGGACGTGGGCTACGGCGTCTACGACCTCTACGACCTGGGGGAGTTTGACCAGCGGGGGACGGTGGCCACCAAGTACGGCACCAAGGCCGAGTACCTGGCGGCAATCAAGGCCCTGCAGCGGGAGGGGATCGCCGTCTGGGCCGACGCCGTGCTGGACCACCGCATGGGTGCCGACGGCACCGAACAGGTGCCCGCCACCCCCTACGACTGGGTGGACCGCTACCGCCAGACCGGCCCGGCCCGCACCATCTCGGCCTGGACCTCCTTCACCTTCCCCGGCCGGGGTGGGCGCTATTCCGACTTCTGCTGGAACTGGGAGCACTTTGACGGCATCGACTGGGACGACGCCACCGGCGAAAAGGCCATCTTCAAGTTTCAGGGCAAGGAGTGGGACAGCGAGGTCGATTCGGAAAACGGCAACTACGACTATCTGATGGGGGCCGACGTCGACCTGGGCAACCCCCAGGTGGTGGAGGAGTTGACCCGCTGGGGGCTGTGGTACCTAAATGAGACCGGGGTGGACGGCTTTCGCATCGACGCGGCCAAGCACATCCGCTTCACCTTTTTCCGCGATTGGCTGCACGCCCTGCGCCGCCTCACCGGCAAGCCGGTCTTTGCCGTGGGGGAGTACTGGAACCAGAGCGCCGACGCCCTCTGCCACTACATCGGGGTCACCGGCGGCTCCCTCTCCCTCTTTGACGTGCCGCTGCACCAACAGTTCTGTCAGGCCTCCCACAGCGGGGGGGGGGGGTTCGACATGGGCTCCCTGGGGCAAAACGCCCTGGTGCAGCGGGCGCCCCAGTTGGCGGTCACCTTTGTGGACAACCACGACACCCAGCCTGGTCAGGCGCTGGAATCCTGGGTGGACGGGTGGTTCAAACCCCTGGCCTACGCCTACATCCTCCTGCGCAGCGAGGGGCTGCCCTGTGTCTTTTACGGCGACTACTACGGCATCCCCCACGACGGGATCGCCCCGGTGGGCCAGCCCCTCTCCGCCCTCCTCTGGGCCCGGCAGACCTGCGCCTGGGGCCCCCAGATCGACGCCTTTGACGACCGGGACGTGGTGGGGTGGAGCCGCCAGGGCGACCCCCGCCACCCCGGCTCCGGCCTCTGCGCGGTCCTGACCGACGGCCCCGGCGGGCAAAAGCGGCTCTTTGCCGGGCCGAACCTGGCGGGCAAGACCCTGGTGGACTGCCTGGGCGGCCGGGGGGAGGAGATCGCCGTGGAGGCCGACGGCTGGGTCACCCTGCCGGTCGGCGGCGGCTCCTGCTCGATCTGGGTGCAAAAGGAGACCTGGCTGGCCCGACCCCAGACCCCCAGCGCCCAGCGCTGAGCAACCAAAGGAGGTTTTTTCTGTGCCCCAGTACATCATCGACGCCCACACCCACATCTTCCCCCGAAAAATCGCCGCCAAGGCGGCCTCTTCCATCGGGGAGTTTTACAGCCTGGACATGCAGTTTGACGGGATGACCCACGAGCTGCTGGAGGAGGGCGACCGCTGCGGCGTGGCCCTCTTTCTGGTCTGTTCGGTGGCCACCAAGGCCGAACAGGTGTCCTCCATCAACGACTTTGTCGCCTCCAAGGTAAACCTGCACCCCGACCGGCTCATCGGCCTGGGGGCCCTGCACCCGGAGATGGAGGACCCCTATGCCGAAATCGAGCGGATCATCGCCCTGGGGCTGCGGGGGATCAAGCTCCACTCGGACTTTCAGTGCTTTGACATCAACGATGAGCGGATGATGCCGGTCTACCGGCGGCTGGCCGAGCGGGGACTGCCCGTCCTCTTTCACACCGGGGACGCCCGTTACGACTACTCCCGCCCGGAGAAGCTGGCCCGGGTGGCGCGGGCGGTGCCCGAGCTCACCTGTATCGGCGCCCACTTCGGCGGCTACCAGCGCTGGGAGGAGGCGGCCCAGACCCTCTGCCTGCCCAACGTCTACGTGGACTGTTCCAGCAGTCTCTTCGCCCTCGGGCGGGAGGAAGCGCTGGCCCTCATCGACCGCTTTGGCCCCGACAAAATCTTTTTCGGCACCGACTTTCCCATGTGGGACTGCGCCGCCGAGCTCGATCGCCTCTACGCCCTGCGGCTGCCCCAGGAGACATTGGACAAGATTTTCTGGCAGAATTTCTGCCGCCTCTTCTCGGTGCCGGTCTCCCGGCTGGAAGACTACTACCGCGCCCATCCCCAGCCCCGCTAGGGCCTGTCCCCCCGGCGGCCAAAAAGACGGCGGCCCCACCGTGCCGCCCGGTCTGCCGCTCTATCGGGACCGCTTGCCCCGGCCCCGCTCCTTGCTGCCGCAAAAGAGCGCGCAGCAGACAAATCCCACCAAAAATCCGCCCCAGGCGCAGAGCACCCCGATCCAGATCGTCACTTTTCCCTTCCCCCCTTCGGCGGGCCGCCGGACGGCCCCTCTGACTCAGTATATGTGGAGAGAGGAGAAGTGTCCCCGCATTTTGCGCATCTTGGGCAAGAGAAGCCGCCGCCCAGGGGAGAAATTGCCCTTTTTCGGGAAAAAAGGCCGCTTTCCTTCCCCTGGGGGCTGTGCTATAATTGGGATACTTGCAGACAAGGCAGGGACTGCGCAATATGAGAAAGAGGGTCTTTGAGCGATGAATATCGTAGTGGTCGGCTGCGGCAAGGTCGGTTCGAGCCTGGCCAAAAAGCTGCAGCGCGACGGGCACGACGTGGCCGTTGTGGACGAGGTGGAGGAGCGCTTCGAGCGCCTGGGCGAAAGCTTCGACGGCATCACCGTGGCCGGGGTGCCCTTTGACGAGGAGGTCCTCAAGGCTGCCGGCATCGAGGGGTGCGACGCCCTGGCCGCCGTCACCCAGGACGACAACATCAACATCATGGTGGGCCAGGTGGCCAGAGAGCTCTTTTCGGTGCCCACCGTCATCACCCGCATCTACGACCCCGCCCGCAAGGACGTGTTCGTCCACTTCGGGCTGCACACCGTCTGCCCCACCAACCTGACGGTGGACGCCATCACCCAGTCGCTGACCACCGGCGCGGCGCGGCAGTACGCCACCTTCGGCTCCACCACCCTCTCCTATGTCTACCTGCCGGTGGAACCCGGCCAGGTGGGGCGGCAGACCGACTGCCTGTCGCTGCAGGCGGGGCTGCAGCTGTTGGGGGTTTTGCACGGCGACACCACCATGGAGCTGTGCTGCCGCAACCCCATCGCCCTGCGCCCGGGGGACACCCTGATCGCCGTAAAAATCGTCGACTGAATGTGAGAGAAGAGGGAACAAGATGAACGTCGTTATCGTTGGCGGGGGAAAAATTGGCCTCTATCTCGCCGAAACACTGCTCAACCACGGCCACCGGCCCCATGTGGTGGAAATCGACAAGCGCACCTGCGCCCACCTGGCCGACGCCCTGGACATCCCCATCATCTGCGGGGACGGCACCACCATCGAGGCGCTGGAGAGCGCCGACGTGGGGACGGCCGACGCCCTCATCAGCGTCTCCGGGCGGGACGAGGACAACCTCATCTCCTGCCAGCTGGCGAAGATGAAATTCGGGGTCAAAAAGACAGTCGCCCGGGTCAACAACCCCCGCAACCTGCGGGTGATGAAAAAGTTGGGGGTGGACGTGCCGGTCTGCACCACCAACAACATCGTGCGGGTCATCGAGCACGAGGCGGACAACGCCCAGATCAAGCTGCTCATGAGCCTCAACGCCGGGGCGGCCTCCCTCAACGAGATCGTCATCCCCGACCACTTCCCCAAGGCCGGGCAGACCCTGGCCGAGATCGGCCTGAGCAAGGACGTGGTGGTGGTCACCATCACCCGGGGGGAGGAGATGCTCATCCCCCGCGGCGAGACCACCCTGGAGAGCGGTGACAAGGTGATGGTCATCGCCAAAAACCACTCCCTCCACGACATCAACGAGCTCTTCGGCAGATGAGATAAAAATGAAAAAAGAGGGCGGAGCGGCCGCAAAAGCCGCTTCGCCCCCTCTCTTTTTATCGGTAGCCGTAGAGGCCCCGCACCGAGGCCTCGCCGCTGCAGACCGGCACGACCCGTCCGCCGATCTCCACCAGGAGCGAGCCGTCCTCCCCCACGTCCACCGCCCGGCCCACCGCCTCGCGCCCCTCCCAGAGGACCCGCACGGTGCGATCCAGGGTGGCGCTGCGGGCCCGGTAGGCGGGAAGGAGGGAGGGGAGCCCCTGGGCGAAAAACTGCTCGATGCGCCGGTCGCAGTGGGCCAGCACCTGCACGGCCAACTCCCGTGGGGCGAGGCGGACGCCGCACTCGCTCAAGAGGGAGCCCCCGTGGGGCAGCTGCCGGCGGGCAAAGTCCTCCGCCGTCTGGGTCAGGTTGACCCCGACGCCGCAGACGGCGGCCGTCTCCTCCCCCACGACCCCCTCGCAGAGGATGCCGCAGACCTTCTTGCCCCACACCACCAGGTCGTTGGGCCACTTGATCTCCGTCCGGCAACCGGCGGCCTCCTCCAGCGCCTCGGACACCGCCAGGCCGACGCAGAGGGGCAGGGCCGCCACCTGCCGCAGCTCGATGCCCTTGAGGACGAAGGAGAGGGCCATCCCGCTGTCGGCGGTGTCGGCCCAGCTCTTGCCGCGGCGGCCCCGGCCCGCCGTCTGCCGCAGCGCCAGCACCGCCGCCCCGTCGGGCAGGTCGGCCAGGTGGGCCTTGCAGTGGGTGTTGGTGGAGCCCAGTTCGGCAAAGACCCGGGGGGCCCGCTCCAGCCGGCTCATCCGCGCACCTCCGCCACGCTGAAGAGGACGCCGCTCTCCCGCACATCCAGCACCCCGTAGGTGGGCGGTCCCTCCTTCGGGTGGGCGATGCTGCCGGGATTGAGGAGATAGATCCCCTCCCTGTACTCCTGGCAGGGGGTGTGGCTGTGGCCGAAGAGGACCACGTCCGCCCCCAGCTGCCGGGCCTTGTCCCAGAGGTGGTCGGTGCTGAACTTGGCCCCGTAGTGGTGCCCGTGGGTAAAAAAGAGGGTGTGTCCCTCCACCTGCCGGGTCTGTTCTGCCGGCTCCTCGCTGCCGAGATCGCAGTTGCCCCGCACCGCCCAGAACTGCAGCTGCGGGTGGTTTTGCCGCAGGGTCTGCAAGGTGCCCTCGCTGTCCCCCAGGTGGATGTAGACGGCGCACTCGGGGTGGTTGCGGATGACCCGCTCCATCCCGCCGAGCTTGCCGTGGTTGTCCGAAAAGACGATGAACTTCAAACCCCTGCCCCCCATCTGCCGGGCGGCGCCCGGCACACTCTTTCTGACCCCTACTCTAACACAAAAACGCCCCGGTGAAAAGAGAGGCTTCCTTTCACCGGGGCGTGTTCGCTCCGCCCTGCGCTCAGCTCTTCTTGACCCCCATGCGGGCCAGGGTCTCGGTGGCCTGGGCGGTCGCGGCGGCCAACAGGGCCTCCTGCGGGCCCTCGGCCAGGGCGTAGAGGGCCTCCAGGTCCCGCTCCATCTTCGGCAGGTGGGCGAGGATGTCGCCGCCCCGGCCGTTTTGGCGGGCGCACTCCAGCGCCTGCACAGCGGCTCCCTGCCAGTCCAGCAGGGGCTGGGCCAAGGGGGGCAGCCGTCCCCCCAGGGCGCGGGCCAGGGCCGCGCACTGGCGCAGCTGGCTGTAGAGGGCACAGAGGTCCTCCCTGTCCACCGGCAGGATGAACGCCCGCTGGATCATCAGGTAGCCCTGCCCGTCCTCCCGGGGGGCGGGTTTGCCCCGGCAGAGGGCCGCCAGCTCCTCCAACACCTGCTCCACGCAGGAAAAGAGCCTGTTCTCACTTTTCAGATGCATTGTTTTTTCCTCTCCCAAAACGATTTGGGCGGGCAGAGAAGCGCCTTCCCGCCCGCATACCCTCTATCTCTATGCCCTCTGCCGGCGGGATATGACGGGGAATGCTCACAGCCGGATGAGAAATTTGGTGAGGAAGAAGCCCAGCACCCCGCAGACGGGAAAGGTGTAGAGCCAGCCCTTGAAGATGTCCATGACCACCGAGACGTTGACCTTTTTCACCGACTGGCGGGCGCAGGCGCCGACAATGGCGGTGGTCTTGATGTGGCTGGTGCTCACCGGCACCCCGGTGAGGCTGGCGGTGAGCAGCCCCACCGAGGAGGCCACATCGGAGGCGAGGCCCTGGTACTTCTCCATCCGCACCATGTCCATCCCCACCTTTTTGATGATCTTGAATCCCCCCATCAGGGTGCCCACCGTCATCACCGCCGAGACGGTGACCAGGGCCAGGGCGCCGATCTCCCCCACCGCATAGCGGTAGGCGCCCAGGAATTTGAGGCCGTCCTGGGCGCCGTGGAGAAAGGCGGTGCAGCACAGAAAGGCAACCTGCCCCCGGTCGATGGCCCGCTCGGTGCGAAAGCGCCCCCGGCCGTCGGCCAGCAGGGCGAGGATGGCGGCCACCAGATACCCGGCGATGAAGCCGAAGGCCACCGAGATGACAAAGCCCTTGAGCACCTTGGCCCACTGGGCAAGATCCACCGACTGCAGCGACCAGTTGACCGCCAGGGCCCCGCCGGTGAGACCGGCGATGAGGCCGTGGCTCTCGGAGGTGGGGACCCCCAGCGTCCAGCCGAAAAAGCCCCAGAGGGCGATGGTGAGAAGGGCGGCCAGCACCACCGCCTGCCCCGCCCCGGCGGGGATGCGCACCAGGGAGGAGATGGTGTCGGCCACGCTGGAATTGAGCCGGTACATCACCAGCACCCCCAGAAAGTTGCAGACCCCGCCCAGGGCCGCCGCGGTGACGGGGCGGAGGGCCCGGGTGCAGACCGCGGTGGCCATGGCGTTGGGCGCGTCTGTAAAGCCGTTGATAAAGACGGCGGCGGCGATCCCCAAAAAACAGAGCAGTTCCATCCCATCCCCCTCTCGCCAAAAGGCGGCGGCGCACCGGCCCGGCGCCGCTCACCCTACTTATATGTCGCCCCCGGCGGGGCCAGAACCGGGGGCAGAGGAGGCAGAAGGCGCAAAGAGAGCGGGCAGACGGTCTCTTGTCTGCCCGCTCCTTCCCCCCCCCTTTGCCGGGGGCGCTACCGCCCCTCTTGCAGGGCGGTGTAGATCTGCGATTTGCGGTGGCCGGTCTGGCGGGCGGCCTCCTTGCAGGCGGCGGTGGGGGCCTGTCCCTCCTCCACCAGGCGGCGGGCCAGGGCGACGGCCTCTTCCAGGGCGACTTGGACGGGGCGGGGCGGGGTATAGCCCTCCACCACCAGCACGTATTCCCCCTTGGGGGAGTGGTCGGCATAGTGTTCCAACGCGCCGCTGAAAGTGGTCCTCACCACCTCTTCGTGGAGCTTGGTCAGCTCCCGGCAGAGGGCGACCCGGCGATCCCCCAGCCCCTCCTTCAGGTCCTGCAGGGTGGTGAGGAGTTTGTGGGGCGCCTCGTAAAAGACGAGGGTGTGGCGCATCTGGCGGATCTCCTCCAGGTGGGCCAGCCGGTTTTTGCGGGTGGTGGAGAGAAACCCCTCAAAGGAGAAGCGGCTGGTGGGCAGCCCGCTGACGGCCAGGGCGGCGATGACCGCGCTGGGCCCGGGCACCACCTCGATCTCCACCTCCCGCTCCCGGCAGAGGCGCACCAGGTCCTCTCCCGGGTCGGAGATGCAGGGCATCCCCGCGTCGGTGACCACAGCGCAGCTCTCCCCGGCGAGGATCCGGCCCACGATCTCCTCCCCCCGGGCGCGGATGTTGTGCTCGTAGTAGCTGACCATCGGCTTTTTCACCCCGAAGCGGTTGAGGAGCTTGAGGGTGACCCGGGTGTCCTCGGCGGCGATGAAATCGCAGGTTTGCAGCACCTCCAGCGCCCGGGGGGAGAAATCTCCCAGGTTGCCGATGGGGGTGCCCACCACATATAACTTTGACACGTTGCTCTCCTCCTCACAGGGGTTTGTAAAGGCTGTTTAGGGCGGGGTTGGGGGCGCCGTCCGCCCCCTGGGTGTACAGGCAGCCCTCCACCTGCAGGGAGGGGCGGCCCCCCTTGCGCCCCTCCGCCAAAACGAGCCAGGGGGCGCTGCCGGGGCGGCCCCCCACCAGCTGCAGCCGCTTGGGCTCCAACCCCGCGCCGCGCAGGGCGGCAAAGACCTCCGCCAGCCGCTGGGGCCGCTGACAGAGGCAGAACCGGCCGCCGCTGCGCAGCAACCGGGCCGCGCTCCGGCAGACCTCCTCCAGGGTACAACTCCCCTCCTGCCGGGCCAGGCGGGCGCTGGCAGAGGCCCCGGCCGGACCGGAGTCCGCCCGGAAATAGGGCGGATTGCAGGTGACCAGGTCAAAGGCCCCGGCGGGGAGAAGGCCCTCCAGCCGGCGCAGGTCGGCCTCCAGCGGGTAGAGGGGCGGGTTCCCCGAGCGGACCACCGAGCGGGCGAAGAGCCGGACGGCCGCCGGCTGCAGCTCGACCCCGTCCACCCGGGCGGGGCGGAAGTCCCGCCAGAGGAGAAAGGGGACGATGCCGCAGCCACAGCCCAGGTCGGCCACCCGGTCGCCCCGGCGGGGGGCGGCAAAGCGAGCCAGCAAAAAGGCGTCGAGGCCGAAGCGGTGCTCGCCGTCCACCGACAGGAAGAGGCCCCCGCCCAGCGCCTCTTCCCCCTGTGTTTTCGCCATCTTTTCGCCCCCCTTTTCGGGCATAGAGAAGCGGGCGGCAGACATCACTGCCCGCCGCCCGCTGATATGCATGATGTGCTGTTTCCTACTCCGCCTGGGGAGCGCCCACCGGGCAGACGCCAGCGCAGGAGCCGCAGTCGATGCAGGTGTCTGCGTCGATCACGTACTTGCCGTCGCCCTCGGAAATCGCGTTTACGGGGCAGGCCGCCTCGCAAGCGCCACAGCTGATGCAATCGTCATTGATCTTGTAAGCCATTGGAATTCCACCTCCCTCATGTTACCCCTATTCTAACATACTTTCGCGAAATTACAAGAATTATTCGGCAACTTTTTTGTCGCCTTTATGGCCGCCCTGGCGGCCCCCATCCCGGGCCTTTCCGGCGCGGATGACGGTGACGTCCTCCCTCTGGAAAACCTTGGGGGGCGCGGCTTCATCCTTCTGCAGGCTGACCTTCAGCCGCCCGGTGATGACGTTTGCCTCGGTGACCACGCCGGGGCCCTCGGCGGTCTTGACCAGGGAGCCGGGGCGGGGGGTGAGGCGGCCAAACTCCTCATACCCCTTCTGCTCGTACTTGAGGCAGCACATCAGCCGCCCGCAGGTGCCGGAAATCTTGGTGGGATTGAGGGAGAGGCCCTGTTCCTTCGCCATCTTGATGGAGACCGGCTGGAACTCGCCCAGGAAGGTGGAGCAGCAAAACGGCCGCCCGCAGACCCCCAGGCCCCCCAGCATCTTGCTCTCGTCGCGCACCCCGATCTGCCGCAGCTCGATGCGGGTGCGAAAGACCGAGGCCAGGTCCTTGACCAACTCGCGGAAGTCGACCCGGCCGTCGGCGGTGAAGTAAAAGAGGATCTTGCTGCCGTCAAAGGTGTACTCCACGTCGATGAGCTTCATGTCCAGGTGGAACTTCTCGATTTTTTTCAGACAGACCGCATAGGCCTCTTTTTCCTTTTTCCGGTTGCGCTCGAGCTTGTCCAGGTCCTCCTGGGTGGCAGCGCGCACCACCTTTTTCAGGGGCTTGACGATGGTGCCGTCGGCCACCTGTCGGTTGGCCATGGCCACCTGCCCGCACTCGACGCCGCGGGCGGTCTCCACGATCACCCGGGAGCCCTTGGGCATCTGCACCCCGTCGGGGTCGAAATAGTATACTTTGCCCACGTTTTTAAAACGCACGCCAATTACTTCTGCCATCTTGCAATCACTGCCCTCCTTCGTGTGCCGCCCGGGCCAGCCGGTCGCTGAGACTGGCCTGCAGGAGCGACAAATTGCAGTTTCGCTGTAAGGAGACCCTGCCCCGGGCGATTTCCCGGTAGAGGGCCTCGGTGTTCAGGTGAACGATCTCCCCGTCCGCCTTCATCCGCAGGGGGAAAGGGGGGACTTTGCCCAAAGCCAAGCGCTGGCAGTAGGGCAGCAGCTGGGTCAGCTCTTCGAGCAGGGCGCCCATCTCGTCCCGGTTTTTGGGGCGGTAAAGGTCGGCCGCCACCGCCGACAGGCGGCGCTGGGCCAGCGCCCCCAGCAGATCGAGGGCCGCCTGCACCTTTGCCTGCAGGGCCGGCCCCTCCTCCTCGCTCAAATAGCGGGCGACCGAGCCGATGGCCCCGCCGAAGAGGTGGGCGGCAAAGGCGGTCTCCCCGCCGCCCTGGCCCTGGCCGGCAAAGTGCTCGATGCACTCCTCGGGCGAGGGGGGGAGGATGGAGAAACAGATCACCCGGGAGAGGACGGTGGGCAGCAGGGCCTGCCGGCTCTCGGCGGTGAGGAGGAAGAGGGCGTGTTCCGGCGGCTCTTCCAGCACCTTGAGCAGGGCGTTCTGGGCCTGGGGGGTCATCTCCCCCGCGCCCCCGATGAGGATGATCTTCTTCTCCCCCTCGTTGGGGCGGAGGTAGATGTCCTCGATGATGGCGCGCACCTCGTCCACCGAGATGCTGCTGCGCTCCCCCGAGGTGACCACCCGCAGGTCGGGGTGGCTTCCCTCCTCCACCTGGCGGCGGATCCGCTCCGCCTGCCCGGCCGGTTGGTCCTGGCAGAGGACCTGGGCAGCAAACAAAACAGCAAGGGTGTATGTACCGCACCCTTGCTGGCCCTCAAAAAGCATGGCATGGGGCAAACGCCGCGCGTCGATCATGGCGCGCAGCGTTTGCAAAACCAGGGGATTGCCCTTAAATTCGGATGTAAAATCAGTACTTTTCAAATCTGGAGACATCGGTCACAAAGATGGTGGCGCCGCCGACGGTCACCTCGATGGGGTAGGCAGAGGACAGTCCCGCGCCATAGGCGATGGAAGAGGGGACGATCTGGGTGCGGCGCTTGCTGTTCTCCTCGATGATGCCCAGCACCTGCTCGACCTTTTCGTCGTCTGTACCGATGATGAAGGTGGTGTTGCCCGCCAGCAGGAAGCCGCCGGTGGTGGCGAGTTTGGTGACCGAGAACTTCTCCTTGGTCAATGCGCTTTGGACCGCGCTGGAATCGTCTTTGTTTACGATAGCAAATATCAGTTTCACGATATGGCCCTCCTTTAACTGGGTGATAAAAGGTGCTTCCTTTGGTATCTCCATTCTACCATCATCCGCTGCAAAAGGCCATAGGTTTTTGTCAGAAATGCAAAAATTCTTCGCCCGCACGGCCCCTCTTTTTGCCGGGTCGATGCGCGCCCCCTTGACAGAGGCGGGAAATGGGAGTATCTTCTTGTTTAACAACTTAGTTAAATATGGATTTGAAGAAGGGATGTGTTTTTATGGGACTGCAGGAGACGATGCGGGCACTGGCCGACCCCACCCGCCGGGAAATTTTGGAGCTGGTGCGGGACCGCCCCCTTCCCGCCGGGGAGATCGCCGTCCACTTCGCCTGTTCGGGTGCGGCCGTCTCCCCCCACCTGTCGGTGCTGCGGGCGGCGGGCCTCTGCCGCGCCCAGAGGGAGGGGACATACATCTACTACCAGGCCGACCTCTCGGTGGTGGAGGAGCTGCTCCACTGGGCGGCCGGTCTCACCGGGCGAGTGGTCGCCGCCCCCCAAGGCGAGGAGGTCGAGGGATGAAGGGGCGCGACGGGCGGTTCTGGCTGCTTATCGCCCTTATGCTGGCGGCCGCCCTCTGCTGCCTGCCCTTCCTGCCCGCCGTCATCCTCGTCCAATGGAACGACAGCGGGGTGAGCGGGAAGGCCAGCCGGTTGCTCCTGCTGGCCTTCCCCGCCCTGGCCGCCGGCTTTCACCTGCTCCGCCGCGCCCGGCTCTCCTCGGGCGGTCAGGGGGGAATGGGCCCCTCCTGGGGGGCGGCCCTCCTCCTCTTTGGGGTACAGCTCCTCCTCACCGGAAATGGGCTGGAACTCTGGGAGATCACGCGGGCCGACAGCCGGTTGTTGCTGCCCCTGGCAGACTTGGCAGTGGGTTCCCTGCTGCTCTGGTTGGGCAACGGCCTCCCCAAGGCAAGGCGGGAGAGTGGCCGCGGCGTCAAGGCCCCCGCCGCCCTCATCGACCGGGAAAACTGGCGCCGCACCCAGCGCTTTGGGGGGCGCGTCTGGTTTGCCTGTGGACTGGCCTCCCTCCTCGCCGCCCTGCTGCCCGCCCCCTGGAACGGGGCGGTTCCTCTGGCGGCCGTTTTGACGGCTGCCCTTCTCCCCCGGCTGTACAGCGCCGCCATCTTTAAAAACAAATAGTATAAATAAATCAAAATATACAGAATCAAAAAAAGCAAGCTGCTCCATTGCGCCACACCCTCTGTGGCAGGAGGTCTCCCCTTGAAGAGCAGTTCCCACTCCCTCCGCAGCCAAGTGCGGCGCTTTGACCCTCTATGACACCCCGTTGCAAAAGCTGAGACCCTCTTTTGCAATCTGTATCTGAACATCAATTTGGGCCGCCCCCATCTGGTGGCGACCGACGAGCTGTCGGGGGCAGCCCTGCTGGTCTTTCACGGGGGCAACTCGACCGCTCCCTACAACCCGTTGGTCTGTCGGCTTCCCGCCGCCAACTTTCACCTCCATGCGGTGAGGGACGTAGCCACCCGAGAAAGAGCGCCGAGACCCGCTTTCCTACCCACGTCCGGTGTCGAGCCGTTTTGGGCTGGGATTTACACAGATGTGCTGCCTGGGCGGCCCCCTCGGCGCTGGGGTGTTGGACAAACCGATCTGCCCACCTCCCAAACAGGTAAAGTGGGTGGTCCTCCAGATGTCGCGAACATCCCAAACGCCCTGCCCCTAGAGGCGACCTCCATGCCGGCACCCCTGATTTCGTGCCGGTTGACCTGCAACCGCCATGTCAACAAGCGCCCCTCCCCCGTCCATCGCCGAGAAAGCGCTGGATGCCGCCCCCCTGAAGGCGGTGAAGACGGGCTTGATTGCGTCAAACCCAGGATGGGGCTGCCCGGCAGCGTCGGCCCCCGGCAGGTAGAGCGCTGTACCGCCCCCACCTCAGTGCTGGCTGGAAAGCGCGACCCTCTTTCCCCCGCCCGCAAGGTGCCGCCCCGAGCGAGGCGATTTCGCCTGCCACACCGTCTATTGACAGGCCGGCGCCACACCAACGCCCTGACCGAGGAGAGGGAAAAAGGGAAACCACCTCCTCTTGAAAGGGGTAAAATTCCATTTGCGCGCAAAAAAGGCCGGCAGAGAGGGCCCTCTCTGCCGGCCTTTTGGCCGCTTTCATCAGACGTAGGAACGGCGGACCGACCCGTCCACCGAGGAGGGGACGGTGTCGAAGGAGACGATGTCCCCGGGCGCGCACTCCACCTTGGTGACATCCACCATGGTGGACTCGTAATCCACATAGCCCAGGATGCGGGCGGGGCGGCCCTTGACATCGCAGGTGAGCCGCTTCTGACGGGAGACCCGGCGGATGGCCGCCCGCAGCGCCGAGAAGAAGCCCCGCCCGGTGAGGAGGGTGCGGGCGTTTTCGGCGGTGAGACCGTCGGCCAGACCGGCGGGCACCAGGGCGATCTTGGTGGGCCGCTTGGTGCGGTAGGTGCGGCCATAACCCACGTGGTAGCCGGCGGGCACCCAGCGCACGTCGCAGACCTCGCTGCACAGCCGCCCCACCTTTTTAAAGCCCCAGCGGTCCTTCACCCCGCTCAGCCGTCCCATGAGGGCGCTGCCGCAGCGCACCGCGTCCAGCCGCAGCCAGGGGTAGAGCAGGGCGGGCAGGGTGCCGGCGGCGTGCACCACCCCGTAGGAGATCCCCTCCCGCCGCAGGGCGGTGAGCATCTCCTTGAGGGTCTCGTACTGCCGCCGCACCTGCTTTTCCTTTTTGCACTCGCTGCCGGAAATGTGGGCGTAGACCCCGGTGAGCACCAGGTTGTCCAGGTACTTGGCGGCCTGCACCGCCTTGCTCACCTCTTCGGGCAAAAAGCCGAAGCGGCCGTTTCCGGTGTCGAACTTGAAGTGGATGCGCACCTTTTTGCCTGCCTTGCCGGCGATCCCCGAGAGGACCACGGCGCTGTCGTAGGAGCCAACGGTGGCCACGATGTCGTGGCGGACGATCTCCTCGGCCGCGGCCTCGGTGGAATAGGGGGTGAGCAGCAGCACATCCAGCCCGGCGATGGCGTTTTTCACCCGCACCGCCTCCTCCAGCCGGGAGACGGCCACCAGCCGGATCCCCTCGGCAAAGAGGAGCTTGGCCATCTGGGTGTCCCCCGCGCCGTAGGCGTTGCCCGAGAGCACCGGGATCACCGCCGCGCGCCCCACCGCTTTTTGAAAGGTGTGCAGGTTGTGCAGCACCCGGTCGGTCTGCACCATCAGCGTCGTCATGGCCCGTTTCCCCCTTCTGTCGGCCCGCCGTGGGCCGCATTCCGTTCAAGGCGATTATACCACCCGACCCAAACCCCGTCAATTCGACGGTCCGCCCTCTCCCTTTCCGTGCTGCAGATCCCAGTTGCGCTCCAGCGGGCGAGGACCGCGAAAGCCAAAGGCCCGCCCCTTGCAGAGGGGGCGGATCTCCTCCCGGCTCACGCGGGGGAGGCAGTCCTCCAAAAAGGGGGCGAGAAAGGTCTCCTCTGCCCCGGCGTTGAGGGGGCAGGACAACTGGCACTGGTCGCACCCCCAGAGGAGGGGGCTCCCCTTCACCAGCGCCGCCTCCGCCGGGGTCAACTCCCCCTTTTTCTGGCTGATCGCCGACAGGCAGTTTGCCGCCTCCACCCGGCCGCCCGCCAGGCAGCTGCCGGGGCAGGTGCGGCTGCAGCGCCCACAGTGGAGGCAGTCGCCCCCGTCGGGGCCGCTGCGGGACGGCAGGGGGAGGGTGGTGACGATCTCTCCCAAAAAGACATAGCTGCCCCAGCGGAGAGTGATGAGCAGGCCGTTGTCCCCCTGCACCCCCAGGCCGCAGCTGGCGGCCAGCCCCACCTCGTCAAAGGGGGAGGCGTCCACAAAGGGGAGAGAGACGCCCCCCCAGCGCGCGGTGAGGCGGTCGCAGAGCGTCTGGAGAAGGGAGAAGCAGACCCTGTGGTAGTCGGCCACTGCCGCGTAACAGGAGAGGTTGCCCCCAAAGGCGGCCTCCACCTTGTAGGGGAAGGCGAAGATCGCCAGGGCGGCGGCCTCCTTGGGGATGAGAGAGGCCCGGCGGCAGGGCAGTTCCGGGCGCACCAGTTCGGGGCGGTAGGGCAGCACGCCCCAGGGCAGCCGCTCCAGCCCGGCTTCCTCTAAAAGCCAAGAAATTGCCGTTTCCAACACCGTTCCCCCCTTTCTCCACAATTATACATCGGGTAATTCCACCGTTTCAACCGCTTTCTCCACATTGATGGTCGCAAACCCAATCCCCACCCCACCAGTTTTCCACATTTTCCACACAGTTTTCCACAGAAGTTGGGAAAAGGGGCGTTTCTGAACATTTGATGAAGAAGTTATTACTTTGCGTTGATTCCCCTTCTCCCCCGGCGGGGGATTGGGTATACTGGTCACAGCGCGGGATCAGCAGATCCATTTTGCCGCCCTGCACGGCGCGCTGCCGTGTGGGGCCGGAACGGGAGAGTGAAAAAATGGAACCCATTTTACAGGTGCAAAACCTCCACAAGAAAATCGGCAAGAAAGCCATCATCCGGGACGCCAGCTTTGCGGTGATGCCCGGGGAGATCATGGGCTTTTTGGGGCCCAACGGGGCCGGCAAGACCACCACCATCAAGATGATCCTCGGACTGCTCAAGGTGGACAGCGGTTCCATCCAGATCGGCCCCTACGACGGGGTCAAAGACCCCGAGCGCGCCCGCTCACTGGTGGGCGGCATCATTGAAAACCCCGAGATGTACGGCCACCTGACCGGCCGGCAGAACCTGCAAGTCTACGCCAACATGTGTCAGGGGGTGAGCCGGGAGCGCATCGACGAGGTGGTGCGGCAGGTCAAACTGGAAAACCGCATCGGCGACAAGGTGCGCCGCTACTCCCTGGGGATGCGGCAGCGACTGGGGGTGGCCCAGGCCATCCTCCACCGGCCCAAGCTGTTGATTTTAGACGAGCCCACCAACGGCCTGGACCCTGTGGGCATCAAGGAACTGCGGGACACCCTGCGCCAGCTGGCCGACGAGGAGGAGGTGGGGGTGCTCATCTCCAGCCACCAGCTCGCCGAGATGGAGCTGATGTGCGACCGGGTCTGCATCGTGGACGCCGGGCAGATCGTCGCGGTGCGGGACCTGCGGGCCGAACGCGCCTCGGCAGGGCAGAGCGACCAGTCGGTGCCCACCCTCTGGGAGGTGAGCGACCCCCAGCGGGCCGCCGAACTGCTGGCCGCCCTCTTCCCCCAGGGGGAGATCACCCCCGCCGCCGGTGGGGTACAGCTCAGTTGCAGCCGCAAACAGCGGGCCGCGGCTGTCCGCCAGCTCTGCGAGAGCGGGGTCGAGGTCTACTCGGTCATCCCCCATCGCACCTCCCTTGAGGAGCTGTTTTTGGAAACCACCACCGGCTCCAAGGGCCAGATCCAATAAGGGGGACGCGAGAGATGAAAAAGATAACGGCACTCGTCCACAACGAGTTCATCAAAGAATTTTCCAAAAAGAGCCTGCTGGTGATCCTGGCCCTGGTGCTGGCGCTGGCGGCAGCCTTCCCCTTCCTCTCCAGCCGCAGCTGGGGCGGCGGGGACGACTCGGAATACCTGGAGCGGCAGTTGAGCTGGAACGAGGAGAGCATCGACACGGCCAAGAAGACCGGCGACAAGTCCATGCTCGCCTACTTTGAGGCCGAGCGGGACGCCCTGCTGATCCAAAAGGAGCTGGGGGTCACCCGCTACTCCGACTACCGGATGGACCTCATCAACCAGTACAGCGCCCTCCTGCAGAGCCAGAAGGCGGTGGAGATGGCCAGCCAGGGCTCCCTGGGGGGCGACAGCTACCTGCAACTGCCCCCCGAGGCAGCCGGACTGGACAGGGAGGGGCTCAAGGGCCTGGCCGGGCAGATCGGCGCCAAGGTGCAGCGGCTGCTCACCGTGCTGCGCAGCGGCGACCCCATGCAGGTGGCCGGCTACAACCTGGAAGCCCAGCAGGTCGCCCTCCAGAACGATCTCGACCAGCAAAAAGCGGCCGAGGCGGCCGCCAAGGCAGACCCCAAAGACGAATTTCTGGCCCGCGAGGCGGAGGCGGCCAAAAAGACCGCCGAGATGCAGCGGGCCCGGGTCGCCCTCTACCAGTACCGGGTGGACCACAAGATCGGCTACGGCGAGGACGACTACCGCTCCGCCAGCTTGCAGCAGATGGAGCAAAACCTCTCCCTGCAGTACGAGATCCCCCTGGATGAACAGCAGTTCCTCTCCTCCCAAAAAGGCGGGCAGTTTGCCGCCAACATGAGCTATCAGCAGTACCTGGAGAACCTGGAGAAGGCCGCCCAGGAGTCCGCCGAGGAAAACCAGGTGCTCCAGTACGGGCTGGACAACGGGGTCCCGCCCCTCTACCAGTCGCAAAAGGACCCCCGCACCGCGGCCATGAACATCCTCAACCTGGGGATGCTGGTGTCCATCGTGGCGGTCATCCTGGGGGGCAGCTCCATCGCCCGGGAGTTCTCCTCCGGCTCCATCCGCCTGCTGCTGACCCGGCCGGTGCGCCGCTGGAAGGTCTACCTGGGCAAGTACCTGACCATGGTGCTGGTGAGCGCCGGCCTCTACCTGGCTATGTTCCTGGCCATGGTGCTCTCCTCCGGTCTCCAACTGGGCTTTGGGGGCTTTGCCTCCCCGGTGTTGGCCTTTGCCGGCGGCCGGGTGGTGAGCTACAACTTCTGGGCCTACTGCCTGCCGCGGATGGCCTACGCCTTCATCGGCATCCTCTTCACCGGGAGCCTGGCCTTCTGCCTGTCGGCCCTCACCCGCAACACCGCCGTGTCGGTGGCCCTGCCCATCGCCGCCAACATGGGGTACTCCCTGGTCTTTCAGCTCTGCCTGGCCCTGCGGCTCTACTTTGTGCGCTTCACCCCGGTGCCCTACATGGACATGGGCAGTTTGATGGGGCCAAACGCCGCCTACCAGAACAAGATGCTGCTGCAAAACTACGGGTTCCAACTGGACCCCCTCTACGGCGGGATCATGATGATGGCCTTTGTCGCCCTCTTCTACCTGCTGGGGCTGTGGGCCTTTGCCAAACGGGACGTGACCAACTGACCGGCGTATAAAAAAGGGGACCTGCCGAGTGCGGGTCCCCTTTCCCCGTCCCCTTAAAGAGACCCCCCTTCCCGCCGGGCGGGGGAAATGCTATACTGGTATTCTCCCGGCTGCGGCCGGGACCCGATTTTACCCCGCAAAAAGGAGCGAATGGCTTTGAAGAGATCACTGAACAGCCGGTTTTTGCCGCTGGCACTGGCGGCAGCGCTGGTCCTGGGGGCCTTTACCGGCTGCGACAAGGGCGGAGAGCCCCCCGCCCTGGAGGGCACCCCGCCCCAAATCGAGCTGGACGGCTACACCCTGACACTCAGCCAGACCACCCTGCAAGAGGTGTTGGACGCCGGTTTTGAGAAGGTGGAGCGGCTGGGCTTTGAGGATGAGACCATCCCCCCCTACACCTTCAGCAGCGACCTGTACTACCTGGCCCGCGCCGGGGAGGACGGCCAGCTGGTGGAGTACGCCGGGTGGGGCCTCTGCAACACCACCGGCAGCACCCAGGCCACCGAGGCCTGCACCCTCTGCTCGGTCTACTGGCAGCTGGCGGTGGGCGGCGAACCGCTGCCCGGCAAACTGCTCATCAACGGGCTGGACTTTCAGAGCCTGGCCGCTGAGGACGTGCGCCAGACCCTCTCAGAGATGGAGGTGGTGCGGGACCAGGGCGGCTCCCTGGCCCTGCAGGACGGCAGCTTCACCTACCAGTTCTCCTTCGGGATGGACGGCAGCATCGAGAGCCTGGAGA
>NZ_WWVY01000012.1:0-49304 GCF_009876955.1 Bittarella massiliensis (ex Durand et al. 2017) | reverse complement strand
ATCACATTCAGAGCAGTTCAATTTTACTCAGAACTGCTATTTTTCTTGCTCTGAATCTGATACTTTCCTAAAGAATTATACCATATAATCGATGGCAGCGAAGGCTGTGTATCAAATATTTTGTTAAGTGTCCAGAGAGACACAGAAAGGAACCCCTTATGTCAGAGATTCATCCTGTGAATTACCCCATCACCCTTGTTTTTCAAGCTCAATCTTTCCGGCGCATTCCAAACCCATACATAAAATCGGAAAGCGGAGAGCAAGAGGCCAATATGTACATGGCAATTTGTGATGTAAAGTCGCTTCCCGACACCATTCCCATGGAAACAAATCCGCGTGAACAGAATCTTAAAACAAATGTAGCGAAAAAAATCAAAGCATCCCTATTGAATCCCTCCAACCTTGATTTTTATCTTCTGAACCGCGGTATTCTTCTCTCTGCCAAGCAGGTAAGCTTCAACAACTACTCCAACGAGATAACCATTGTCTTTTCAGATCCTGAAGTTCATGGCAATGTCGATGGCGGCCACACATACCGCACGATTTTAAAATACAGGGATTCCCTGGACGTTGGGCAACAATATGTAAAAATTGAAATTCTGACTGGTGTGGAAGGGATTTTCCAAAGTCTTGCCGCCGCCCGCAACACCTCTGTTCAGGTTCAGGATAAATCCATTGCCGAACTAGAAGATCGCTTTGATATTATTAAAAACGCGCTGAAAGATCAACCTTATATGGATAGGGTGTTTTTTAAAGAGAATGACTTTGGAGAAATCGATGTCGCCGACCTTCTGTCTATCTTGATGATGTTTAATATCAAGCGATTTCCCGATCGCGAGGCGCTTCCGGTGATTTCCTATAGCGGAAAAAAACGGTGCATCGATCTGTATATTCAAGATCACAAGGAGTTTGGCGAGTCAGGCGAGAACCCCTATATCAAGATGAAAAGAATCATGCCGGATATTTTTAAGCTTTATGACACCATTGAGAGAAACATGAACAACTATTATCGCGCCAAAAATCCAGGCGGACGTTATGGAGCAACAAAGGGTGTTGTGGTCCCCAAACAAGGACAGGAACTAAAATCCAAATTCCTCTGTGAACCAATGGATGCGCAATCTCCCAACGGTTTTATTTATCCCATTCTCGGTGCATTTCGAGTTCTTGTTGCTGAAGAAGACGGTTATTATACCTGGAAAAAGGATCCGTTTGCTATTCTCAATAAAGTCGGCCCGGAGCTGGTGGAATCCACCATTTCCATGAGCCGTTCTCTCGGCAACAACCCGCAGTCTACAGGTAAAGACATAAACCTTTGGAAGACTTTGTATATGACGGTGGCGATGGTTTCCATGGACTAATGGGCTGCTACAAATTTTATATCGCCTTATCAGTGTTTGTGTTCCAGCTGTATCGCGTGCAAACCGACTCAACGATTTTACAAGTATAAATCAGATACCTCCTATGCCAAAAGCATAGTATGAAAGGCATCTCTCTGCTTTAAAGCATAAGAAAAAGCTACATTTTGATTTCTCAAAATGTAGCTTTTAGCTTGGTTGGACCGGCAGGATTCGAACCTGCGGAATGACGGAGTCAAAGTCCGTTGCCTTACCCCTTGGCGACGGTCCAATAAAATGTTTAAAGCTGTGAAGGTCGTTCACAGCTTTAAACACACGTATGGGGTGGATAGTGGGATTCGAACCCACGATCTCCAGAGCCACAATCTGGCGTTCTAACCAAGCTGAACCATACCCACCATAATGGCGCGCCTAAAGAGACTCGAACTCCTGACCCACTGCTTAGAAGGCAGTTGCTCTATCCTGCTGAGCTATAGGCGCATAGTTGTGGCGACTGCCGCCCTTGTGGCAAACCGGCAGGAGCGCTGGAGCGGGTGATGGGAATCGAACCCACGTAGCCAGCTTGGAAGGCTGGAATTCTACCATTGAACTACACCCGCATGTGGCAGCGATAGTTAGTTTACCACATTGACCCCCTTTTTGTCAAGACAATTGAGGCACAAAATTAAGGCGTCCGCGAGACAGATGCGAAACGGCGGTCGGGGGGACGCCCTCTCCCCCTACCCCCTTCCCCACAGCCGCAAAAAGCGCCCCTGCGGGGGCAAAATCCCGCAGGGGCGGCTTCTTGGATGCTAAAATCTTCACATGGCGGCGACGATGAGGCCATCTTCGCCCACGGTGACGGCGATGTCGGTGGGCGGGGCGGCAAACTGCTGCACAATGAGCTCGCTCACCGGGTCCTCCACCTCGCGGCGGATGCACTTGGCAATGCTGCGGGCGCCGGCCTTCTCGTCAAAGGCCTTCTGGGCGATGAAGCGCAGGGCGTCGTCGCCGTAGCGCAGGGCGATCCCCCGCTTGGCGATCGACTCGGCCAGCTCCTTCATCTGCATCCCGGCGATCTTGGCGTACTGCTCCACATTCAGGGGGTCAAAGACGATGATCTCGTCCACCCGGCCCAAAAACTCGGGGCGCAGGAACTCGGAGAGGGACTTCTTGGCGTTCTCGCGGGAGACCTCGGCCTTGGTCTTGGCAAAGCCCATGGCGTTCTGGTTGCGCTCGCTGCCGGCGTTGGAAGTCATGACGATGATGGTCTTTTCAAAGTTGACCCGGCGGCCGTGGGCGTCGGTGATGCGGCCCTCGTCGAGGATCTGCAGGAGGATGTTGAGGACGTCGGGATGGGCCTTCTCGATCTCGTCCAGGAGGATGACCGAGTAGGGCTTGCGCCGCACCTTTTCGGTGAGCTGCCCGGCCTCGTCGTAACCCACATACCCCGGAGGGGAGCCGATGATCTTAGAGACCGAGTGCTTCTCCATGTACTCGGACATATCCAGCCGGATGAGGGGGTCCACCGAGTCGAAGAGGATGGAGGACATGACCTTCACCAGCTCGGTCTTCCCCACCCCGGTGGGGCCCACAAAGATGAAGGAGGCGGGGCGGTGCTTGTCGGTCAACTGCACCCGGTGGCGCTTGATGGCCTTGCAGAGCTGGTCCACCGCCTCGTCCTGGCCGACGATCTTCTGGTGGATGGCCTCTTCCAAGCCGGCGACCTTCTGCAGTTCGGTCTCCTTGATTTTGGAGGCGGGGATGCCGGTCCAGAGCTGGATGACGGTGGCCAGGTCGTCCTCGGTCACCTGGACCGAGCAGGCCGCGGGCTCCAGCTCCAGCAGCCGGTCCTTGAGCTGCAGCACCCGGCTCTTGACCTCGGCCAGCCGCTCGTAGTCGATCTCCTCCCCCTTCTCCTGGGCGCTCTCGATGTCCCGCTGCTCCTGCTGCAGGGCGTCGTACTCCTTGCCCAGCTTCTCGTACTCGGCCAGCTCTTTGCTGGCCAGGGAGGCGCAGGCGCAGGCCTCGTCGATCAGGTCGATGGCCTTGTCGGGGAGGAAGCGGTCGGTTATGTATCGCTCGGACATCTCCACAGCGGCGGCGACGATGTTGTCGCTGAGCTTGACCTTGTGGTAGCGCTCGTAGTACTGCTTGATGCCCCGCAGCACCTCGGTGGCGTCCTCGATCGAGGGCTCCTCCACCTTGACCGGCTGGAAGCGGCGCTCCAGGGCGGCGTCCTTCTCGATGTACTTGCGGTACTCGTCGTAGGTGGTGGCGCCGATGACCTGGATCTCCCCTCGGGAGAGGGCGGGCTTCAGGATGTTGGCGGCGTTCATCGACCCCTCGGAATCGCCGGTGCCCACCAGGTTGTGGATCTCGTCGATGAAGAGGATGATGTTGCCCAGGCCCTTGACCTCGCTGATGAGGCCCTTCATCCGGCTCTCGAACTGGCCCCGGAACTGGGTGCCCGCCACCAGGGAGGTCAAGTCCATCAGGTAGATCTCCTTGTCGGCCAGCCGGGCGGGGACGTTGCCCGAGGCGATGCGCTGGGCGATCCCCTCGGCGATGGCGGTCTTGCCGACGCCGGGCTCGCCGATGAGGCAGGGGTTGTTCTTGGTGCGGCGGGAGAGGATCTGGGTCACCCGGTAGACCTCGCTGTCCCGGCCGACGATGTTGTCCAGCTTCCCGTCGAGCGCCTTCTGGGTGAGGTTTTCACAGTAGGTGTCCAGGTACTTGCGCTTGGGGCGGGCCTCTCCCTTTTTCTTCTTCGAGGGCTGTTTCTGGCCCTCCTTGGGGGGCTCGGCGCTGGTCTCCGGCACCTCGCCGTTTTGGAACATGTTGAGGAAGGGGAAGGTGGCGGAGCCGCCGGCCTCAAAGTCGGACTCCTCCCCCTCGGGGCTCTGGCCGGCCAGCTCCATGAGCTGCTCGCTCATGGCCTCGATGTCGTCGTCCCCAATGCCCATTTTATCCAGCAGGTCGTTGACCGGTTTGACCCCCAACTCTTTTGCGCAGGTGAGACAGAGACCCTCGTTGATGGTCTTGTCCCCCTCCATCCGGGTCATAAAGACCACGGCCATACGTTTTTTACAGCGCGAACAAAGCATAACAATAACTCCTAAATTTGAAGGCTCCCGCCGGGCAAAGCCGCCCGGGGGCGCGGAATAACGAAACCATTATACACCAATCTGGTAAAAAAGGGTACTGGAATCATCAAGAAAACGGGAGAGCACACGCCCTCCCGCCTACAAATCGATCCTTCCCTGGTGCCCGAAGGACAGTATACCAAATATCCACCCTAAATAAATGGATCCATTTTGTAGAAAATGTTAAAAAGATATGACTGAGAGATGACCTCGCCGTTGACGCCCGGCCAGCCCCCGGTGAGGGAGACGAGCAGCCCCAGCACCGCCGCCGCCAGAAAGAGGATGAGGCAGCCCTGCAACACCCCCAGCAGCGCCCCCAGAAAGTGGTTGGCCCCGCTGATGAGGGGGAGGTGGTTGAAGATGTCGAAGGCCCGGGCGATGAGCCCCACGGCGATGCCGAAGAGGATGAGAAAGACCAGGAAGAAAGCCATGTGCAGGGCCATCACCACCACCGGCCCGCAGGCGTAGTCGGTGACGGCGGCGGCCATCCCCTCGACCCCTTTGGAGAGGGACTGTTCCAGCTGGTGGGCGGCGATCTGTCCCTCCTCGCCGCTGAGGTGGGCCAGCCAGCCGGCCCACTTCCCCATCCCCTGTTGGAGGGCGGCCCCCGCGTCGGTGCCGGTAAAGCCCTGCAGGTTTTGCAGCACGCTGTCATAGACCGGCTGGCGGACAAAGCGGGCAAAGACCCAGCGGGCTGCCGGCTCGCTGGCAAAATAGGCCCCGACCAGGGCCGCCAGCCCCCCCACAAAGCTCACCAGGGTGCGCATAAAGCCCCGCTTGGCGGCCGCGCAGGCGGCGATGACGACGATGAGCAGGGCGGCCAAATCGTAGAGCAGCCAAATCACGTGCATTCTCCTCTCTCGGCGGTCGGCCCTGAGGCGGGCGGGTCACGGGCGGTCCCCCTTCCCCCACCCCAGGACAGGGGCTGAAGGGGCTACAAAGTCAGTTTTTCCAGGCTGTCGTTGGTCTGCACGAAGAGGGTCTTGCCGGCGCCGCTCAAGTCCAGACAGGGCTTGCCGATGTCGGTGGTGGAGAGGACGGTGCCGTCCTTTTTGTAGACGGTGAGGTCGCTGTGGCCGAGGACAGCGATCTTCCCCCCGGAGGCGTAGACCCCCACGATCTCGCGGCCTACCTCCACCGTGGCCTTGACCTGGCCCTTCTGCCCCACCAGCAGCACCTTGTTCAGGTGGCTCTGGGTGTTGTCTCCCAGGGCCACGGCGTAGTCTCCGCCGCCGATGTTGCCGATGGCGAGGACGCTGCCCTCAAAGGCGGTGCTCCCCGCCAGGGAGCCGTCCTTCTTCAGCGCGAAGACCTGGTCGTCGCAGACCAGTTGGATAGTGCTGCCCTCCCACCGCATCTGCAGGGCGAGGGAGCCGGGGAACTCGGTGCGGGAGAGCTCCTCCTCCCGGTGGATGTTCAGGGCGTAGACCACGGTGGTGACCCGCCCGTCCACCGCATTGACGCAGGCCACCGCCAAATTCCCCCCGCTGCCCATGGACACTAAGAGGATGTACTCCTTGGAGGAGGACCAGCTGAAGAGCAGCTGCTGGTTGCGGTCGTAGACCGAGACCTGGCCCAAATATCGCTCCGACCCGGTGGCCACCGCCACGTTGCCGCCGGCGTCCACGTCGGCGTCGACGATGGTCGTCTCGGCGGTCTTTTTGTAGACCTGGGTGGTCTTGGAGTAGAGGGCGAACTCCCGGTTGCCCCGGTCAAAGACCACCGTGTTCCCCCCCCGCACCTTCATCTGGGGCTCGTCCATGCTGTGGGGGATGTTCTTCACCTGCTTGGCGGTCTTGTTGTAGGTGATGATCTCGTTGTCGGTCAGCACCTCCAGCGCCCCCATGGTGGAGCACTGCAGGTCCCTGGGGACCCCGCTGCCCAGATCCAGGGGGTAGCCCTCCCCCTTTTGCAGGTTGGAGGTCATGTTGCCCCAGACGGCACCCAGGTTTTCCGCCGTGAGGAGGTGGCGGTAGCTGTACCCCACCACCAGCACCACCGCCAGCAGGGCCAGCAGGGCCAACTTTTTGACGGTCTTCTTCCGCTTTTTCTTGCGGCGGGCAAGTTCGATGTCAGAGAGTTCCCGCACGGGGAGTCACCTTCTTTCTCACCAGAGTGTGGGGGCCAGGGAGCGCACCGCTTCCCAGCCGGGGAGGTCGTAAAAGACCCGGTCCAGGTAGAGGCCCCGGGCCGGGGCGGTCTGCCCGGCCCTCTGCCGGTCCCTGCCGGCCAATAGGGCGCAGACGTCGGCGGGGAGGAGACCCCGCTCCATCTCCACCGCGGTGCCCACCAAAATGCGCACCATGTTGTAGAGAAAGCCGTCGGCCCGGGCGGTGAAGATCAGCCGCGGCCCCTCCCGGCGGACCGAGAACTCCTCCAAGCAGCGGACGGTGTCCTCCTGCTCGGTCTTGGGGGAACAGACGGCCCGAAAGTCGCGGCGGCCCTCAAACCGGCGGCAGATGGCGTTCAGTCGCCCCTCGTCCAGCCGCCCGGCCTGCTGCCAGCAGAGGTCGGCCCCGAAGGGGGGGCGGCAGTGGCTTTCCAGCAGGCGGTAGCTGTACGCCTTGCCCAGGCAGTCGTAGCGGGGGTGAAAGCCCAGCGGCACCTCCCTGGCGTGGTAGACGGCGATGTCCGCGGGGAGGTGAAAGTTCAGCGCCAGGGGGAGTTTTTCGCAGGGGATCGGCCGCTCGGTGCCAAAGGAGAGGCAGAACATGTTGGCATGCACCCCCGCGTCGGTGCGGGAGCAGCCCTTCACGTCGGGCCGGTGGCCCAGCACCCGCTCCAGCGCGTCCTGGATGGCCGCGCAGACGCTGGGGGCATTTTTTTGCACCTGAAAGCCGTGGTAGGCGGTGCCCCGGTAGCACAGGGCGATGAGGATGTTTCGCATAGGCCCCTCCCGTGGGTGGTTTAGAGGTAGTTGAGCAGGATGCAGCCGGTCACCACCGCGGCCATGCAGAGGGTGGCGCCGCCGTCCACCAGCCGCAGTTTGAGCTGCTTCATCCGGGTGCGGCCCTCGCCCCCCCGGTAGCAGCGGCACTCCATGGCCAGGGCCAGCTCGTCGGCCCGGCGGAAGGAGGAGACAAAGAGGGGGATGAGGATGGGGATGAGGGATTTGACCCGCTTCATCAGCCCGCCGGAGTCGATGTCGGCCCCGCGGGACTTCTGGGCGGCCATGATCTTGTCGGTCTCCTCCACCAGGGTGGGGATGAAGCGCAGGGTGATGGTCATCATCATCGCCAGCTCGTGGGCGGGGAAGTGGAGCTTGCTCAGGGGGCTGAGCAGCCGCTCCAACCCGTCGGTGAGGGCGATGGGCGAGGTGGTGTAGGTCAGCAGAGAGGTGCCGGCGATGAGGCAGACGATGCGCACCGACATGACGGCGGCAAAGCGCAGCCCCTCCCAGGTGATGTGAAAGACCCAGAACTCCCAGATGGGCTCGCCGGTGACAAAGAACATGTTGAGGATGCCGGTGAAGAGCACCAGGGGGATGACCGGCTTGAGGCTGCGCAGGATGACCTTGAGTTTGATTTTGGCCAGGGCGTAGCAGAAGACCAGAAAGGCCCCCGCCAGCAGGTAGCCCCAGAAACTGTTTGTCAGAAAGAGGGCCACCACATAGGCGATGGTCAGCAGCAGCTTGACCCGCGGGTCCATCCGGTGCAGGGGGGAATGACCGGTGAAGTACTGGCCGATGGTGATGTCCTTGATCATCTCGCCGCCCCCCTCTCCGCCAACAGGCGCAAAATCTCCCCTTTGGCCTGGGCCACGGTGTAGACGGTGTCGCTCACCGGGTAGCCCCGCTGCCGCAGGGCCCTGAACACCTGGGTGATCTGGGGGATGCCCAGGCCGATGGCGCGGATCTCCTCGGCCCGGGAGAAGACCTCGTCCACTGTGCCGTAGAGGAGCACCCCGGTGTCGTTGAGCACCAGCACCTTGGTGGCAAATTTGGCCACGTCCTCCATCGAGTGGGAGACCAGCAGCACCGTGTTCCCCTTTTCGGCGTGATAGGCCTTGATCTGGCCCAGGATCATGTCCCGGCCCCGGGGGTCGAGGCCGGCGGTGGGCTCGTCGAGGATCAAGACCTCGGGGTCCATGGCCAGCACCCCGGCAATGGCCACCCGGCGCTTCTGCCCGCCGGAGAGCTCAAAGGGGGACTTGTCCAGCATCTCCTCCCCCAAGCCCACAAAGCGGGCCGCGTCCCGCACCCGGGCGTCCACCTCCCCCTCCGAAAGGCCCATGTTCTTGGGGCCGAAGGAGATGTCCTTGTAGACGCTCTCCTCGAAGAGCTGGTACTCGGGGTACTGAAAGCAGAGCCCCACCTTGAAGCGGAACCTGCGGAGCTGCTCTTTGTCCTGCCAGATGTCCTCCCCGTCGATGAGGACCTGGCCCGAGGTGGGTCGCAGCAGCCCGTTGAGCTGCTGGATGAGGGTGGATTTGCCCGAACCGGTCTGGCCGATGACCCCCACGAACTCCCCCCGCTCGATCTGCAAGTTGACGTCCCGCAGGGCCACCTTCTCCGTCGGCAGGCCGGGGTTGTAGACATACCCCAAGCCCCGGGTCTCGATCACCGGCGCGCTCATCTGTCCACCTCCCCCAACAGGCCGCAGAGGGCCTCGACACAGTCCTCCACCGAGAGGGCGTCCTCGGGGCAGTCGATCCCCTCGCGGCGCAGCTGGTGGAGCAGTTCGGCGGTCTGGGGCACGTCCAGGCCGATGGCCTGCAGCTCCTCCACCCGGGCAAAGACCGCCGCCGGGCCGTCGTCCATCAAAATTTCGCCGTCGTTCATCACCACCACCTGGTCGGCCTGGGCGGCCTCGTCCATGTAGTGGGTGATGAGGACCACCGTCATCCCCGCCCGGTTGAGTTCGCGCAGGGTGGCGAGGATGCGACGGCGGCCGTGGGGGTCGAGCATGGCGGTGGGCTCGTCGAGGACGATGCAGTCCGGGCCCATGGCCAGTACCCCGGCGATGGCCACCCGCTGCTTCTGCCCGCCGGAGAGCTGGTAGGTGGCGCTCTCCCGCCGGCTCGCCATCCCAGTCTGTTCCAGCGCCCAATTCACCCGCTGGCGGATCTCCTCCGGCGGGACGCCCAGGTTTTCGGGGGCGAAGGCCACGTCCTCCTCGACGATGGTGGCGACGATCTGGTTGTCGGGGTTTTGAAAGACCATCCCCACCTTCTGGCGGATGTCGAAGATCCGCTCGTCGTCGCGGGTGTCGATCCCCTCGACTAAGACCGTCCCCTCGGTGGGAAGGAGGATGCCGTTGAGGTGCTTGGCCAGGGTGGATTTGCCGCAGCCGTTGTGCCCCAAAACAGCCAAGAACTGGCCGCTCGGCACCGAGAGGGAGAGGTCTTTGAGGACGGTTTCGCCCTGCTGCCCCTCCCTGCTGTACCGAAAGACCAGGTCTCTGCACTCGAGTAAGTTCTCTGCCATTTTCTCCAATGTATCTCCTAACTGGTTGTCTGTGCGGGGAAGTCCCCGCCGCGCGGTCCCGTCCCCCCTGCCGGGCAGGGGGGTTCCAGGCCGAATCAAGGGTCGCCGGGGCGGACGGGATGCGCTCGCCCCGGCAGTGTTTGGGTCTGCGCCAGCGCGCGGCCCCATTTCTATTCCAAAAATTGGTCTGCCCCCGGTCTCGCCGCCTCGCCGGAAGCGGGAAGTCCACCTGTCTCCGACAGGGCCGTCCCGCCGGAATGCTCCCGGAAGCGGGAGACAAGCCGGTTTGCCGGGGGAAGACTGCCAGACGGCAGTCGACAGTTGGGCCGGAGGTGTCAAGGCGCAAATGCCTTTGGGGACCGGGAAGCTGCCCATTCCCGACAGCCCCGCCCCACCGGGGAACTTCCAGCAGGGGGACAACGCCCCGTCGGGAAACTCCCGGTGGCGGGACACGACCCGGTTTTGCCAAGGACAAAATCGCCAAACGGTGGCTGGCGAAGAATGGGTCAAAGCGCAAACGCCGCCGGATACCGGGAAGCCGTTCGCTCCCGACAACATCGCCTCACCGGGGCACTCCCAGCAGGGGGACACGGCCCGGTTTTGCCAAGGGCAAAATCGCCAAACGGTGGCTGGCGAAGGGGGGCGTCAAAGTGCAAACGCCATCGGGTACCGGGAAGCCGCCCGCTCCCGACAACACCGTCTCGCCGGGGCGCTCCCAGCAGCGGGACACGGCCCGGTTTTGCCAAACGGTGGTTGGCGAAGGGCTGTGTCAAAGCTCAAACGCTTTCAGCGTTTGAGCGGAGCCAGAGCGCCGTGTTCCCGCAAGGGAGGGCCAGGCCGGTGGACTGCACCGGCAGGCCGATCTCGTCCGCCTCCACCCGGCCGCCTCGGCGGGGGATGAGGACGGCCCCCAACAGGTGGGCCATCACCGAGGGGGAGAGGCCGGTGGTATAGCTGTTGAGGGCGAAAAAGAGGGGGTCGTCGGAGAGCACCTGTTCGCAGAGGCAGACCAGGTCGTAGATCTGGTCCTCCAACTTCCACACCTCGCCCCCCGGCCCCCGGCCGTAGGAGGGCGGGTCCATGATGACGGCGTCGTAGCGGTTGCCCCGGCGGATCTCGCGGGCGACAAACTTCTCGCAGTCGTCCACGATCCAGCGGATGGGGCGCTCCCCCAGCCCGGAGAGGGCCGTGTTCTCCCGCGACCAGGCCACCATCCCCTTGGAGGCGTCCACATGGCAGACGCTGGCCCCGGCCGCCGCGCAGGCCAGGGTGGCCCCGCCGGTGTAGGCAAAGAGGTTGAGCACCTTCACCGGGCGGCCGGCGGCACGGATCAGGCCGTCGAAGAGGTCCCAGTTGGCGGCCTGTTCGGGGAAGAGGCCGGTGTGCTTAAAGCCGGTGGGGGAGATTTTAAAGGTCAGCTCCCGATAGCGGATCTGCCAGCTCTCGGGGAGTTTTTTGCGGTACTCCCAGCGGCCGCCGCCGGTCTTGGAGCGGAGGTAGCGGGCGTCGGCCCTGTCCCAGAGGGCGGGGTCTTTCGGGGTGTTCCAGATGATCTGCGGGTCGGGGCGGATGAGGAGTTTGTCGCCCCACCGCTCCAACTTCTCCCCTCCGGAGCAGTCCAGCACCTGGTAGTCCCGCCAGTTCGCAGCCGGGCGCACGGCTTACAGCTGCCCCCGGATGGCGTCGGCGATGGCCTCGCCGATGCGCTGGATCTGGGCGTCGTCCTTTCCCTCGAGCATCACCCGCACCAGCGGCTCGGTGCCGGAGGCGCGCACCAGGATGCGGCCGCTCTCCCCCAGCTCGCTCTCGCCCGCGGCGATGGCGGCGGCCACCGCCGGGTTGGCGGCGATGTCCTTTTTGTCGCTGGGCACCTCCAGGTTGATGAGCACCTGGGGATAGACCGCCATCACCGACGCCAACTCGCTGGCGCGACGGCCGCTCTGGGCCAGCGTCTGCAACAGCTGCGAGGCCGAGAGCTGGCCGTCGCCGGTGGTCACGTGGTCCAAAAAGATGATGTGGCCCGACTGCTCACCGCCGATGTTGTAGCCCTCTTTGAGCATCTCCTCCAGAACGTAGCGGTCGCCCACGGTGGTGACGGCGGTCTCGATGCCGTTGTTCTTGGCAAACTCGAAAAAGCCCATGTTGGTCATGACGGTGATCACCGCCGTGTCCCGCTTGAGCTGGCCGTTCTTCTTGAGGGCCTTGGCGAAGATGGCGATCATCTTGTCGCCGTCGATGAGCTCGCCGGTCTCGTCCACCGCCAGGCAGCGGTCGGCGTCGCCGTCAAAGGCCACCCCGATGTCGCAGCCATTTTCCACCACGCACCGCTGCAGCCCCTCGATGTGGGTGGAGCCGCACTGCAGGTTGATGTTGGTGCCGTCGGGCTGGTCGTTGATGATGGTGCAGGAGGCCCCCAGGGCGGTGAAGAGCTTGTGGGCGGTGGCGCTGGCCGAGCCGTTGGCGCAATCGATGGCCACCTTGAGCCCGGCGGCCGCCCGCTCCCCCACGGTGGAGAGGATGTGGGCCACGTAGTCCTCCACCGCGGTGGTGCTGACGTGGACCTTGCCGATCTCGGTGCCGGTCTTGAGACACAGTTTCTCCGGGTGGTCGATGTGGTCCTCGATCTCGGCCTCGATGGCGTCGGGCAGCTTGAAGCCCTGGCCGTTAAAGATCTTGATGCCGTTGAACTCCACCGGGTTGTGGGAGGCGGAGATCATCACCCCGGCGTCGGCGCCGTAGGCCCCTACCAGATAGGCGACGGCGGGGGTGGGGACCACCCCCAGCAGCTCCACGTCGGCCCCCACCGAACAGAGGCCGGCCGCCAAGGCCGACTCCAGCATGTCCGAAGACATGCGGGTGTCCTTGCCGATGATGATCCGCGCCTTCTTGTGGCTGTGCTCGGTGAGCACGGTGGCCGCGGCGCGGCCGATGGCCAGCGCCATCTCGCAGGTCAGTTCGCTGGTGTTGGCGACGCCGCGCACACCGTCGGTCCCAAAGTACTTGCCCATTTCGATTCCTCCAAAATGAATTCTCTATAAGATACCACCAGGATATGAACAAATTGCAAAAAGCGGACGCCTTTTGCCCCGGCAGCCGTGTTTTTTTGCCGATTTTGCCCCGTTTTAGACCAGCCGCTGCTGGCCGTCGTCGGCCGGCGGGGCCTGCCGGGGGTCGGGGAGTCCCAGATGGGCGTAGGCCTTGGCGGTGGCCACCCGCCCCCGGGGGGTGCGGCCCAAAAAGCCCAGCTGGATGAGGAAGGGCTCGATGACGTCCTCGATGGTCACCGCCTCCTCCCCCATGGCGGCGGCCAGGGTGTCCAGCCCCACCGGCCCCCCGCCGTAGTTGTGGATCATGATCTCCAACATCCGCCGGTCGTTCTGGTCCAGGCCCAGGGGGTCGATCTCCAGCCGGGAGAGGGCCTCGTCGGCGATCTGGTCGGTGATGACCCCGTCGCCCATGACCTGGGCGAAGTCCCGCACCCGCTTGAGCAGCCGGTTGGCGATGCGAGGGGTCCCCCGGGAGCGGACAGCCAGCTCCCGGGCGCCCCCCTCCTCGCAGGGGATCTCCAGAATGGCCGCCGAGCGGGAGACGATCTTCTGCAGCTCGGAGTGGGTGTACATCTCCAGCCGCAGCACCACCCCGAACCGGTCCCGCAGGGGGGCGGTCAACTGCCCGGCGCGGGTGGTGGCCCCGATGAGGGTGAAGGGGGGCAGGTCGATGCGGATGGAGCGGGCGCTGGGCCCCTTGCCCACGATGATGTCCAGGGCATAGTCCTCCATCGCCGGGTAGAGCACCTCCTCGACGCTGCGGTTGAGGCGGTGGATCTCGTCGATAAAGAGGATGTCCCCGGCGGACAGGTTGGTCAGCAGGGCCGCCAGGTCCCCCGGCTTCTCGATGGCCGGGCCGGAGGTGATGCGGATGCCCACGTTCATCTCGTTTGCGACAATGCAGGCCAGGGTGGTCTTGCCCAGGCCGGGAGGGCCGTAGAGGAGGAGGTGGTCCAGCGGTTCGCCCCGCTTCTTGGCCGCCTCGATAAAGACCGAGAGGTTTTCCTTGGCCTTGGTCTGGCCCACATACTCCTCCAGGGTGCGGGGGCGGAGGTTTTGCTCCAACTGGGCCTCGTCGGGGGTGTATTCGGGGGTCACCAGCCGGTTTTCAAAGTCCATCTCACAATTGTCCACAGGCGCGCTACCTCCTTCCCGCCAGGGCCTTGAGGGCCCCCTTGATCAGCTCTTCCACCGGCAGGCTCTGCTCCAGCTTGGAGACCGCCAGCGCCGCCTCGGACTGGGTGTAGCCCAGGGAGGTGAGGGCGGCCACAGCCTGTCCCACCTCGCTGTCCTCCCCGGCGGGGGTGATGTCCTCCAGCGAGACCCCCTGGCCCCCCCCGAAGGCAAGGCCCTTGATTTTGTCCTTGAGTTCGAGGACGATGCGGTTGGCCAGCTTCTGCCCCACCCCGGGGGCGGCCGTCAGGCTCTTGGCGTCCGAACTGGCGATGCAGAGGAGCACCCGGTCGGGGGGGTAACTGGAGAGGATGGAGAGGGCGTTTCGCGGCCCCACCCCCGACACGGTCACCAGCAGTTGAAAGCAGGAGAGTTCGGCCTGGGTGGAAAAGCCGTAGAGGTCGAGGGCGTCCTCCTTGACGGCCAGATGGGTGTAGAGGGTGGCCGTCTGCCCGGTGCGGGGCAGGTCGGCGATGGTGTTGCGGGTGGTCTTGCAGGAAAAACCCACCCCGCCGCAGTTGATGACGGCCAGCTTGTCGGTCTTGACGGCCACCTCGCCGGTGAGGCTGTAAATCACGGGCACATGTCCCCTTTCTCGGCTTGTAAAATGGACGGTTTGCTATCTGCGCCCCTGGCGGGCGATGGCCGCCTGCAACAGGGAGCCGGAGCTGTGGGCGTGGCAGATGGCCACGGCCAGGGCGTCGGCGGTGTCGTCTGGTTTGGGGACGGCCTTCAGGTTGAGGAGGACGCGGGTCATCTCCATCACCTGGCTCTTGACGGCCTTGCCGTAGCCCACCACCGCCTGTTTGACCTGCATGGGGGTGTACTCGGCCACCGGCACCCCCCGCTGGGCCGCCGCCAGGAGGACCACCCCCCGGGCCTGGGCCACGTCGATGCCGGTGGTCTTGTTGTTGGTGAAGTAGAGCTTTTCCACCGACATGCAGTCGGGCCGATGGAGGTCGAGGATGCGGCACATCTCCTCGTAGATGGTGCACAGCCGCCCGCCGAAGGGGGTGTGGGCCGGGGTGAGGATGGCCCCGTAGTCCAGGGTGGTAAAGCGGTTGGCCCGGTACTCCACCACCCCGTAGCCCACGATGGCATAGCCGGGGTCAATGCCCAGAATCTTCATACGCACACTTCTCCATCTTAGAATTTGAACGGTATCAGTATAGCACAAACTCCCCGGCGCAACAACCGGAAAAGCGGCCCTGTCCCAAGGGAAGCGAGAAGCCCCCTCCCCCGCCCGGCGGGTGGGCCCGCAGGGGGGCAAGGGGCGTCCCGCGCCGGCCTTCTCCCCGGATCCCCCGCCCCCCTCAGAGCAGCCCGGGAAAGGGGGCGCGCCCACCCCGCCAAAAAAAGTTGCAAAAAATGAAAAAAAGGACTTGCTTTTTTCGCCGCCTTGTACTATAATTTCAACCACAGGACAAGAGACGTTAAAGTTCTTTTAACAATCTGGTTCTGTTCTTTTTCCGAATGGACAAAGGTCATATGGACGATTAACTCAGCTGGTAGAGTGTCTGCTTGACGTGCAGGAAGTCGGGGGTTCGAGTCCCTCATCGTCCACCAGGGGTGCTGTTCCTGCAATAGCGGGGGCGGCATTTTTTTGCGCCCATTTTCCGCCGACGGCCAAGGGGGCCGCCCGGACAAACACTTGTCCGGGCGGCCCCCTTTTTTCTTTTTCCTCTTCCCTCTCCCCTTCTCTTGTCCCTTGCTCCTTGCCCAGTTAAAGCGCCTAGGCTGCGGCCCCGCGGTACCCCCAGCACCGCAGCCACGCCTGGGCGGCCCGGCGCAGACCCGCCGGCGCGCCCTCGATTTGGAGGATGGCCTTGTAGACCACCGCCCAGAAGGAGCGGCTGTCCCCCGGCAGGGAAATTTGGTATTTCTGCGCGTAGGCCTCGATCCGCCGACGGTCCAGTGAAAAGAGCGCCCGGTCCCTGTCCTCTATGTACTGCTGCATGTTCGCTTCCCCCTTCTCTTGTTGACAGAGAGAGCATTGCCCCAAAATCGCCCCGTTATACCCCCGCCGGCGAGAAAATTTGACAGACCGGCAGCCGGTCCGGTATCTTTTATAAAAAAGGAGGCGGATGCGGTGATCCGACAGGCGGTGGGAGCCATTGTCAGGGATCGGGCGGGCCGGTTTTTGCTGGCGCGAAAGGTGCGGGTGGACGCCCGGCAGGGCGATGGTGCCATCCCCCCCGAGTGGGGGTTTGTCAAAGGGGGCGTTCGGCCGGGAGAGGGGGCCGAAGAGGCCCTCTGGCGGGAGCTGTGGGAGGAGACCGGCAGCCGGGCGTTTGTGCTGGAGGCCGCCTTCGCAGAGCCCATCTCCTTTTCCTTCCCACCGGAGATGGCGGCGCGTCTGGGCTTTACCGGGCAGGAGACCCGGATGTTTTTGCTGCGCTACACCGGCCGGACCCCTCTGTCGCCCGCCGACAGCGAAATCGACGCCCTGGAATTTGTGGAGGAAAGAGGAGTTCCTGCGGCGGATGGCCCACCGGGAGAGCCGGGACTTCTTTCTCAAAAACCGAAAAAAATGAGCCAAAGTCCCCTTCCCTTTAAATTGGGGTGGCTTTTGCCCCCCTCCTTTCTCTTTTGCCCCCACCCGCCAGCGACAGCAAACGCTGAAGCCTTGCCGGGCAAGAGGGTTGCATCGCTTTGCCGCGCCATACCGGTCAAAAGTCTGGTTCCAACCGACAGCGAGAACGACACTCTGGAATTTGTGGAGGAAAGAGGAGCTCCTGCGGCGGATGGCCCACCGGGAGGGCCGGGACCCCTTCCCCAAAAACCGAAGAAAAATGAGCCAAAGTCCCCTTCCCTTTAAATTGGGGTGGCTTTTGCCCCCTCCTTTCCCTTTTCCCCCCACCCGCCGGCGGCAGCAAACGCTGAAGCCTTGCCGGACAAGAGGGCCCGCATCGCTTTGGCGCGCCATACCGGTCAAAAGTCTGGTTCCAACCGACAGCGAGACCGACGCCCTGGAATTTGTGGGGGAAGAAGAGCTCCTGCGACGGATGGCCCACCGGGAGGGCCGGGACTTCTTCCTCAAAAACCGAAGAAAAATGAGCCAAATCCCCCCTTCCCTTTAAAAAGGAAGGGGTTTCTCCGCCGCCATTGCAATGGCCGGCGGCCCCATGTAAAATGGAGGGGAAGATCGTTCCCCTCTCTTTTTTTGCCTTTTGCCCTTCGCCCCGTCGCTCCCACCGGCAGCGGTGGGGGCAAGGGCAGGGCCCACATCTCACCTGAAAAGGGGTTTTTGAACATGTCAAAGAAGATCCTCCTCCTCTCCACCGGGGGCACCATCGCCTCGGCCCCCACCGAACACGGGCTCGCCCCGGCGGCGGACGGGCGGGAACTGCTGTCGCGCATCGCCCCCTCGGTGCAGCAGTACCAGCTGGAGAGCGAGGACGTGCTCAACCTGGACTCCTCCAACATCCAGCCGGAGGAGTGGCAGGTCATCGCCCGCCGGGTCTACCAGCGGCACCTAGGATATGACGGGATCGTCATCACCCACGGCACCGACACCATGGCCTACACCGCCTCGGCCCTGAGCTTTATGCTGCCGCAGATCCCCATCCCGGTGGTGTTCACCGGCAGCCAGCTCCCCCTGGCCGACCCCCTCTCCGACGCCTGGGAAAACCTGCGCGACGCCTTTGCCATGGCCGCCAGCGGACAGCCGGGCATCTTCCTCTGCTTCAACCGCAAGGTGTCCCTGGGCTGCCGGGCGGTGAAGGTGCGCACCACCGGCTTTGACGCCTTTGAGAGCGTCAACTGCCCCTACGCCGCCAAGGTGGACTCCCGCGGGCTGCGCATCAACCCCTCGGTGGTGCGGCCAGCGGCCGGGCTCTGCCAGCTGAAAGACCAGTTGGACTGCCGGGTCATCCTCATCAAGCTGACCCCCGGCTTCAACCCGGACATCTTCGACATGCTGCTGGGGATGGACTACCGCGGCATCGTCATCGAGGCCTTCGGCATCGGCGGGCTGCACTTCATCCACCGGGATCTGGTGAGCAAGCTGCAAAAGGTGACCGAGGCCGGCATCTCGGTGGTGGTCTGCAGCCAGTGCCTCTACGAGGCCAGCGACTTCTCCGTCTACGAGACCGGCAAGCGGATTTTGGAAAAGGGGGTCATTCAGGGCCGGGACATGACCTCGGTGGCGGCGGTGACCAAGCTGATTTGGGCCCTGGGCCAGACCCAGGACCCCGCCCAGGTGCGGGCCTTCTTCGAGACCGACCTGGCCGGGGAGATCACCCTGGACTGATTTTTCCGCCCTGTCCGCACAAGAAGAGTGGCGGCCATCTGGCAGCGACCGGTGCGGGGGGCGAAGAGGGCGGTTGAAAAGGGATGTGCTTTTCTGCAACCGTCCAGGTCCGCCCTTCCCCCTGCCGCCGCGGTTGCGGGGCGGCAGGGTCTCGTTTCACCGCGCCGCTGCCGAAGGGCCTTGACGGACGCCCGCCAAAACGTGCGGAGAGGATTTTGGCCGGCTGTCCTCTGCCGAGGGCCTCTCAAAACGCCGCCGCATACACCGCCTCAATGGGAAGGGGGCAATTGTCCCGCCCCGCCGTTTTTTCAAGTCAGTGCCCTCGCCCCCGGCAAAACCGGGAACGCGAGAACGCCCTAGAAGGGCACCAGGCCAACAACCTTCTCAACAAGCGTTGAAAACCCTGCCGCCTGTATCCCCTTCCCTTTCTCTCCTGCCCCACGGCCCACAAACGGGCAATTGTCTGCCAATCGGTTCTCGCCTCGCTTTGCGCTGGGACCCAACTCCTCTCCCCCGGCTTCGCCGGAGGCTGCTTTTCGCAAAAGCTGACAAAACAAAAAAGGCGCTGGGATCGGGCGATCCCAGCGCCTTTCTTCTGCCCTTTATCCTGCGGGGCTATTTGATGATGATCTGCACCCCTTCGGGGGTGTCTTTGAGGGTGACCCCCATGGCGGCCAACTGGTCGCGCAGGGCGTCGGCCTCGGCGAAATCCTTGGCCTTGCGGGCGGCCTGACGGCGGTCCACCAGCTCCTGGATCTCGGGGGTGACCTCGTTTTTCTTGCGGTTGTAGAGCAGGCCCAGCACCCCGGCCAACTCGTCAAAAATCTGGGCGGCGTGCTCCAGGGCGGCCTTCTGCTGGGGCTCCTCCCCGTTGAGGCGGAGATTGATCTCCTTGCAGAGGTCAAAGAGGGCGGCGATGCCGTCGGCGGTGTTCAGGTCGTCCGAGAGGGCGGCGATGAACTTCTCCTTGGCCTCGTCCGCGGCCTTTTGCAGGGCGTCGCTCCCCTCTGCCCCCGCCTGGGAGAGGGCGAAGTCCAGTTCGTCCCGGCAGTTGTAGAGCCGCTCCAGGGCGGAGATGGACTGGTTGATGACCTCGACACTGTAGTTGATGGGGCTGCGGTAGTGGGCGGCAATCATCATAAAGCGGATGGGCTCGTACCCGAACTGCTCGGCCACCTCGCGGACGGTGAAGAAGTTGCCCAGGGATTTTGACATCTTGCGGTTGTCAATGTTGATGTAGCCGTTGTGCATCCAGTAGTGGGCGAACGCGCAGCCGTTGGCGCACTCGGACTGGGCGATCTCGTTTTCGTGGTGGGGGAAGATCAGGTCCTGCCCGCCGCAGTGGATGTCGATGGTGTCGCCCAGGTAGTGTTTGGCCATGGCCGAGCACTCGATGTGCCAGCCGGGGCGGCCCTTGCCAAAGGGGGACTCCCAGTAGGGCTCCCCCTCTTTGGCGGCCTTCCAGAGGGCAAAGTCCACAGGGTCCTCTTTGATTTCGCCCACGCTGATGCGGGCCCCGGCCTCCAGATCCTCCAGCGGCATGTGAGAGAGCTTGCCGTACTCGTCGAACCGGGCCGCCCGGAAGTAGACGTCCCCGTTCTCGGCGCGGTAGGCAAAGCCCTTGTCCATGAGGGAGGAGATCAGGTCGATGATGTTTTGGATGTTCTCGGTGGCCTTGGGGTGATAGGTGGCCTCTCTGACCCCCAGGCCCTGGGCGTCCACCTTGTACTCGGCGATGAAGCGCTCGGACACCTGGGCGAAGTCGCTCCCCTCCTCGTTGGCCTTGCGGATGATCTTGTCGTCGATGTCGGTGAAGTTCTGCACAAAGGTCACCTGGTAGCCGATGTACTCCAAAAACCGGCGCAGGGTGTCAAAGACGCAGATGGGCCGCGCGTTGCCGATGTGGATGTAGTTGTAGACGGTGGGGCCGCAGGCGTAGATTTTGACCTGGCCCGGGGTGATGGTTTTCAGCTCTTCTTTCTGTCTGGTGAGGGTGTTGAAAATTTTCATAAAAGCCCTTCTCCCTTTCTCTCGCAATCGGGTTTGTCGTCTTTTCTATCAAAAAAGCCGCCTCCGGCGGCGCCGGGTCCACCGGCGCTCGACCGAAGGCGGCTTTTGGGTACCAAAAGTCCGCGGTTCCACTTCTGTTTCTCGCTCTTGAGGCCGCTAACGGGGCCAAACCGCGCCGGCCTACTGAACGGGGGATCGCTCCCCTGTGTTCGGCCCGCGTGCTGGCGGGGGCACCTTCCCCGGCGGGTGCGGCCGGCGCGCTCTCAGCTCGCTGCGCGCCTCTCTGTCGCCGCCCTCTCATGCCGGGTACTCTTTCCCGCGTCATCGCATGTCGCGTCATTCAATTTGCTATTTGACCCCCAGGTACTCCTCGTAGGTCTGGCCGCTCTTGTAGAGGGTCTCGGCCAGGTCCTTGCCCAGGTAGCGGTAGTGCCAGGGCTCGTAGCCGTACTGGGTGATCTTGACCTTGTCCTCGGGGTAGCGGAGGATGAAACCGTAGTTGTGGGCGTTTTTCATCAGCCATTTGCCCTCGGCGGTGGTCTCAAAGTTGTCGGGGATGCCGGCGGTGTTGCTGATGTCCAGGGCCAGCCCCAGCTCGTGTTCCGAGCGGCGGGGATAGGCGCTGTACTGGGCGGTGTACTCCTTGCCGTACTGGCTGGTGTAGCGGGTGAAGAGCCCGTTTTGGTAGTCCTTGGTGCGGTAGGCGCTGACGGCCTTGAGGGTGATGCCGTCGGCCTTGGCCGCCTCCATCATCTGCTCCCAGCTCTCGGCCGCCTCCTTGCGCAGCTGCAGGTTCTTGCCGCAGTTGGTGGTGATGGCCACCAGGTCGCTGGGGGTGTATCCCTCGGGCAGGGCGTGGTATTTGTTGACGATGGCGGTGATGGCGGAGGGGTTGGAGATGACCTCCGGGGTGATGGAGGCGGGCTCTACGATCCCGCCGGAATAGACCACCTCGCCGGTGTTCCCGCCGGAGGACTGCCCCCCCTGGGAGGAGGAACTGCTCCCCTCCCCGCCGGACGGGGTCTCGGGCTCCTCCTCCGGCTCGGTGGGGGCCTCGGGGGCCGCCTCCCAGACCACCGTCAGGGTGAACTGGGCCTGTTTGCCCAGGCCGTCTTCGGCGGTGAGGGTCAGGGGGTATTCCCCCGGCCCGGCAAAGCCGATCTCGGGACACTGCACCGGCCGCTCTTTTCCCAGCCAGTCGTACGCCTTGACCCGCCCCAGCTCCCCGCTGATGTCGGCGGAGGAGACGGTGATGGTACCGGCGGCGGCCTTCTCCCCGTCAAAGGTGAAGTGGGGGGACGGGTGGAGCAGCAGGGTCAGCCCCACAGCCGCCGCCAGCACCACCACAGCCGCCACACAGGCCACGGCGATCCGTCTTCTTTTATATACTTTTTCGTTCCTGCGCATTCTCTTCATAAGCTGTTATAAACCCCGTTTTCCGCTTCCCAGTTCCCATTTTATCCCCGATTTTTGGCGCTTTCACTAGGCGAATGGAAAATTATTCCATTTCATTCTGCAATTCCAAAAAACAGGTCTTTTTATTTTGTGGCGTTGATGCAGCCGATGTTGTCCACCACATAGGTTGCGCCGGAGATCACCGTCAGCGCCGCCACCAGCCACATGCCGATGTTGCTGATGAGGGGGACGTCGATCCCCGCGGGGAGAAGGCCGTTCTGCCCCAGCCCCAACAGCAGCAGCACCCCGATGATCACCGCCATCTGGGCCACCGTCTTTACTTTGCCCCAAATGTTGGCAGCTATGACCGTCCCCTCGCCCGCGGCCACCAGGCGGATGCCGCTGACCACAAATTCGCGGGCGATGACGATGAGGACCGCCACGCTGTGGGCCAGCCCCATGTCGATGAAGCAGATCATGGCCGAGACCACCAGCAGTTTGTCCGCCAGGGGGTCGAGAAACTTGCCGAAGGTGGTGACCTGGCCGTTTTTGCGGGCCAACTGGCCGTCCAACAGGTCGGTGAGGGAGGCCGCGGCAAAGAGCACCAGGGCGATGAAGCTGTTCTGCCACAGCCCCTGCCAGAGCAGGGCCGCCACAAAGAAGGGGACCATGCACATCCGCAGGACCGTGAGCTTATTGGGCAGGTTCATCGCCGTTCCCCCCCTCCTCGATCAGCCGGCCGTAGAGGTCGAAGTCGTCGGCCTCCTCCACCAGCACCTGTACAAATTCGCCGGGCTCCAGCTCCCGCTCGGAGGAGAAGCGGACGGTGCCGTCGATCTCGGGGGCATCGTACTGGGTGCGCCCCACATAGCAAAACTCCTCCGGGTCGTAGCCGTCCACCATCACCTCGACCTGGGCGCCCACCTTCTTTTGGCAGTACTCGCCCATGATGAGGGTCTGTTTGTCCATGATGAGCTGGGCGCGGGCCCGCTTCTCCTCCTCCTCGAGCTGGCCGTCCAGCCGGGCGGCGGGGGTCCCCTCCTCCTGGGAGTAGGCAAAGCAGCCCAGCCGCTCAAAGCGCATGTCGTCCACAAACCGGCAGAGCTCCTCGAACTGCTCCTCGGTCTCGCCGGGGAAACCGGCCAGCAGGGTGGTGCGGATAAAGACCCCGGGGACCTCGCGGCGGATCTGCTCGATGACCGAGCGCACCCAGCGGTCGTCCCCCTTGCGGCCCATCCGCCGCAGCACCTCGCGGTTGGTATGCTGCAGGGGGATGTCGATGTACTTGACGATGTTGTCGCTGTCGCGGATGATGGAGAGCAGCTCGTCGGTGATCCGGTCGGGGTAGCAGTACATCAGCCGGATCCAGCGGAAGGGCAGCTTGACCAGCTCCCGCAGCAGCCGGGCCAGGCTGGGCTCGCCGTAGAGGTCCTCCCCGTAGCGGGTGGTGTCCTGGGCGATGACGATCAGCTCTTTGACCCCGAAATCGGCCAGTTCACCGGCCTCCTGCACCACCTCTTCGATGGGGCGGGAGCGAAAGTCCCCCCGGATGTAGGGGATGGCGCAGAAGGTGCAGCGGTTGGAGCAGCCTTCGGAGATCTTCAGGTAGGCGTAGTGGGCCGGGGTGGTGAGGATGCGGCCGCCCCCCAGGGGCAGGTCGTACTCGCTGCCGAAGGACTGGGCCTTTTCGCCCCCCAGGGCCCGCCGGATGATGGAGACGATCTCGGCGTTGGAGCCGATGCCCACCACCCCGTCCACCTCGGGGATCTCCCGCAGGATCTCCTCCTTGTAGCGCTGGGCCAGGCAGCCGGTGACGATGACGCACCGCAGCCGCCCGGTCTCTTTGAGGGCGCAGAACTCGAGGATGGTGTCGATGGACTCCTGCTTGGCGTCGTCGATGAAGCCGCAGGTGTTGATGAGCACCACGTCGCACTGTTCGGGGTCGCCCTGCAGGGCGAACTCGGGATCTTGTTGGATGAGGTTTAAGAGGATCTCGCCGTCTACCTGGTTTTTGGGGCAGCCCAGCGAGACCATTCCCACATTAATCGACATAAGGGTCTCCTGTCTCGTAATCGGTGTCGTATTCTTCCATGGCGGCCCGGCAGTCGCCGTAGCCAAACCCGCGGCGGGCCAGGGCGGCCAGCACCTTCTGCCGCTGCGCCCGGTCGCCCAGGCGGGCGGCGTACTTCTGTTCCAGCAGGGCGCGGATGCTGGCGCCGTCGTCAAAGCCGCCGGCGTCCAGCACCTCCCGGCAGAGCGCGGGGTCGATCCCCCGCTTTTGCAGCTCCAGCTCGATGAAGCGGCGGGAGAGGTGCTTATAGCGGTAGAGTTCGTCGGCCAGGCGAAAGGCGTAGTCGCCGTCGCTGACCAGCCCGGCCTCCTCCAGCTGGGCGACCACCTGGCGGGCGGTGGGGCGGGGCCAGTCGCGGCAGAGCCGCTCCACCAGCTCCCCCCGGGCGTAGGCCCGCTGGCCCAGCAGGGTCAGGGCCTTCTCCCGGCAGCCCACGGCGTCGGACTGGGCCTTGACCTCTTCCAAATAGGCGTATTCCAGTACCGCGCCCGGGCGCACCCGGCTCTTGAGCAGGGTCTCCCCGTCCAGCGACCAGAGGAATTCCCCGTCCACAAAGACGCTGTACCGGCCCCGCTTGGTCTTTTCCAGCCCGGTGATCTCGCCGCACTCGGGCATGGCCTAGTCCTCCACCTCGATGTCGATGTCCATCACGGCGGGGGCGGGCTGGGCAGGGGTGGCGCTGGGGGCTGAGGCAGGGGCAGGGACGGCCGCCGGGGCGGCGGGCTTTTTGGGCATCAGCGACTTTTCGGCCTCGGCCGCGTTCTGGCGGATGGTCGCCTCGATCTCCTGGGCCACCTCCGGGTGCTCCAAAAAGTACTTCTTCACGTTGTCGCGGCCCTGGCCCAGCCGCTCGCCCTTGTAGCTGAACCAGGCGCCGGATTTCTGGATGATGTTCATGTTGACGCCGATGTCGAGGATCTCGCTCTCCTTGGAGATGCCGGTGCCGTACATGATGTCGAACTCGGCGATCTTGAAGGGGGGGGCCACCTTGTTCTTGACGATCTTGGCCTTGGTGTGGTTGCCCACGAACTCGCCCCCCACCTTGAGGGTCTCGGCCTTGCGCACGTCGATGCGCACCGAGGCGTAGTACTTCAGCGCCCGGCCGCCGGCGGTGGTCTCGGGGTTGCCGTAGATGACGCCGATCTTCTCGCGCAGCTGGTTGATAAAGACCGCCACGCACTTGGTCTTGCCGATGATGCCGGTGAGCTTGCGCAGGGCCTGACTCATCAGCCGGGCCTGCAGCCCCACGTGGCTGTCGCCCATCAGCCCCTCGATCTCGGCCTTGGGGACCATGGCCGCCACCGAGTCGATGACCACCACGTCGATGGCGCCGGAGCGCACCAGCGCCTCGCAGATCTCCAGGGCCTGTTCACCGGTGTCCGGCTGGCTGACCAGCAGGGCGTCGATGTCGACCCCCAGGGCGGCGGCGTAGACCGGGTCGAGGGCGTGCTCCACGTCGATGAAGGCGGCGGTGCCCCCCTCCTTCTGGGCGGAGGCGGCGATGTGCAGGGCCACGGTGGTCTTGCCCGAACTCTCCGGGCCGTAGATCTCGACCACCCGGCCCCGGGGCACCCCGCCCACGCCGATGGCCATATCCAGCGACAGGCTGCCGGTGGAGATGGCCTCAATGTTCAGGGTGGAGTGCTGGCCCAGGCGCATGACAGCGCCCGCGCCAAATTGTTTTTCGATGTTGGCCAGAGCTGTTTCCAGCGCCTTTTGACGGCTCTCCTGAGCCGTCTCCTTGGCCTTGTTCTTTTCCGCCATGGATCGTCCTCCCAAACGTTCGTTCACTCTGTTGATAAAAATAGAACCATTCCCGCCGGGGCGGGCATGGCGCAGACAGCAGTTCCAAAAACGACGGCCGCGCCGCCCGGGCCGCGACTGCCATTACAGAGCTATTATACTGCATTTCTCCCGCTGCCGCAAGCGTTCAGCGGCCTTTGCCGCCCCTGGCAGAAAAAACCGGTGTCCCCGGGCCGCCCGCCCCCCAAAGGGCAAAAAAAGAGGGCCGCGGCCCTGCCGCAGCTCCCTTCCCTCCCCTATTTCGGGCGCCTGCCCAGCACCACCCGGTCCAGGCCGCCCAGGTCCTGCAGGCAGGTGACCCCCTCGTACCCCTGGCCGCGAAAGAGGGCGCAGACCTCGGCCCCCTGGCCGCAGCCGATCTCCACCGCCAGCAGCCCCCCGGGGCGGAGGACCGGGCGGTAGGCGGCGGCAAAGTGGCGGTAGAAGGCCAGCCCCCGCTCGGGGGCCTCCAGCGCCTCCCGCGGCTCAGCGCGCACCTCGGGGGAGAGGGTCTCCATCTCCTCCGGGCGGATATAGGGGGGGTTGGCCACCAGCACGTCCAGCGGCGGGCAGACCCCCTGGTAGCGCAGCACATCCCCCCGCACCGGCCAGACGTTCGCGACCCTGTTCAGGCGGATGTTGGCCTGCAGATAGTCGAAGGCGCGCCCGCTCTTCTCCACCGCCAGCACCCGGCTCTGGGGGAGGGCGGCCCCCAGGGCGACGGCGATGCAGCCGCTGCCGCTGCAGAGGTCGGCGATGGTGCAGGGGCCCTGGGGGGCCCGGGCCAGCACCGCCTCCACCAGGCACTCGGTGTCCGGCCGGGGGATGAGCACCCCCTCCCCCACCCGGAAGGGGTGGCCGTAAAACGCCCAGCAGCCCAGCAGGTACTGCAGCGGTTCCCGCCGCGCCCGGCGGGCAAAGAGGGCCCGCACCCGCCGGGCCGCAGCCGCGGACAGCTCGTCACGCAGGTGCAGGGGCAGCTCGCCCCGGGAAAAGCCCGCCCCGTGGCAGAGGAGCTCGGCCGCGTCGAACTTGGGGGCGTCCACCCCCTGCTCCCGCAGCAGGGCCTCCCCCTCCCGCCAGAGGGCGCGGACCGTGCAGGGCTCTACCACCGGTCGTCCTCCCCGTTTTGGGGGATGACGGCCTCCATGGCGGCCACCGCCACCTCGATCATCGAGTCGTCCGGCTCCTTGACGGTGAGGCGCTGCAGCCAGAGGCCGGGGGCCGAGAGGACCTTGGTGAGGAGGTTGTCGTGCCCGCCGGCGTACTTGATGATCTCGTAGGAGATGCCCATCACCAGCGGCAGGAGGAGGACCTTCAGCGCCATGCGCAGCCAGAGGCTCTGCCAGGAGACAAAGGAGGAGACCAGGATGCTCACCAGGATGACGATCAGCAGGAAGCTGGTGCCGCAGCGGGGATGGAAGCGGCGGTGGCGGCGGACGTTCTCCACCGTCAGGGCCTCGCCGTGCTCGTAGCAGGCGATGGTCTTGTGCTCGGCCCCGTGGTACTCGAACATCCGCCGGATCTCCTTCATCCGCGAGACCAGGGCCATGTACCCCAGGAAGATGCAGAGCTTGACCAGCCCCTCCAGCGGGGTGCGCCAGCGGCCCAGTTCCACCAGCTTGCCCAGTCCCCCCACAATGGCGGTGGGCAGCACCATGAAGAGGGCCAGGGCCAAAAAGACCGCCAGCACGCTGACCGCCACCGAGAAGCCGGCCCCCAGGCCCTTCTCCTCTTTCTCCTCCGCCGCCGGGGCGGCGGTATGTAGGGGCGCGGGCCGCTCCCCGGCGGGGGCGGCGGCCGGGGAGGAGGGCCTCTCCAACCCACTGCCGGTCCCTTCCGGCGCGCTCCCTTCGCCCACCGGGGCGGGGGATGCCGGGGGCGCTTCCTCGCCCGCGCCGGTCGGCGGGGCGCTCTCCCCTTCGCCGCTCCCCTCGTTCGCCGGAGCGGGGGCCTTGGGGGGCTCCTCCTCGTCCAGGGCGCCGGAGATCTCGGCCGAGCGCATCAGGCAGGTGTAGCCCAGCACCAGGGTGGAGACAAAGTTGAAGATACCCCGCACAAAGGGCACCCGGCTGTACCACCGCGCCAGGTGCTTGTCGGGTTTGACCTCCAGTTCGATCCCCCCGTCGGGGCGGCGGACCGCCACGCTGTAACAGTCCAGCCCCCGCATCATGATCCCTTCCATCAGGGCCTGCCCGCCGATCTTGGTGCGGCGGGGCCCGCTATTTGTCCCGTTGTTGCTGTTCACGATAACGCCGTATCTCCTCTTCATCTATTTTTGCGATCTGCATGGTGGTGGAATCCACCTTTTTGTCCATCACCGGGATGGAGATGGTGACGGTCGTCCCCTCCCCCTCGGTGCTGTCGATGGTCAGAAGGCCCTTGTGCAGGGCGATGATCTCGTCGGCCACCGCCAGGCCGATGCCGGTGCCCCGGCGGCTGTTGGAGCCCTTGATGAACTTCTCCTTGATGCGGGGCAGGTCGCTGCGGGGGATGCCCAGGCCGGTGTCGGCGATGCGGATGACCACATAGCCGGTCTCCTCGGCCGCCGAGGTGCGGATGGTCCCGTCCTTCTCGCTGTACTTGAGGGCGTTGTCGAGGATGTTGACAAAGACCTGCCGCAGCCGGTTTTTGTCCCCGAACACCGGGGAGACGAACTCGGGCAGCTCGCTCTCTAGGGTGACCCCCTCCCGCTTGGCCCGCTCGCCGAACATGATGAGCACGTCCTCCAGCTCGGCCAGGACGTCGATTTTCGAGAGCACCAGGGTCAGCCGGCCGCTCTGCATCCGCGAGAAGTCCAGCAGCTCCTCCACCATCCCCGAGAGGCGGTCGGTCTCGCTGAGGATGACGTGGATGCCCCGCTCCACCGTGTCCCGGTTCTCCACCGGGTCGGCGTCGAGGACCGTCTCCCCCCAGCCCTTGATGGCGGTGAGAGGGGTGCGCAGCTCGTGGGAGACCTGGGAGATGAAGTCGTTTTTCACCTCTTCGGCCTTCTGCAACTCGTCGGCCATGTAGTTGATGATGTTGCACAGCTGGCCGATCTCGTCGTTGTGCTGGGTCTTGAGGCGGACGCTGAAATCCCCCGAGGCGATCTTGGTGGCGATGACCCCCACCTGCCCGATCGGGGTGACGATGGAGCGGATGAAGTAGGTGCTGGAGAGGACCACGAAGAGGACCACCACCGTGGAGAAGAGGAGGAAGAAGAGGGCGGTCTTGAAGATCTCCCCGTCCACCAGGGAGAGGTCGCAGACCAGCCGGATGCCGCCCACGCCGTCCCCCAGGCTGTCGGACACATAGCACACCGACATCACGTTCCCCGCGTCCTTTGCCCGGCCGGTGTAGACCCCATAGCCGTTGTCCGACTGCAGGGCGCGGGCGTAGTCCACCCCGGTGAAGGTGTCGCCGGGGTAAAACCCGCTGGAGGTGACGGTGGGGGCGCCGTTTCGGTCCAGGGCCATCACCTCGTATTTGGTCTTCTCCTCAAAGCCGGTGATCACCTGCTCCACCCGTTCCTGGGGGGTGAGGGCGTCGCTGGTGCGGTACTTGATGGCGTTGACCATCACCTCGATGCGGGAGGTCAGCACCTGCTGGGCGCTGGAGTAGTAAAACTCCCGCACCCCCACCACGATGAGGAGCATGACGACGGTGAGGATGACGACGATGATGGTGAGAAAATTGAGCATCCACCGCTTGGTTACGCTCTGCATGAAAACTCCCCTTCGCGCCCGGGCCCCGCGCGGCGGCGGGGCGGGCCTTCTTTACGCTTTGAACCGGTAGCCCACGCCCCAGACGGTGTTGATGTGCCGGGGGTGGGAGGGCTCCTCCTCGATCTTCATCCGCAGCCGGCGGATGTTCACGTCGATGATCTTGTCGTCGCCGTAGTAGTTGTCGCCCCAGATCTTCTGCAAGATCTCCATCCGCCCCAACACCGCGTCGGGGTTTTTCAGGAACAGCTCCATGATCTGGTACTCCACCTGGGTCAGCTCCACCGGCTGCCCGCTCTTGAAGAGCATCCGGCTCTTGAGGTTGAGGGTGAAGGGCCCCACCTCCAGCTCCTCCTGGGGGCGGCTGTTTTGCAGCGAGACCCGCCGGTAGATGGCGTCCACCCGGGCCATCAGCTCGGAGACGCTGAAGGGCTTGGTGACGTAGTCGTCCGCCCCCAGCATCAGCCCGCTGATCTTGTCCATCTCCTGGGTCTTGGCGGTGAGCATGATGATCCCCACCGCGCTGTTTTTCTCGCGGATCTGGCGGCAGACGCTCAGCCCGTCGATGCCGGGGAGCATGATGTCCAGCATCACCATGTCGATGCCCTCTCCCCGCTCGGCAAAGACCTCCAGCGCCCGCTCGCCGGTGCCGGCCTCCAGCACCTCAAACCCCGATTTTTGCAGGTTCAGGCAGATGAGTTCGCGGATGTTCTCCTCGTCCTCCACCACCAAAATCGTCTTTTTTGCCACGCAAAGCCCCTCCTGTCTGTCGTTAGTTGAGAATGGAAAACCCGCTCTTGACCACGTTGAGGATCGACTCCCGGTTGCTGTCCTCCTGCGGCTTGCAGTAGTAGATGTAGTTGCCGCTGCTGCCGATCTTTTCAAAGCCGGAGGACTGGTAGCTCTGGGCGCTCTCGTCCCGGGGGAGGCGGAGGATGGAGAAGCGGACCGCATCCCCCCGCTTGCAGGTGATGACGGTGTTGTCCAGGTTGCTCTCAAAGGTGACCCCGGTCTGCCACTGGGCGGGCAGGGTCAGCCGGAATTTGTAGACCTCGTTTTCATAGGTGGTGCGGTCGTAGACAAACCGCTTCTCCCCCACCTCGTACCAGTCCACCTGGTAGCCGGAGGCCGGGCGCATCTGCACCAGGCTGGCCTTCTTGTCGGCGGTAAAGATGGGGACCTCGACCTTCTCGTCCCGGTCGATGTCCTGGCTGTACAGCTCGGTCTTCTGGCGCTGGCTCTGGCTCACCACCGCCTCCCGCTGCACCAGGCTCAAAACGCCGTTTTGGTAGGCCAGCACCTCGGTGGCCAGCAGGTTTTCCTTGGTCAGCCCGTCGATGTAGAGCAGTTTGCCGCTCTCCCCGCTGCCCACCGCCAGCTTTCGCACGGCGACGATGCGGGGGTCCAGGGTCTGCTCGGTCACCTTCTCCACCGCCGAGCGGCCCACATCCTTGTAGACCGCGGCCTTGACCCCCTCCTCGGTGCGGGAGGCCGAGAGGAAGACCAGCTCGGAGAAGTAGTCGCCGTCCATGTCCTCGCAGATAAACTGCTCGTACTCCCGGCTCATGAACTCGACGATGTGCTCGCCGTCCTCCCCCTGCTGGTAGCCGTAGATGGCCAGGCTGTTGTTGCTCTCGCCAAAGACGTTCCACCCCACCAGGATGTTGTAATAGGAGAGGTGGCTGATGTGGTCGAAGCGGACAAAGCCGATCTGGTTGCCCCGCCCCTCCTGGTCAAAGACGATGTTCCACTCGCTCTCCCCGTCCTCGTGCGACTGCAGTTGCAGGACCGCCAGGTGGACGTTGACCTTGTCCTTCTCGGTGTAGAAGGCCAGCGCCTCCTCCACCCCGTCGGAGTTGATGTCGAAGAGGACGACGGGGGTGCGGTACGCCCCCTCCTTGGGGTAGCTGAGCTTGATCTCCCCCTTGGTTCCCCGGTTCAGCGCCTGGATGATGGCCTGTTGCTCCTTGGAAAAGAGGGGGGCCTTCATCAAGTCCTCCACCGAGGCGGAGAGGCCGAAGGTACAGCCGCTCAGGCAGAAAAGCGCCGCCAACAGCAGCGGCAGGACCCGCCTCGACAGGCGGTTTTTGTGGGCCACAGGTCATCCCTCCTCCGGTTTCGTCCCTCTGTCGGTATTGTAGCACACCCGCCGCCCCGATTGGGTTACCGTTTGGTTACAATCCCCCTTCCGGCGGCAAGGGCGCTCATTCGCTTTGTATTTTAGCACAATTTTGACTATAATAACAGACGATGGTACAAATCACCTGCCCGCCCCGCTGCGGCGGGCGCCAAAGGAGGTAATACGCCGTGTCCGATCGCCGTTTTCAACTGCCCTCCCCCGCCCTGGTGGAGGAGGTGCTGGCCGCCGCCTGTTCCCAGGGGGCGGATTTTGCCGAGCTCTTTTGGGAGGACACCCACACCCACTCGGTCAACCTCATCGACCAAAAAATCGAAAACGCCCTGCGAAACCACATCCGCGGGGCGGGCATCCGGGTGGTCAAGGGGCTGCGCTCCACCTATGTCTCCACCGCCGACGTGGGCAGAGAGGGGCTTTTGAAGGCCGCCCGGGAGGCCGCTGCCGCCTGCTGCGACGGCCCCGCCCTGGTGCGGCCCCAGCCCTTTGTCCCCCTGTCATTTGACGACTTGCACCCCTGCCGCCTCTCCCCCACCGAGGTCCAGACCGCCGAGAAGGCGGCCCTCCTCCACCTGGCCGACCGGGCCGCCCGCAGCTGCGGGGAGGAGATCGCCCAGGTCAGCGCCACCCTGGCCGACCGGGTGCAGCGGGTGCTGATCGCCAACACCCAGGGTCTCTGGGCCGAGGACCGGCGCGCCCGCACCCGGATGGGGATCAGCGCCGTCGCCTCCGACGGGGCGCAGAACCAGATCGGCTTCGAGGGGCCCGGCCGCAGCGCCGGGTACGAGATCTTTGCCGGGGAGGTGGATGTGGAGGCCGCCGCCAGGGAGGCCGCCCGCACCGCCCTGACCATGCTCCACGCCCCCGAGTGCCCCGGCGGGCGGATGCCGGTGGCCATTGAAAACGGCTTTGGCGGGGTGCTCTTTCACGAGGCCTGCGGCCACTCCCTCGAGTCGGAGGCGGTGGGCCGGGGCAACTCGGAGTTCGCCGGGCGGCTGGGCAAAAAGATCGCCGGGGAGAAGGTCACCGCCATCGACGACGGCACCCTCCCCGGGGCCTGGGGCTCCACCAACATCGACGACGAGGGCCACCCCACCCAGCGCACCGTCCTCATCGAAAACGGCGTCCTCAAAAGCTATATGGTCGACTGGCTGGGGGGGCGGCGGATGGGACTCCCCTCCACCGGCAGCGGCCGGCGGGAATCCTACCGCTACGCCCCGGTCTCGCGGATGCGCAACACCTTCATCGCCCCCGGGCCCGACGAGAACGAGGCCATCATCCGCTCCATGGACAAAGGGCTTTACTGCAAGAAGATGGGGGGCGGCTCGGTCAACCCGGTGACCGGGGAGTTCAACTTCGCCGTCAGCGAGGGCTACCTGGTGGAGCACGGGGAAATCACCACCCCGGTGCGGGGGGCCAGCCTCATCGGCACCGGCTCCCAGGTGCTGCTGGACATCGACATGGTGGGCAAGGATCTGGCCCACGGACAGGGGATGTGCGGGGCCGCCAGCGGCTCGGTGCCCACCAACGTGGGGCAGCCGCTCATCCGCGTCAGAGAGATCACAGTGGGGGGAAAATAACATGACCTTCGATGCATTTAAAGAAGAGGTGGCCCGCCGGGCCGGAGAGGCGGGGGCGGAGGCGTTCGAGCTCTACAGCGTCCGCAACAAGACCATGGAGGTGGCCGCCCACGAGGGCGAGGTGGACACCTTTTCCAGCGACCAGGACTTCGCCGTCAACCTGCGGCTGCTCGCCGGCGGGAGGATGGGGTACGCCACCACCCAGGTCCTCTCCCCCGAGGAGGCGAGCTGGCTGGTGGAGAGCGCCCTGGACAGCGCCCGCGCCACCCAGAACGCGGACATCGATGAGATCTGCGCCCCGGCCGAGGGCTTTGCCGCCCAGACCGACGGCCTCTCGGAGCCCGAAGCCCTTTACAGCCAGCTGCAGCGCCAGGTGCTGACGGCCGAGCGGGCCTGCCTCGCCGCCGACCGCCGCATCGCCTCGGTCAGCGACGCCCAGGCCGCCTGGGGCGGCGGGACCCGGGCCATCTACAACAGCCGGGGGCTGGACCTGTCCGACGAGACCTGCTACGCCGTGGGGGTCATCGGCCCCACCGCCAAAGAGGGGGGCCGCTCCTACAACGAGTACGAGGTGACTTCCGCCCCCGACCCCTCCGCCCTCGACCTGCCGAGCGCCGCCCAGAAGGCGGTGGAGGCCACCCTCTCCTTCATCGGCAGCGAGCCCGCCGACACCGGCCGCTACGCCGTGGCCCTGGCACCCGAGGTGGCCTGCGACCTGCTGGGCACCTTCTCCGGCGTCTTTTCCGGGCTGTCGGCGGTGAAGGGGCTCTCCCTTTTAAAGGGGCGGGAGGGGGAGGCGGTGGCCGCCCCGGTCCTCACCCTGCGGGACGACCCCTTCTGTATGGAGGCCATCCTCCACCGGCGCTTTGACGACCAGGGGGTGCCCACCTTCGGCAAGGACCTCATTGAAAAAGGGGTGCTCAAGACCCTGCTGCACAACCGCAAGACCGCCGCCCTGCTGGGGGCGGAGACCACTGCCAACGCCTACAAGGCAGGCGCCTCCGCCCCCCTGGGGGTGACCCCCACCAACCTCTACTTCACCCCCTCGGACCGCAGCCGCGCGCAGCTGTTGGCGGAGATGGGGGAGGGCGTCTTCATCACCAACGTCAAGGGGCTGCACGCTGGGGCCAACCCCACCACCGGCGACTTCTCGCTGGAGGCCAAGGGCTACCTGGTGACCGGCGGACAGCTGGGGCGGCCGGTCTCGGGCATCACCGTGGCGGGCAACTTCTACCAGCTCTTGAAGGACGTGCGGGGGCTGGCCGACGACCTGGCCTTCGACGCGCCGGGCGGCGCCGGGCAGATCGGCTCCCCCACCATCTGGGTGGACGGCCTCTCGGTCTCCGGCCGCTGACAGACGCTGGCGGCAAAGGGGAAAAGCGGGCTCCGGGCTTCGGTTCGGGGCCCGCTTTTTTGCCCCTTGGGGCCGCCCTTTACACCCTGTTCATCCCCCCGCCCCATTTCGCGGGTCCGGAAACAGATCCTTTACAAAATCCGCCTTTTTGCTTCATTTTTTCATCATCCAGCTTTCACAGAGGGCCGGTATCCTAGAATCACCGAAAGCGAACAAGACAAAAGGAGGCCCACCCGCCATGAACGACCAATTTTGGAATCAACAGCACCCCTCATCCCCTCCTCCCGATCCGTCCCAGCCAGCGGCCCCCTATTCGCCCTACGCCCCCTATTCCACAGGTCCCGCCCCCTACGCCCCGCCCCCCAAGAAGGCGCGGAAAAAGATGGGGGCCAAGGCCAAGACCGCCGCCCTGGTGACGGCCTGCTGTATGGGGGCCGGCCTCTTCGGCTTTGGCGGCACCGTGGCGGGCAACCTGCTCACCCGGCAGCTTTCGGGCAGCTCCCCGGTCCTCTACCAGGGCGTTCCCACCCAGAACACCAGCACCGGCGAAAGCAGCGGCACCGTCTCCTCGGTGGCCGCCAAGGCCGCCCCCTCGGTGGTGGCCATCACCACCGAGACGATGCAGGGCTACTACGGCCGGGTGCAGCAGTCGGTGGCCACCGGCGCCGGCAGCGGGGTCATCCTCACCGCCGACGGCTACATCGCCACCAACAACCACGTCATCAGCGGCGCCTCCAAAATCACCGTCACCCTCTCCGACGGCACCCAGCACCCCGCCACCCTGGTGGGGACCGACTCGCAAAACGACCTGGCGGTCATCAAAATCGAGGCCAGCGGCCTGCAGGCCGCCGTGCTCGGCAGCTCCTCCTCCCTGGAGGTGGGCGACCTGGCGGTGGCCATCGGCAACCCGCTGGGTGCGTTGGGCGGCACCGTCACCGACGGCATCATCAGCGCCCTGGACCGCAACATCACCGTCGACGGCGAGACCATGACCCTGCTGCAGACCTCGGCGGCCGTCAACCCCGGCAACTCGGGGGGCGGGCTGTTTGACAAAAACGGCGAACTCGTCGGCATCGTCAACGCCAAATCCTCGGGCACCGGCATCGAGGGGCTGGGATTTGCCATCCCCATCGACACCGCCAAGCCGATCCTCGAAAAGCTGATGGCCGGCGGCGGGGACGATCTGAGCGGCCAGGGGAGCTACGGCGGGTCTGACGCCACACAGACCTTCCCCCAGGGCAGACAACAGCTCTACTAGAAAACAGCCCGTTTCAAATGCTTTCCCACTTTTTTCATTTTCTCTTCTCCTCTTTTCAAGGGGGGCGGGGGTGAACTCCCAGAAGGTTCGCCCCCGCCCCTTTTTTTGTGGGAGGATGGGCGCTGCCCTTCCAGCCGCGCTCTCTCCGTGGTGGCGAGGGCCACTTTCTCATCTGCTGGGAGGTGGGACAGTTATTGGTGAGATAGGCGGCCACGGGACTCTCTCCCCCGTCTGTTGGAATGTAGGGCGGCCACCATGTGGGCTGTGGCTGAGGGACCCTTTCCTATCCTCTGTCCGGAGAGACCTCCCCCCGGCCGCAGCGGCGTCCCCAAACGCCAAAGAGAGAGGGCGGCCCCCCCCCATTTGGGAAGTTCCGCCCCCTCTCTTTTCCATTCCGACCGCTCCTCCTCAAGCGCCCCGGTTACAGGCGGCTGCCCTCGCCTGCCGCCTGCGCCAGAGGAATGCACCCAGCAGGGCCGCCCCCGCCAACAGGGAGAGGGTGCAGAGGCCCAGCACTGCCTGCAGCCGGTTCCCCTCAATGAACGGCCAAAAGGCATAGACCTGCTGGGTGGTGTACCAGATGCAGCCCAGGCTGTCCATCGAGGCGGCGGGCACGCCGCTCTCGATCATGGTGGAGAGCACCCAGAGCACCAGGTCCCCCAGCCCGCCCAGGGCCGCCAGGCAGACGCCGGCGATCAGCAGGGCCCGGTTGGGGCGGGCGGCGGGCGCCTGTTCGCCCGCCGGGGGCGGGGCGGCCGGGGGGAGGTCCCTCTCCGCCAGCAGCAGGTCGTCGGTGCTCACCCCGAACTGACGGCTGATCTCCACCACATTCTCGGTCCCGGGGACCGCCTCCCCCAGCTCCCACTTGGAGACCGCCTGCCGGGAGACCCCCAGCGAGGCGGCCAACTGCTCCTGCGAGAGCCCTTCCCTGCGGCGCAGCCGCTGCAACTTTTCCCCAAAGGTCATCTCTTGCCACTCCCCTTCCTCTCTCGCTGTCCATTATAGCTGGTGAAGCCGCCATCCGTCCAGCAAACCGGGGTGGCAGATGGGCAAACCCCGGTTGCAGCGCCGCCACCGGGCCCGATCGAGCGCAAAAAAGGGCGGCCTGCGCCGCCCCTGTTGGAGTTTTCATTCCCGGGTTCAACCCCCCGCCTTCACCTCGGCCCGCTGCTGCTGGCGGTGTTTCAAAAACTGAATGTGGACCGCCATGCTGACCCCGCCGCTGATGAGGAGGAAGGCGTAAAAGCTGATCCCCCGGCTCATGAGCATGGCCGGCAGCACCAGTTCGGCCCCGAAGAAGAGGCGAAAGAGGGTGACAAAGCCCCCCTCCTGGGCCCCCACCGCCCCCGGCAGGGGAAGGGAGGAGACCGCCACCGTCAGCAGGGCCTGCACCGCCAGGATCTGCAGGGCCGAATAGCCCGAGAGCCCCAGCGCCTTGTAGACGCAGACCGGCACCAGGTAGAGGGCGGTGAGCTGGGCCACCGTGTAGAGGAGGACCCGCAGCAGCACGGTGGGGTGGCGGCGGATGTGGGCCGCCCCCTCGCGGTACTGCTCCAACTGGCTGTCCAGCCGGGCGGCGGTCTCCTCAAAGTGCTTGCACAGCCGCAGGCGGCAGAGGAGGCGCAGCACAAAGTAGCAAAAGCGCCGCACCAGCTTGTGGGAGAACATGGCGCAGGTGATGCCGACGATGCACAGCCCGTTGACGGCGATGCCGTAGACCAGCAGGATGCCGATCCCCTTGACGTTCTGGCTCACAAAGTCGCGCTGCAGGAGGAACATCGCCCCGCCGTAGCCCAGCATCACCGCCTGGTAGCAGACGGTGATGAGCAGAAAGTTTAAGGAGGCCAAGGAGAGGGGCACCTTGTCGCGCTGCATGTAGTAAACCTGGGCGGGCTGCCCCCCGGTGGCCGAGGGGGTGATGGAGGAGAAGTAAAACCCCACAAAGGCCGACTGCAGGCAGTGGCCGAAGGAGAGCTTTTTCCCCAGGGAACCCAGCACCAGGTGGGTGTTGCAGGCCTCGCAGCTGACAAAGGCGAACATGCACAAAAGCCCCAGCAGCAGGTAGAGGGGGTTTGCCCGGCGGATCACCGCCCAGAGGGCGGGCAGGTCGCTGCCCCAGAGCAGCACCACAAAGGTCAGGGCGATCAGGGCGCCGAAAAGGGTCAGGTTGAGGGCGAACTTCTTCTTGTCGCCCAGGGGGGATCTCTGGTTCATCGCGCCATCTCCTCTGGCAGAATAAAGGTGAAACCGGCCCGCTGCAGGGCGGGCAGCGCCAGCCGCAAGGCCTGGATGGTCCGGCCCGGGGCGGTGTCGTCGGCGCTCTTGCCCATACTGCGGTCGTGCAGGCAGATGATCGACGAGCTGCCCACCCGCCCCAGCAGCCGCTGGGCGGTGCGGCGGGGGGTGGCCCCCCGCTCCCAGTCCTGGGCCATGACGCTCCAGAGCACCGTCTCCAGCCCCCGGGCCCGGGCCTCGTAGAGGGTGAAGGGGTTGCAGTTGCCCCAGGGCGGCCGGTAGTAGCGCGGCTCTGCCCCCAGCTCCCGCAGGGCGGCGAGGGACTGCTCCAGGTCCGCCCCGGCAAAGGAGGGGCGGCGGAAGCGGGCGTTCTCGTGCCGGTAGGAGTGGATGCCCACCTCGTGCCCCTCGGCTGTCATCCGCCGGATGAGGTCCGGGCAGGCGGCGGCGTTCTCCCCCACCACAAAAAAGCAGGCGGGGACCCCCCATTCCCCCAGCAGGTCCAAAAGGGCCGGGGTGTAGCGGGGGTCGGGGCCGTCGTCAAAGGTGAGCAGCAGCTTGCCGGGGCGGCCGGTCTGCCGCCAGACCGAGCGGCTAAAGGCCTTGCAGGAGAGGCTGGGGGCCACAAAATAGGCGGCCACGCAGGCTGCGCCGGCCGCCAGTACCGATTGGGTGGTAGCGAGAGGGATCACGAGGCGCGCACCTCCAACCCGCTGCGCATCCCGGTGACGATTTTGAGGATGGCGTCGGAGTCGATGCCGGCCTTGAAGGTCTGCATGTTGGCGCGCAGCCGCTCCAGCTGAGTGTCGTTGTGGATGACCCGCTCGATCTCCTCCACGCACTCCTCCGGCCGGGTGGGGAGCACCAGGCCGATCTTCTGGTTCTCGATAAAGGCCGCGTTCTTGATCTCCTGCTGCAGATAGGGGCTGAACACCAAAATCGGCAGTTCGGAGAAGATGGTCTCAAACAGGGTGATGCCGCCCGGCTTGGAGATGACCAGGTCCGCCTCCTGCATGTAGCGGTAGACCTGATCGGTGTAGCCCACCACCTCGATGTTCTCGTACCTGCCGTGGATGCGCTGGTAGAGGTCCCGGTTCTTGCCGGTGATGATGGTGGTCTTGACGTCCTTAAGGCCATTGAGGCCCTGGTAGAAGGACTTGGCGCGGGGGAGCATCCCCAGCCCGCCGCCCATGATGAGCAGGTGCTTGCCGTCCTTTGCCAGGGGGTGGACGTTGGCCTTGAACTGCTCCTGCACCGGGATGCCGCTGATGAAGACCTTGCCCGGGGCGATCCCCTTTTCGATCAGGTTTTGGCGCACCGCCTCGCAGGGCACCAGGTACATGGTGGTGCCGGGGTTGATCCACTCCCGGTGGGTGCTCACGTCGGTGATGCAGGTGATGAGGGGGATATTCTGGCCGTTTTTCAGGTTGTACTGGCTCACCAACTGGGAGCAAAACGGCAGGGTGGAGACGATCATGTCCGGTTTTGTCTCGGCGATGAGGGTCTTGAGCTTGGCCTGAAAGTACCGGCAGAAGGGCGGGTGGATGTCCCGCTTCCAATTCTCGGTGAACTTGTAGTACCAGTTGTAGAGTTTCCCGGCCCGGTTGACCAGCAGGGTGTAGCCCTGGTAGAGCCGGCTGCTGTAATTGGGGATGGTGTATTCAAAGATGTCCCGCAGGGTGATGTTCACATCGCTGAAGGAACGCCGTATCTCATCGCCCAGTGTCTGGGCAGCAGAAAAATGGCCCTGCCCAAAGTGACCTGTTAAAATCAACACATTCATCTGTGATTCCCCCATGTTGTCCTGTGGTGTTCATTCCCGCACCATCACTATAGCCGATGGCGCCCATCAAACCGCTTAAACGGAGATGAAGAATTTGTTACGATTTTGGCTGCGGGTCCAACTGGGCACGCCGCCCCCGGCCCTGCGCCGACCGCTCATCTTTACGCGGTCATTATACCGCACTTTACCAGATTGCACAACTCCTCCAAGGTGTTTTTGGAGCAATGTGACAAGATTGTAATTTATTCGCCCCTTTGCACCAGGGAGAGGACCCCCGCCCGATAGCGCAGCCGCCCCTCCTGCACCAGCTCTTTGATGGTGCGGTTGAGGCTGCGCACACTGGTGCCCAGCTGGGCGGCGACGATCTCCTTGTCCAGCCGCAGCACCCCGCCGGGGGCCTCTGCCACCAGCAGCGCCAGCCGGTGGCGCAGGGGGGTGGTGATGTTGGTCACCGCCTTGTCGGAAAAGTCGTAGAGCTTGCGGGAGAGGCCGCCCACCACAAAGCGGGCAAAGCGCTCGTCCGCCTTCAGCCAGCGCAGAAAGGTCTCCCGGCTCATGGCGGCCACCCGGCACTCCCCCAGGGCGGCCACCTGGCCCATAGCGGGCAGGTCGTCCACCACCTCGGCCTCGCCCACCAGGTCCCCCGCCCGGTAGATGCTCAGCACCATGGCGGCGCCGCTCTCCCCCACGGTGGAGACGGTGGCCGCCCCCTCTAATAGGAGGTAGACCCGGCCCCCCCGCTGCCCCATCTCCACCAGGTGGGCCCCGTGGGGAAAGGTTTGCCGCTCAATGCCAGCGGCCACCTCGGGCGGGCAGGTGGACAGCAGCTCTTGTGCGCTCGCGCGGCCCATCTCCCCACCCCCTTTACAGCGGCACGGGAGCCGTCCCGCGCCGCCCGTTCTGTCAACTTTCAATTGCTTTTATTATACCACATCCCCCCAAGGGGGACAAACGCAAAAAGGGGGACGCCCGTCCTTTCGCCCCCTCTTTGACCTCTGGTATACTAGAGTCGATCAAGGGCCCCGGCCGCCCTCCGCCTTTGCCAGGGCCACCACAGAGAAAAGGAGTGTTTGCTGTGTCACCCATTCTCGTAGACATGGACCGGGCGGGCGCCGCCGGTCTGGCGGCCCTGCTGCAGAGCGGCCACCCCGTCTGCGCGGTCGTCGCCTCTTACGGGCGCGGCGGCGCGGGAGAGGCCCTGGCCGCCGCCGGGGAGAGCTGCCGCCTGGCAGGGGGAGAGCCCCCCCTGCACCAGGGGATGTGCGGCCCCATGGTCCCGCTGGCAGAGGCCGCCCCCAGCGCCGGGGAGAAAGACCCCCTGGCCGGGATCCTGGCCCTGGGCAGCGCCCTGGCCGCCGCCCCCCAGCAGGTGCAGATTTTGGCCCTGGGCCCCCTCACCGACCTGGCCATGGCCTTTCTGCGCGACCCCGACGGCTTCTCCCAGGCCGCGGGCATCCTCCTCTGCGGGGGGGCCCAGCTGGGCTACCCCGCCCAGACCGAGACCGCCGAGTACAACCTGCTGTGCGACCCCGAGGCGGCCTCGGTGGTCCTCTCCTGCGGGGTGCCGGTGAGCGTCCTCCCGCGGGAGACCGCCGCCGAAGCCGCCGCCGGCCTCTCCCTCCCCGAGGGGGGGCGGTGGCGCGCCCTCCTGGACCGGGACGGCGGGCAGGGGCTTTTGGGGGCGGTGGGGGCCGCCGTGGCGGCCGAGCCCGCCCTCATCGCCGAGAGCTTTGCCTGCAACCTGTCGGTGGACACCTCCGGCAGCCGCACCCGCGGGCAGCTCAACGCCACCCGGCTGGCCGGCACCATCATCGACGGCCAGGCCGGGCTGCTCACCGCCCAGGTGATCACCCGCCTGGAGCACACCGCCCTGCAGGCCTGGTTTGACCGGGCCGCCGCCAACCTGGAAAGGGGGTCTCTCTGATGCGCCACATCCTCTTTGACACCGACACCGCCTCCGACGACGCGGTGGCCCTGGTCATGTCCCTGCGCTGTGCGGACCTCCACATCGAGGCCGTCACCTGCGTCTGCGGCAACATCACCCTGCCCAAGGTCATCCGCAACGCCCGCATCGCCGTGGAGAAGGCCGCCACCTACCGCCCGCCGGTCTACGCGGGGATGGCCCGCCCCCTCTTCGGGCAGCCCACCTCCTTTGGCGAGCAGGCCCACGGCCCCGACGGCCTGGGGGGGATGAACTACCCCGAGCCCTCGGTCCCCCTGTCGCCGGGCCACGCGGTGGACCAGATCATCCGCCTGGCGCGGGAGGTGGACGATTTGGAGATCCTCGCCCTGGGGCCCCTGACCAACATCGCCATGGCCATCCTCCTGGCCCCCGAGGCCATGAAGCGGGTGAAGAACATCACCCTCATGGGCGGCCAGTACCGGATGATCGACGCCTTTACCGCCAATGCCGAGTTCAACATCGCCATGGACGCCGAGGCGGCCAAGATCGTCTTTGCCAGCGGGATGCACCTGACGGTGGTCCCTATCGACGTCTGCTACGGCCACACCGAGATCGACGCCGCCGACCGGGCCGTCCTGCGGGGCTACCACACCGAGGTGGGGGATTTCTACATCGACGCCAACCGCACCCTGTTGGAGATGAACAAGGGCGCCTACGGCAAGGACATCATCTCCATGCCCGACCCCACCGCCGCCGCGGTGGTGATGGACCCCGGGGTGGTGCGCGGCCGGGTGGAGTGCTTTGCCGACGTGGAGGTCAAGAGCCCCTTTGCCATGGGCGAGCTGCTCTACGACTTCGACGGCCGCAGCGGCAACCCCCAAAACTGCACCCTCATCACCGAAATCGACCCCGCCCGCTTCAAAGAGATGGTCTTTGCCAGCGCCGACCACTAAATGCGCCTCCCTATTTTGCGGCGGGCGGCTCCCCTCTCGGGAGCCCGCCCGCCGCTTTTTCTCGCAAAATGTTCACCCATTCAAACAAATGATAGAAAATGATTTACAAATGAACGCGCATTTTTTACAAATACCCATTGACTTTTCCCGCAAAAGGAGAAATAATAGAGGCAGTACAACCGGGCGGAGCGCCGCCCTTTTCGCCTGCCCACCAACCCATCTTTGAGGAGGAATTTGTTATGACCCAGCAGGAGATCCTGGCAAAAGTCGACCACACCCTTTTGAAGCCCGAGAGCACCTGGGCGCAAATCAAGCAGATCTGCGACGACGCCATCGAGTACAAGACCGCGTCCATCTGCATCAACCCCTGCTACGTGAAGCGGGCTGTCGAGTACTTAAACGGCCGGGTGCCGGTCTGCACCGTCATCGGCTTCCCTCTCGGGGCCACCCCCACCGCCGTCAAGGTGTTTGAGGCCAAGCAGGCCCTGGCCGACGGGGCGGAGGAGTTCGACATGGTCATCAACATCGGCGCCCTCAAAGACGGCGACTACGAGTATGTCAAGCAGGACATCGCCGCCCTCAAAGAGGCCGTGGGCGACCACGTGCTGAAGGTCATCATCGAGACCTGCCTCCTCACCGACGAGGAGAAGGAGAAGATGTGCGACATCGTGGTGGAAGCCGGGGCCGACTTCATCAAGACCTCCACCGGGTTCTCCACCGCCGGGGCCACCTTCCACGACATCGAGCTGTTCAACCGCTGCGTGGCCGGCCGCTGCAAGATCAAAGCCGCTGGCGGCATCAAGTCGGTGGACGACATGGAGAAGTTCATCTCCCTGGGGGCCGACCGTCTGGGCACCAGCTCCGCCATCAAACTGCTGAAAAATCAGGAGACCGGCGGCGCCTACTAAGGCACCGTCTCCCCTGTCCCCAAAAGAGGGGGCGCGCAGGGTCTGCGCGCCCCCTCTTTTTGTCCTTATCCCCCTTCCCCCTCCCCGCGCGACCTGCCCGGCAGGCAGGTTTTTCTTCCCGCAAGTTTCCACCCCGTCCATTGCGGGGGCCCGCTCCCCCGTGGTAGGATAAGAGCAGACAGGACAGCGGAGAGGAGCGGCGAACATGGAACTAAAAATCGGCGAGACCATCCTGCGCCTGCGCAGGGAGAGAGGGCTGACCCAGGAACAGCTGGCGGCGGCGGTGGGGGTCTCCCCCCCGGCGGTGAGCAAGTGGGAGCGGGGAGTTTCACATAATTAAAGATACCACACCAATCCCATGCTGACTTTTGCTCAACCGATACAGCCGGAGGGCTGGATAACAAGAAAAGGCGGTATGCGCCCCGTGGAGGGGTAGCGTACCGCCTTTTCTTGTGGGGGTTTCCAAAGGGGGCAAAGCCCCCATTTGGCACACGACTTTGCGAAGCAAAGTGTAGTGTGTTATACCTGCTGGCGTGGCTGGCGTGGAAAACGGGGTGCGGTGCTTCATGCGCCCTGTTTGCTCCGGCAGGAAAACAGGCTGAATTTTTGCGAATGGGAATGAGCGAAAAATCGGGCTGTTTTCAGAGAACGGCGGCAGGTATATGAAAGCCCCCGTCCCTCGTCCTACGCTCCGACTTGTGGACAAAGTGTCCCGAAGTTGTGGCCACACTCCCGGAAAAGTAGCAGGACAGCGGGCAACCGTCAAGGCTGAAATGAACGGGTTTACACCCGGCCTTGACCTCCGCCCGCTGTCCCGCTGAATGGGTGGACAAGGCGGCCAATCCCTCAAAGTGCTTGGCCGCTCTCTTTCTGATTTTGGAGCGTTTCTTTTCTAAAAATTGAAATGGGCGGGAAGCCATTTTAGGGCTTTCCCGCCTTGATTACTTTTTAGCAAAGACGGGCGTGACTGTCAACGGCGGCGCATGAAATGCGCCGTTCATCTTGACCGTTGACTGGCTCGGCTGGCTTTGCTATCTTCCTGACAAATGGGAATGTCTAAGATAGTAAAGACGTCCCACATGCAACTCTTTCTTTTATTGCGGAAACCGTATCTTTAATTGTGAATGTAGTTGTGTCTATGACATTTGATTCATATACTCCCAAACCGGAAAATTGCTCCCACATTGTTTCCACTAATTCAATATTTGTTTTTCTATCTAATTTTGAGCGTTCCACAGCTCGCTTCATAGTTTCTTTTTTACTCGCTCTTAATACAATATAGTGTACCTCGTAATCTTCTTGGGCAAGAGCTTTCCATGGCTCCAAAAACCATGGCCCGACAATCCCATCTACAATTACATCATATCCGCCACGAGCATATCGCTTTGCAGCCTCTAAAAAGGCTTCAATGACAACCAGATTTTGCTTGTTGGATTCTGGCAAATGTGGTGGTATTGCGCCTTTGCTTAAGTAATGAAAAAAGTCATCGGTGTGCATATGCACTGATTTATCCATATCTGATTCCTTTGCGACAATTGACGCAGTTGTTGTTTTTCCTGTCCCCGGTGAGCCTGTAATCACAATAATTCTTCCTTGATTCATCTATATTTTCCCTCACAATTTGAATTTATCACTTTGTTCCTGCCTGCTCAATCATCTTCTTCGCAAACTCGTTTTCCCTGACCCTGGTTGCCCACCAAGTAAAAAAGCGGTTGGCGATTCAACCGCTTTTTTTCCTTGAACCAATTCTTCTAAATTATCATTTAAGCGATTTTCAAATTGTTTGTCAGTAAAATTGACTATATTTGCCATATTAAGCCACTTTCTCTTTATTCAAAACTTGTTTTGAATAGCGATTCATTGACCGCCAATACTCATGAACGGCTTGTAATTCTTCTAAAGAATAATCAAAAAGATTTACACGTTTTGCAAGCTTTAATTGGTTTAATAAATTGACTTCCAATAATTGAGAGTCATTTTTATTTAATTCATGATTCAAAACATAGTTTAATACTCGATTATAAACGCTTGCCGATAATTCGTTAATGATCTCTATTTCAAATGTTTTTTCATAAGTAACTGCCATTTCATTTTCACTCCTTTTAAAGTTTGTCAGGTAAATATTTCCGAATATATTCTTCTAAGGCTTTATCCATAACTTCTTTTACGTTTCCGCCATTCTTTGCTGTTTCGATTTTTATAATATGGTGCAAGTCAGCACGAACACGAACCGTCTTATCCCCCATAATATCTTTTTTTGCACTGATTGGTGTATCATTTCGTTTTGCTTTTTGTGCGCCTAAATTTCCCACAACCACTCACTTCTTTCTATTTCTTCTTACTCTTATTTTATCATCAACAATCACAAATCACAAGTGATTTGTGATTAATCACTTGTGATTTGTGATTCTATTCTTTTTCGTTTTCTAATTGAATGATTCGCTCAAGCATTTCAAAAAATACGTTCTCATACATAGATAAAACTTTTTTGTCATAGCCTTTGTGTTCTGTAATGCCGTTTTTAGACCAGGTACTTACTTTATTACTTCGCTTGATAATATTTTGGAAAACCAAGTTATCTTCTTTATGTTGCTTGTACAGTTCTTCCAGGTTTGATTTTATCGTTGTGCTGTCCGTATCAACTAAATAAGGAACAAAACCGATCATATCTAGTCCAGGGTTAAACTGTTCTTGTAAATCAATCAAATAGGAAATATAGTTTTGAATGTTGTTTGTACTTTCTTCTTCTGCTTGTAAAGGGATCATGACGTAATCACTTGCCACGATTGCATTATTTGTATAAACGCTTGGCGTTGGTACAGTATCAATAATAATGAGATCATAGTCACTTTTTAAAGGTGCTAAAAGAGTAGCAAGCAATCTACTTTCATTTTCAAAAGTCCATGAGCGAGTTAATTTTGGCAGTAACATCAAATCAAACGTGCCAGGGATCAAGTCTAAATTATCAGTCAAATGAACAATAGAAGAAGCCAAGTTTCCATTTTTCAGTCCTTCATAAAAATTAACACGTGGCAATTCTACCTTAAATGTTTTTGCTAAGTCTTTTGTCAATGTTGCTTGTAAGTCCTTATCGATCATTAAAACTTTTAAATTAAATTTGTCTGTCAAGTAAGCAAACATAGTCGATAATTTTGACTTTCCAACACCACCTTTAAAATAATTGTTTAAGATAACAATCGCTTCATTTTTACTGTTTAAAATACGTCTTAATTCTTCAAGTATTTTGAGTTCTTCCTTCTCCATAACTACGCCCCATTCTTTTTTTGTATAGTAATATTGTATCATTAGGAATCACAAATCACAAGTGATTTGTGATTAATCACTTGTGATTTGTGATAAGTGATTTGTGATTAATATATAAAAGCCCTCTTTAAAGGGCTTTTATGCTTATTTTGAAAAAGAGATAAAATCAATATATCCCTTTTCTCCGATTTTTACAACGGCATTGTAGGACTTTCTATCTTTCGTTTTGATTCCTTTTACCAGGGTTTCTTTTCCCTCTAGTAATTCTTTTACATTTGTTTTGGTGAGTTTTTTCTTTCTAAAATGTTCAGCTAAAGTAAACTTACATTCAGGATAATTTGAACAACCATAAAACGATTTTTTTAATACAATATTGTTGCCACACTTAGGACATTTTCCTACAATACTTTTTTCTGCTTCTTTTTCTTTCTGTTCCTGGTAATCAGAAAAATTTAGTTTTTCTATATCGTTAGGTACAGCTTCCAGTAAATGAACAATGAATTTTTTGATATTCGTAATAAAGTTCTCTTGATTGCCTTCTCTTTTACCGATTTTTTTTAAAAATGAATCTCATTTTTCCTTTTTGCATATCTAATTTCTCATTTTCTTCCCCGCTGCGGGTTTGGATTTTTCAGCAAGTCCGACTTCTGTGCAATCCTTTTCAGCCATTTCTTTTCCTCCTCCGACAGCTTCCCATAGTTCAGTTTGAGCCGCTTGCAGATAAAGGCCATCGCAGCCTGTTCCGGGTCGCTGTTTGGGCTGGCGGCTTCTTCGGCGGTCTGCAAGAAATCTTCCAGAGGATTGTCCTCCGGGACACTGAAAAAATCGTCCTTGTGGGCTTTCCGCAGGTCAAGGGCTATCTTGTTTATATCCTGCTGTATCACATGGCGGCAAAAGCTGTCATCGTCAATGTGGGCGGCGATCAGCTGCCTTAACTGCGGGTCGGTCAGACCGGGATTGTGCTGCTTCATAATAGTTGCGCTCACAGCGTCCACAATGGCGTTTGCCCCCTGTACCTGCTTTGCCGCTATGCCGTTTACATAGATTTCAAGGTCAGCCATGAGCCGGGGAAAATCCGGGTGCGTCGCCAGTTCACACAGGAGGGCATTATCCACCAGCCTGCTTTTCAAAAATTCAATCATATCATCACTCAAACGCAGGTCTGCAAGATCGGCGTTTGGGTGATTTTTTGTTTCAGAACGGCACAGCAGATAATCAACGGACACTTCGTAAAACTTTGCCAGCTGGATAAGGGCATAGTGGCTGATGTCCTTGAACTTGTCCCCCTCATAGCTGCCTAACGCAGACTTGGAGAGATGGGTTTCTTCCGCAAGCTGCTCCAGCGTCAGGCCACGCTCCACACGCAGGTCTTTCAGGCGTTCTTGTATGGATAGTTCCATGTTCTCCCTCCTTGTCTGCTCGACAAACTGGAATTGCCTAAAGCAGTAAAGCAGTACCCCTTACAATTTTTTCTTTTACTGCTGATACAGTATCTTTGACTGAGTGCGTAGTTGTATCAATAACATTTGATTCATAGATTCCTAAATTGGAAAATTGTTCCCACATCGTTTCAACTAATTCAATATTTGTTTCTCTGTCTAACTTTGAGCGTTTGATAGCTCTCTTCATAGTTTCTTCTTTACTTGCTCTTAAAACGATATAGTGTACTTCATAATGCTCTTGAACAATGTTGAGCCACGGCTCTAAAAACCACGGTCCTACAATACCATCTACAATTACATCATATCCACCACGAGCATATCGCTTCGCGGCTTCTAAAAATGCTTCAATGACAATCAAATTTTGCTCATTTGATTCTGGCAAATATGGTGGTATTGCCCCTTTACTCAAATAATGATAAAAGTCATCTGTGTGCATATGCACAGATTTTTCCAAATCCGATTCTTTTGCAACAGTAGATGCCGTTGTAGTTTTCCCCGTCCCCGGCGAACCTGTGATTACAATAATTCTACCTTGATCCATCTATGTGTTACCTCCACAACTTCAAATTTACTGTTCAGTTTCTTCCATTCTACCACAATTCCGAGAGCGTGGAAATGGGGGGATTTTCAGGCAGATTTCCCACCTTTCGGATATACGGGACGGGCGGTCATTTCGGTGTAGACTTAGGTTAGTTCATCGATGGACAGCACCTTGAAAACCGAATGACCGTCCGAAAAGGAATACCCCCGGCTGGGGAAGCACCGCAAGGAGCCGACTTCTGGACACTTTGTCCAGAGGTCACTTTGGGACAAGTTGTCCCGAAGTTATGGTGAGCGTGCCAACGCCGGAACACGCCGCAGGAATGGGGCAGGAAGCCTTTTCGGGGAGAACGGCAGCGGAAAGCAAAACGGAGGGAACGCATGAAAAATAATCCCTACAAAGACTTGCCGCCGCTGGAATGCAGGCCGGACGGTTCCCTTTACCGCATGACCCCGGCGCAGCGGAAACGGGCAAGCGCCCTGATACGCCGGGAGTGCTGTTGCTGTGAGGACGGCAACTGCATTGCCCTTGACGATGGGGACACCTGCACCTGCCCGCAGACGATTTCTTTCTCGGTCTGCTGTAAGTGGTTCCGCTGGGCGGTCTTGCC
>NZ_WWVY01000001.1:0-244851 GCF_009876955.1 Bittarella massiliensis (ex Durand et al. 2017) | reverse complement strand
TTTTCAAGGTCCGTTCGGCATCTCGCCGTGCCTTTTATTATATCTCGCTGCCTTCTTTTTGTCAACCCCTTTTTTCTCCCCTCTCGGCTCGAATCTCGGGGCCCACTCCTCGGAAACCGCACTCCCGTGCGCTTCCCCCGCGGACAGCTTTTGTATAATACCATGACCTCCTCTTGCTGTCAATAGATTTTCGCCAGCTTTTTTCACTTTTTTGCGGGGTTATACACAAGGTAATCATTTTCCCCTTTTTGCAGCGGGATTCGGGGGGATTTTCTACCGTTCGTCAACTTTCTCCCCCCTCTTCCCCTTCCCTGCCCCGGCGGCCGATCGCGCTTTGCAATCGGGGCAGAGCTGTGCTATACTTTTCCCATTCGCTCAAAGGGGGCCTTTGCCCCTACTATATAAGAGAAAGGAGAGCGGCTCATGCCCATCAACATACCCGCCAGCCTGCCGGCGGCGGAAACCCTCATTTCGGAGAACATCTTCATCATGACCCAGGAGCGGGCGGTGAGCCAGGACATCCGCCCCCTGCGCATCGCGATCCTCAACCTGATGCCCAAGAAGATCGAGACCGAGACCCAGCTGCTGCGGGTGCTCTCCAACTCGCCCATCCAGGTGGATGTGGAGTTGGTGCAGACGGTGACCCACGTGTCCAAAAACACCCCGGGGGATCACCTGCTGAAATTCTACAAGAGCTTTGAGGACATTCGGGACGAGCGCTTCGACGGGATGATCATCACCGGGGCCCCGGTGGAGCAGCTCCCCTTTGAAGAGGTGGACTACTGGGAGGAGCTCTGCGAGCTGATGGAGTGGAGCAAGTCCCACGTCTACTCCACCTTTCACATCTGCTGGGGGGCGCAGGCGGGGCTCTACTACCACTACGGCATCGACAAGGTGCCCCTGGCGCAGAAGCAGTTCGGCCTCTTTCACCACCGGGTGCTGCAGCCGGAGCACCCGCTGCTGACCGGCTTTGACGAGTGCTTCCTGGCCCCCCACTCCCGCCACACCGGGCTGCGGCGGGAGGACATCCTGGCGCGGCCGGAGCTGGAGCTGCTCACCGACTCGGAGGAGGCGGGGGTGCACATCATCGCCAGCAAAAACGGGCGGCAGTTCTTTGTCACCGGCCACTCGGAGTACGACCGCTACACCCTGCGGGGCGAGTACCTGCGGGACCGGGAGGCAGGGCTGCCCACCGCGCCCCCCTGCAACTACTTCGCCGGGGACGACCCGGCGGGCGAGGTGCCCTTTGTCTGGCGCTCCCACGGGAGCCTGCTCTACACCAACTGGCTCAACTACTTTGTCTACCAGCGCACCCCCTACCACCTGGAGGAGTTGCGGCAGCTGGAAATCTAGACGGTCACAGCAAAACAGCGCCCTCTCCCGGCCGCAGCAGTGCGGCGGGGGGTGGGGGCTGTTCTGTAAAGCAGAGGGCGCAGGCCCCTCACAGGTAGGAGAGGTCGTCGATTTGGTCGAAGAGTTGGCACTCGAGCGCTTTGAGGGCCTTGATCCCCTCCTGCCGGCCTTGCCAGCGCCCCTCGGCCACCCCCTCCTCGAAGGCGTGGAGGTACTCCTGCTCCTCGCAGACGAGGAGGACGTGCACCAACTGCTCGTAGAGGCGGGCAGGCTCGCCCCCTATCTGGTTGAAGGCGCGCTCGATTTCGTTCCACTGGGCGACGGCCCGCCGGTAGCTGGGGGAGTGCCGCCGCCGGCCCTCGAAAAAGGGTCGACTCTGCCGGTATGCCTTTTTGATGCTGTTCATCCCCATCCCCTCCCCCCACAGGATAGCGCGGCGGGAAGGTATCCGTCCAGTGTCGCGGCTGCCCCCGCCTGTGTCATCAAATATGATACTACTTTTGATTATAGAAATATCCCTCCATTTTGAATATGATAAAACCATGGCATGAAACGGGCAGGATGGAGAGGGGACGGTAGGCGATGGGCTTTGAACTCAAAGCAATCAGTTATAAACGGGCGGACGTCGCTCTGACCACCCGCTTTACAGAGCCCCTCTACGAGCAGCTCTGCGCCCTCAAAAAGCACACCGGCGTCCCCCTCAACTCCATTGTCCTGCAAGCCTGTGAGTATGCCCTCAAAGACCTGCCGGAAGAAATCAAGATGCCCTATAAGTAAAGAGTAGGACCCATCAGAGAGACCGCACCGCCGAAACCGGCGGTCTCTTTTTTTAAAAAACGCCCTCTTGTGGAAAGGGGAAGAGGAGGGTATAATGGAGGCAAACTTGTCCTTGCAAGAGGGGGGGGAAAGAGGATGGACAACGAACAACTACTCCAGCAAATCGGCGGCATGTTCGGCCAGGTCAACCAGCAGATGGGAGAGCTGGCCGGTCAGATGGGCCAGTTGAGCCGGCGGATGGACGCCATGGAGACGCGACTCAACCAGCGGATGGACACGCTGGAGAGCCAGCTCACCGAGCGGCTGGATGGCATTGATGAACGCCTCGATGGCATCGATGAGCGGCTCGACCGGGTAGAAATCCGGCTTGACAGCGTAGAGGGGCGGCTCGATCAGGTAGAAGAGACCTTGACCCGGGTGGCGGTGACCCAGGAAAACGTGGTCCTGCCCGCCCTGAAACAGCTGGCGGAGGGGCACGAGGAGCTCACCCGGCAGATTGGCGTGGTGTCCACCCAGGTGGAGAGAAACACCGAGACCATCGAACTGCACACAGTGCAGATCGCGGGGTTGCAGGAAAAGGTGAAGGCCCTGGCCTAGCGCTCCCCCCTCCATTAAAATACATACAAAGCGCCCCGGCAGACAGTCTGGTCTGCCGGGGCGCTCTTTTTTTGCAGTCATTCGGCAAGCATCTCCCGCAGGCGGGAGAGGATCTTCTTCTCCCTGCGGGAGACCTGCACCTGGGTCATGGAGAGGGCCTTCCCCACGTCGGCCTGGGTCTTTTCCTGAAAGTAGCGCAGCACCACGATCTGCCGCTCCACCGGTTCCAGGCGACCCACCACCTCCCGCAGGGAGAGGCTGTCGGTGATCTTCTCCTCGCAGCAGGGGACCGGGATGTCGATGGTCTGGCCGGTCTCGTCCCCGGCGGTAAGGGAGACGGTGGGGTTGTAGATGCCGATGGCCTCGACGATCTTCTCCTCCTCAATCCCCAGGGCCTGGGAGAGCTCGGCGATGGTGGGCTCCTCCCCCCGCTGGTGGGTCATGAGTTCCCGCTGGCGGGCCACCTTGAGGGAGACCTCTTTGAGGCTGCGGGAGACCTTGACGGCCCCCCCGTCCCGAAAGAGCCGCTTGATCTCCCCCAAAATCACCGGGACGGCATAGGTGGAGAACTTGTACCCCAGGCTGGGGTCAAAGCCGTCGCAGGCCTTGATGAGGCCCATACACCCGGCCTGGTAGAGGTCGTCGTACTCCACCCCCCGCCCCCGGAACCTGCCCGCACAGGCGTGGACGAGGCCGAGGTTTTCCTCTACGAACTTATCTCGCTGCTTTGCTGGCGATGCGCTTTTCAAGATAGACGCTGGTCCCCTTTCCGGACGTACTTCTCACCTGCAGACGGTCGGTGAACGCCTCCATAACCGCAAAGCCCATCCCCGCGCGCTCCCCGGTGTCGCAGGTGGTGTAGAGGGGCTCCATGGCCCGCTCGATGTCGGGGATGCCGCAGCCGGCGTCCCGGATGATGATGCGCACCCGGTTGTCGGGATAGATTTTTGCCGTTATGTAGATTTTGCCGATGCAGTCTTTGTACCCGTGGACCACGCAGTTGGTCACCGCCTCGGAGACGGCGGTCTTGATGTCGCTGATCTCCTCCACCGTGGGGTCGAGCTGGGCGATGAAGGCCGCCACCGCCACCCGGGCAAAGGACTCGTTCTGGGAGCGGCTCTCAAAGGCCAGCTTCATTTCATTTGTCGGTTTCACTTCCTGGTTTCCTCCTCTATTCGATTCTGACGAGCTTGTCCAACCCCGAGAGGAGCAGGATCCGCCGGATGGCCCCCTTGGCCCCCTGCACCCGCAGCTCGCCCCCCTGTTGCTGCATGGTCCGATAGCGGCCCATGACCAGACCGATCCCCGAGGAGTCCATAAAGGTGATGCCGGAGAAGTCCAGCACCAGCAGTTTGGGGCCGAGGGACGCCACCCGCTCGTCGATGGAATCGCGAAAATAGCGGGCGGAGTGGTGGTCGATCTCCCCCTCTAAAAAGGCGGTGAGGGCCTCGCGGTCCCCCTGCAAGTTCACATTCATCTGCGCACCTCCCGCGCGTGTTCTCCGGGCGCGACGCCCGGGCAGGGCCTGTCCCTCTTCGGGATTTAGTAAAAAAGAGAGGACATCCCCTGGAATACCTCTATCCTACGGGATGTCCTCTGCAATTTTTGCCGAAACGGGGGCCTCTGCCCCGGTTTCCATTTTTCCCCGCCCGCTGCCGTCGCAGAGACCGGGCGATGTGGTAGAATGGTGTCGACAGACATCCCCCAGTCGCCGGGCGGACAGAAGAGAGCAGGTTCTATCGGGTCTCTCCCCCAGCGATGCGGTATGATGGGGACACACAGACAGAGGAGGCGGTTTTAGTGGACTGGGTCGCGGGGATCGGCAGGGCCATCGACTACATCGAGGGGCATCTCGACGGCGAACTCACAATGGAGAAGATCGCGGGGCAGGCGCTGCTCTCCCCCTTTTACTTTCAGCGGGGGTTCTGCATGCTCTGCGGCTTTTCGGTGGGCGAGTACATCCGGCTGCGGCGGCTCTCCCTGGCCGGGAGCGAGCTGGCCTCCACCGACGCCCGGGTCATCGACCTGGCCCTCAAGTACGGCTACGAGTCCCCAGACAGCTTTACCAAGGCCTTTGCCCGGTTTCACGGTGCCACCCCCACGGCTGTGCGCAGGGGCGGGGCGACGGTCCGGACCTTTGCCCCGCTAAAACTCAAATTTTCACTGAAAGGCGGTCCCAGCATGGAGTACAAAATTGTCGACAGAGATTCCTTTCCCGTTTTGGGGGTGTCGGAGACCTTCTCCTACGAGGGGGCGGACCGGGCCATCCCGCAGTTTTGGACGGAGCACTTTGCCAGCGGCCGGGGGGCGGTGGTGCAGGGCACCTACGGCATCTGCATTGACGAGCCGATGGAGGGCGATCGGTTTGAATACCTGATTGCGGACGACTGCCCGCCAAACACCGCCGCGCCGGAGGGGTTTGTGGTCCGGGAGATACCGGCCCACCGCTGGGCGGTGTTCCCCTGCAAGGGGGCGATGCCCCAGGCCCTGCACCGGGTGCACGAACAGGTCTTTTCCGAGTGGCTGCCCACCTGCGGGGACTATGAAATCGCCGCGGGCTACAACATCGAGTGGTACAGCGACCCCGCGCAGTTCCCCAAGGGGATGGACGACGAAGCCTACCTCAGCGAAATCTGGATCCCCGTCAGGCGAAAGTAGGGACTTTGCCAAAGGGGCGAGGGGGAGAGCAGCAACTGCTCTCCCCCTCGCCCCTTTTTTTGCTGTCTCCCCCGCCGGCAAAGCGGCCGGTCCCGCTCCCCCTGGACCCAGATTGCACCCTCTCCTTCTGCCGCAGGGGCGCCCATCTACGAGGGCCAATCGAAAAGCGCCGTCCAGGTGGGAAAGACTCCCTCCACCCGCTGCCCGAGCGGCAAGGTGGTCCTCTATCTGTGGATGGGCCGCTCCCCCACTCAATAGCCGGGAGAAAAGGCCACACTTCGCCCGCCAAGTAGAGGGAGCCATAGTCAGCCAGCAATCCCTCGAGCGACGGCTCTACACAGGCGACCAGGGTCTCCTCCAGCGAGCCACCAAAGCAACGCGGCTTTGAGAGAGCTACCAAGTAGAGCCGAACAGGCAAGCGCCCTAAAGAGGTAAGTTTCACCTCTTCCCGGCCACCCCACCAAAACCCGCGCCAATTTTCCCTGCTGCCCGAGCGGTGAGGTGGTCTTCTACCTGTTGGGCGTCCTCTCTCCCCTTCCCATGGCCAAAAGGAGGGGCCGCGCCTCGCTCGCCAGGTAGAGGGAGCCGCAGACGGCCAGCAATCCCGCGGGCGGCAGCTCGGCGCGGGCAGCGGCCAGGGCCTCTTCCAGCGAGGCGCAGGGGGTGGCGGGCAGCCCCTGGGCGGCAAAGGCGGCGGCCAGTTGGGCGGGGTCGGCCGCCCGCTCGCTGGGGGGCGCCACCAGGTAGAGGGCGTCGAAGGCCCCGGCCAGCGAGCGGCCGATCTCCGGCGCGTCCTTGTCCCGCAAAAGGCCGGTGACCGCCACCTTGCGGGGGGCGTCCTGGGCGGCGACCACCCGGCAGAAGGCCGCCATCCCCGCCGGGTTGTGGGCCCCGTCGAGCAGGAGGGTGGGCCGCTCCCCCAGCCGCTCGCAGCGGGCGGGGAAGCGGACGGCGGCCAGCCCCGCCCGGATCGCCGTCTGGGAGATCGCCAGCCCCTGAGCGGCGAGGACGCGCAGCACCTCGATGGCGGTGAGGGCGTTTTGCAGCTGGTACTCCCCCGCCAGGGAGAGGGCGTAGGGCAGCCCCCGGTAGGCAAAGGTGCTGCCGGAGAGGCCGCTTCTCGCCACCCGGAGGGCTTCCGGGTCCGGGAGAAAGAGGGGGGAACCCCGCCGGGCGCACTGCGCGCGGATGACGGCCAGGGCCGCCGCATCCTGCCCGGCGCAGCAGACCACCGGCGCGCCCCCCTTGATGATGCCGCACTTGCGCTCCGCGATGGCGGCGGTGGTGGGGCCGAGGGCGGCGGTATGGTCCAGGCTGATGGGGGTGATAGCGCAGCAGAGGGGGGCGGGGATGACGTTGGTGGCGTCGGTGTCGCCCCCCATCCCCACCTCCAGGCAGACCAGGTCCACCCCCTCGGCGGCAAACCACAAAAAGGCGATGGCAGTGTCGATTTCAAACTCGCTGGCGTAGAGGCCCTCTCCCTCCATCGCATCGCAGACGGTCTTCACCCGCTCGGTGAGGGCGGCCAGGGCGGCGGGGGGGATCATCTCCCCGTCGATTTGAAAGCGCTCGCGGAACTCGAGGACAAAGGGGGAGACATTTCGCCCCACCCGGTATCCGGCGGCCTGCAGGGCGGCGGCCACCATGGCGGTGGTGGAGCCCTTGCCGTTGGTGCCGGTGACATGGACGCAGCGCAGCCGGTCCTGGGGGTCGCCCAGCCGGCGCATCAGCTCCCGCATCCGCGCGAGGCCGGGTTTGGGCAGGCCCCGGCGGCGGCCGTGGATATAAGCGAGGGCCTGTTCATAGGTCATGGTGTACCTCCCTTTCTCCGCCCTAGGGGCGGGCAAAAAAAGTGCGGGCGGCGGGAAGGCCCGCCGCCCGCACAGGGCAATTTGGCAGTTTGGCAGTGAGGGCGCAGAGAGGGGCGCTAGAGGGCGGCCAGGCTCTCCTCCACCTTTTTGAGCCGCTCCTGGGCGCGGGCCAACTTCTCGCGCTCGGAGTCCACCACGTTCTGGGGAGCGCGGCTGACAAACTTTTCATTTTGCAGCTTGCCGGTGAGGCTGGCGATCTCCTTCTCACAGCCCAGCTTCTCCTTCTCCAGGCGCTGGCGCTCCTTCTCCCGGTCCACCAGGTCGTCCATCGGCATCCCGATCTTGGCCTCGGCGGTGATGGCCATCACCATCCCCTCCAATTCCAGCTGGGGGGCGACGGCCACCTCGCTGGCGGAGGCCAGGCGCTTGATGAACTCCTCCCCCTGAGAGAAGACTTCGACCCGCTCGGTCTCGATAAAGACCTTGGCCTTTTTGGAGGGGGGGACCTGCAGCTCGCTGCGGCGGTTGCGGATGGCGCGGATGGCCTTCATGATGATCTCGAACTGCTCCTCCTCTCTGGCAAAGGAGAGGGCGGGGTCGTAGACCGGCCAGGGGGCGGTCATGATGCTCTCCCCCTGGTGGGGCAGGGCCTGCCAGATCTCCTCGGTGATGAAGGGGGCGAAGGGGTGCAGCAGCTTCATGGTGCCCTCAAAGAGGGTGCAGAGGACCCGCAGGGCGTTTTTCTTCTGCTCGCCGCCGGCCTGCAGCCGCAGCTTGACGATTTCGATGTACCAGTCGCAGACGATGTCCCAGACGAACTCATTGACCTTGCCCAGGGCGATGCCCAGCTCGAACTTGTCGATGTTCTGGGTCACCTGGCGGACGATCTCGTTGTACTTGCTCAACACCCACTTGTCCTCGATCTCCAGCTCGCTGGGGAGGCCGGGTTCCAGCTCCTCGTCGCTCAGGTTCATGAGGATGAAGCGGGCGGCGTTCCAGATCTTGTTGCAGAAGTTGCGGCTGGCCATGATCTTGTCGTCGGAGAAGCGCATGTCATTTCCGGGGCTGTTGCCGGTGGCCAGGGTGAGGCGGAGGGCGTCGGCCCCGTACTGGGCAATGACCTCCAGCGGGTCGATGCCGTTGCCCAGGGACTTGGACATCTTGCGGCCCTGGGCGTCGCGCACCAGGCCGTGGATGAAGACGGTCTTAAAGGGGACCTCCCCCATCTGCTCGATGGAGCTGAAGATCATCCGGGCCACCCAGAAGAAGATGATGTCGTAGCCGGTGACCAGGGTGTCGGTGGGGAAGAAGTAGTCCAGCTCGGGGGTCTTGTCCGGCCAGCCCAGGGTGGAAAACGGCCAGAGGGCGGAGGAGAACCATGTGTCCAGGGTGTCCTCGTCCTGCCGGAGCTTGCCGCCGCAGTGGGGGCAGCAGGCGGGCTCTTCCCGGGCGACGATGGTCTCGCCGCAGCCGTCGCAGTAGTAGGCGGGGATGCGGTGGCCCCACCACAGCTGGCGGGAGATGCACCAGTCGCGGATGTTCTCCATCCAGTTGTAATAGGTCTTGTCAAAGCGGGCGGGGACAAACTGGGTCTCCCCCTCCCGCACGGCCTTGATGGCGGGGGCGGCCAGCTCCTCCATCTTCACGAACCACTGCTTGCTGACCATCGGCTCGACGGTGGTGCCGCAGCGGTAGCAGGTGCCCACGTTGTGGGTGTGATCCTCGATGCGCACCAGGTAGCCGCCGGCTTCCAGGTCGGCGACAATGGCCTTGCGGGCCTCGTAGCGGTCCATCCCGGCGTACTTGCCGGCGCACTCGGCCATGTGGCCGTCCTCGGTCATGACGTTGATGATGGGCAGGTCGTGGCGGGCGCCCACCTCAAAGTCGTTGGGGTCGTGGGCGGGGGTGATCTTCACCACGCCGGTGCCGAACTCCCGGTCGACGTACTCGTCGGCCACCACCGGGATCTCCTTGTCCACCAGGGGGAGGATGACCGATTTACCCACGCAGTCGCGGTAGCGCTCGTCCTCGGGGTGGACGGCCAGGGCGGTGTCGCCGAGCATGGTCTCGGGGCGGGTGGTGGCGATCTCCATGTAGCCGCTGCCGTCGGCAAAGGGGTAGCGGATGTGCCAGAAGTGGCCGGCCTGCTCCTCGTACTCCACCTCCGCATCGGAGATGGAGGTCTTGCAGTGGGGGCACCAGTTGATGATCCGCTCCCCCTGGTAGATGAGCCCCTTCTCGTAGAGGCGGCAGAACACCTCGCGCACCGCCTTGGAGCAGCCCTCGTCGAGGGTGAAGCGCTCGCGCTCCCAGTCGCAGGAGGAGCCGAGCTTTTTCAGCTGCTCGATGATGCGGCTGCCGAACTTCTCCTTCCACTCCCAGGCGCGCTCCAAAAAGCCCTCGCGGCCCAGGTCCTCCTTGGTCAGCCCCTCCTGGCGCATGGCCTCGACGATCTTGGCCTCGGTGGCGATGGAGGCGTGGTCGGTCCCCGGCAGCCAGAGCGCCTCGTACCCCTGCATCCGCTTGTAGCGAATGAGGATGTCCTGGAAGGTCTCGTCCAGGGCGTGGCCCATGTGGAGCTGCCCGGTGATGTTCGGCGGGGGGATGACGATGGTGTACGGCTTTTTATCGGGATCGGGTTCGGCGTGGAAATACCCGCCGGAGAGCCAGAAGTCGTAAATGCGGTCCTCGACCTGCCCCGGGTCGTATTTCTTGTCGAGCTCTTTACGCATGGCGCAGATGCCTCCTCAATTCTCTAATAGTCTTATTATGAGTGCGCGGCCCAGCCTTGTCAATAGCCGACAAAAGATTGCGGCGGGTTTTGTCGATTCGGTGAAAAAGAAAGGGGGAAACAGCGCGCCGGCGGGGCAGGATCTCCCCTCTATTCCCCCTTTTCGGGGGGCAGCTCCACCCGGGCAAGGGGGGTGTCGGCGGGGCCGCAGAGGACCTCGCCGTCCACCGAGAAGCGGGAGCCGTGGCAGGGGCAGTCCCAACTGGTCTCGGCGGCGTTCCAGTGGAGGGCGCAGCCCAGGTGGGTGCAGGTGAGGGAGACCAGGTGCAGCTCCCCCTCCTCATCCCGGTAAGCCCCGCATCGGCGGCCGCCGATGCGCACCACCGACGCCTGTCCGGGGCGGGTCGGAAGGTCCCCGGTGGGGCGCAGCCGCTCCCCCACCCAGTAGGCGGCGGTGGCCGCCCCCTCCTTTATATAGGAAAAGGAGCAGATGTCGCTGTGGCGGGCCGGGTCGTAGAGGGGTGAGGGGGCTCCAGACGGTTCGAGACAGCGCCCGGCCAGATAGAGGCCGGCGGCGGTGCCGGCGGTCATCCCCCACTTGCCAAAGCCCGCGCAGAAGAGGACCCGGGGGTCGCCCCTGTCCACCTCGCCGGCATAGGGCAGCTCGTCGGGGGTGCGGTAGTCCTGGGCGGCCCAGCGCCAGACAAATTTCCCCAGGGAAAAGTGGCGCAGGCCGTAGAGTTGCAGGGTAGAGAACTCATCCCCCGCCGTCCGCCCGGTGCGACAGGTCTCCCCCGCCACCACCAGCACCGGGCGGTCGTCCCGGTCGCGGCAGACCGCCAGCGAGCGCACCGGCTCCTCGGCGCTGATGTACTGGCCCCAAAAGGGCTCGCCCTCGAGCCGGGCGGCCACGGCGTAGGAGCGCGTCGGGTAGAGCCGGGTGAAGTAGAGCCCCTTCCCCTCGTACAGGGGGTAGTGGGTGCAGAGGAGCACCTGCCCGGCGCGGATGCGGCTGCCGTTTTCCGCCGTGAGGGTGACGCCGCCGGCCTGCTTTTCCAGCTTGGCCACAGGGATCTGTTCGCAGATGGTACAGCCCGCCTTGGCCGCGCGGGCAGCCACCCCCTCCAGGTAGCGCACCGGGTTGAGGGTGGCCTCGCCGTCGGCGCGCAGGGCCAGCTCCACCCGCAGGGGGGCGGGCAGGCGGTTGACCGCGGCCAGGGGGAAGTCCAGCCGCTGGGCGAGGGCGGCCAGCCGCTGCAACTCGTCCACCGTGGCGGGGGTCTGGCTGTACAGATAGGAGGGGGCCTCGCTCAGGCGGCAGGGGATCTGGTGCTCCGCCACCATCCGGCGGACAAAGGCGGCCCCCCGCTTGTTCTCCGCCAGATAGACGGCGGCCATCTTCGGCCCGTAGCGGTCAGAGATAGTGAGCAGCCGGGTGCCGTGCAGACAGCTGAGCTTGCCGGTGTTGTAGCCGCTGGTGCCGCCGCCGATCCGCCCCCTCTCCAATAGCGCCACCGACCGGCCCGCCCGGGCCAGTTGATAGGCGGCGGTGACCCCTGCAACGCCGGCCCCCACCACGGCAAACTCCACCTCAAGGTCCCGCTGCAGGGGCGGGTAGGCCGTCCCCCGGGGAAGGTCGCTCCAAAATGCCTGCAAACCGATCACTCCTTCTTTCAAGTGCTGCGCCCATGCGGGGCGCTCCTCTCCATCAGTCTGGGTCGGGTGGGGGCAAAATACACCGCCGGGAGGCGATGGGCGCAAAAAAAGCGCCTTAGAAGGCGCTTTTTTGCCGCGTGTATCCGTTTCTCACAGGTCGTCTTAAAAGGGGAGAGGGGATGCTCAGCGCTCCTGCTCTCCCCGCTGGCAGGCGCAGGAGCCGTGTCCCTGACAGTCACAGCCGCCCTGGCACCCGCAGCTGCCCGAGCAGCCACAGCTCTCGCGGTGGCAGCCCGCATAGGCGCGCAGATAGCAGAAGATACCGGCAACTGCCAGGAAGAAAAAGAAGAGGGTGGTGCTGACCCCGACACGGGAGATGATCGAACTGCAGTCCTCATTGAGGGAGAAGAGCAGCCCGGAGAGCAGGGTGCCGGCGGCCCCCACCGCGGCGAGGTTGCCGCAACAGCAGTAGGCGGCCTTGAGCTCGGCCGAGCGGCGGGCGAGGAGGGTCGAAAAGAGCAGCCCCAACAGCATGGCCGCCCCCAGGAAGATGAGGATGGCGTAGATGTAGGAACTGGCGCAGAAGTACCCCGACGCCAGCACGGCAAAGGACAGCCCCGCAAAGAGAAGGCCGGCCACCACGATGATGAAGCTGCGAACAAAGCAGCTCTCGGAATTCTGTCTCATAAAAGAATCGGTCCTTTCTAAAAAAGCCGAAAGATGGCGGGGCCGCAGCCCCACATGCCAGTGTATGCCGCAGCCCCCCTTTCCGCCCCGGCGGGCGAAGAGGGAAAAGGGGAAAATGAACACAAAATGGGGGTTGCTTTTTTGGCGGGAACGAGTATAATATTGAAGGTAACAACACCGAGGTGTGGCTCAGTTTGGTAGAGCGCTGCGTTCGGGACGCAGAGGCCGCAGGTTCAAGTCCTGTCACCTCGACCACAAGAAAAAAGTCGCCGACACGTGTCGGCGACTTTTTTCTTACTTATATTTTTGTACCATTAGTTTATCTTTGACAAAAAATTTCACTCTTCAGGAAAGCCAAAAATATTTATTTACTAAAAAGTTTAAATTTGGTAAAATTACTTAACTTAATATTAGGGGAAAAGCAATGAAAAAAGAAACCCTTCTCAAAGAACTCAATTTTGGATCTGTCGATTCTGAATCAGAGACAAACTTAGATAAAATATTTATCCAAACTAAAAACTTTGACGAATTTCTGGATCCAAACACAGCACTTCTCCTTGGAAGCAAAGGTGCTGGGAAAAGTGCCTTATATAGACTTTTTACAAAGTATGAAGAATCTGCAAGAGAGATGGCCCAGCATGCCATAGACAATGTCTACCTAGTAGCCGGTGTAGGATTCAAAGACGTTGCAGAAATGGACGATATGCAGCTTTTAAATCAGATTGAAAGCCAAAATATATCACCTGAAGCCGCCTGGAAAATTTATATAACATATAAGATAATACATTCACTTTATAAAAGCTACTCAATTGTATGCGGCAAAAATGGACGAAGAGTTCTCCAAAAATCACATTCTATTAAAGACTATCGTATAAGTGCTATTCTCAAACGCTTATATGAATGCTTTATTGGCGAGCCACCGCAACTAGAGCAAATTGACTTTAAAGATGTTTCAATATTATTAAGCAAAAATAGCAAAGTATCTATATATGAGCTGTTAAGTGAAATAAATGATTACCTTGTATCAGAGAAAAAAACTGTTTGGCTGCTTCTGGACAAGATTGATGAGCTATTTCCTAATAAAGCCAATGTAAGAAAAGAGTGTATAGAAGGACTATTTTTGGCGTACATAGACTTTGTTTCTAGATATAGCAATATCAAACTGAAAATTTTTCTTCGAACAGATATATGGAATACTCTATCTTTTGTAAATAAAAGCCATCTGACAGATAAGACTACTATTATTACGTGGCATGAAGATTCTCTCAAACACCTTCTTGTTAAACGCGCAGTATACAACAAAACTATCAGAAAATATGTAGAAGAGAGTGCCCATACAGATTCTTGGGAAAAAGATGTTAACGGCTGTTTTAATGCACTTTTTCCGCCCAAGGTGTACCCTGGTCCACGTGAAGCCAAAACAATGTCATGGATTATTGAGCGATCTAAAGATGGTTTAGGTGGTGTCTATCCCCGAGAAATCATAAATTTCGGCAATTATTCAAAACAAGAAGAGCTTAAGCTAAAAGAAGAATTCGATCGAGAAATAAACCCTAATACATCCCTCATATCGGGGCTCTCAATAAGGAATGCTTTTAGTTATGTCTCTACTGTTAAAGTCCAAAGTTATCTCAGTGAATTTAGGTATTTGTCAAAGCATTTTGAAAGATTTACTGGACAGCAGACTGCAGAATATTCACAAGAGGAAATAATTAAGCTGATGGAAAATTTACAACCTGAAGGGGAGGATATGATTCGTCAGCTTCACGAAACAGGTGTAATTTCATATAGTAGCGGACAAATACTGACACGAGATGCGAAAATCGTGGTTCCAAGACTCTTTAGAAGTGGATTGGGCATTGTTACTTTTGGACGGCCATAAATTTCATCTAGTTCTTTTCAAGGATATGTCTTCTACTTCTGGCAGAGACCACTTTATAATCCACGGATTTTCTGTACTCCCCATCGTCGTGGAGTACAACGCCGCCTGCATTGGCGAAAAGTACCAGGAGATTGCCCGGGCCATGGGGGCAAAGGGGTAGACGAAATGTCCCAGGACGAGTACCGCCGGGCCGCCGTCGGCGCGGTCAAGCAGCTCTCGGTCGATGTGGGCACCTCTCCAAGCTGGAGGCCATCCGGGAGGAAGTCCTCCTCTTTCTGATCGAGTCTACCTTTGCCGACGTCTACTGCCTCGGCAACCCCAGAGACATTAGTGTGGAAGAACTGAAGTCTCTTTTTTGCAAATTGATGTAATTTTTTGAAATAACTTTTTGACATCTCTCAAAACCGGGTTCTCTTGTGGGACAGCCGGTTTTTTTGTGTTTTGAGCCGATTTTGACACCGTGAACGCGAGATATATCTTTCTCCAAACATCCCCTTTTTGCGGTTGCTCTTTTCGACAGACATTGATATAATAAACAAAATAGATGCGGACCCTCGGTCATGGAGGACAAGATGCACAAACGAATGATGCCGGCCCTGCTGGCCGCTGCGCTGCTTCTCACCGGACTGCTCTCTGTCCTGTCGATTCGGGGGTTACAGGGAAACGCCCGGGTCATCAACTACGCGGGGGTGGTGCGGGGCGCCACCCAGAGGCTGGTCAAAGAAGAGCTGGCCGGCCACCCCAACGATGCCCTTGTCGAGCGGATCGACGGTATTTTAAATGAACTGGCCACCGGCGAGGGAGAAAACGGCCTCGCCCGGCTGAAGGACGACACCTTCCAAGGTCTGGTCTCCCAGATGCAAGACGGGTGGCGGGAAATCAGGGACGCCGTCGCCCAGGTGCGCGAGGGGGCCGACGGAGAGGCGCTCTACCGCCTGAGCGAGTCCTATTTTGAGCTGGCCGACCGCACCGTGTCGGCTGCCGAAGTCTACTCTGAGCGGCAGGTGGACAGGGCGCAACTGGCCCTGCTCATTCTCAGCGCCGTCTTTTTGGCCCTGACCGGCCTGCTGGCCTGGTACGGGGCGGTGCAGGCCCGGCGGCAGCGAGAGCTGCAGGCGGAGGAAGAGGCCAACCGCGCCCGGCAGGAGAGCCTCTCGCGGATGTCGGAGGACCTGCGCGCCCCCCTCGACGACATTTCTGAGCTGATGTACGTCTCCGATCTGGAGACCCACGAGCTCCTCTTCATCAACGAGACGGGGCGCAAGACCTTCCACCTGGACAAGGTGGCGGGGCAGAAGTGCTACCAGGTGCTGCAGGGGTTTTCGCAGCCCTGCTCCTTCTGCAACAGCCAGCAGCTGATCCCCGGCGAGACCTACACCTGGGAATACACCAACCCCATCACCCAGCGGCACTACCTGCTCAAAGACCGGCTGCTGGAGTGGGAAGGCCGGGACGCCCGGCTGGAGATCGCCTTTGACATCACCGAGGCGGAGGCGGAAAAGCAGTCCCTCAAGCGGACCCTCGACGCCGAGCAGATGCTGATGGAGTGCGTGCGCGCCCTCTATCGGGAGCACGACCTGGATCAGTCTGTCCCCCTGGTGCTGGAACAGGTGGGCCGCTACCTGTCGGCCGACCGCACCTACCTGTTTTTTGAGCGGGAGGGGCTGCTCTACAACGACTACGAGTGGTGCGCAGACGGGATCGCCTCGCAAAAAGAGCTGTTGCAGGAGATGCCTCTGTCCTCCATCGACCGCTGGATGCCCTTCTTCGACCGCCAGGAGTGCGTGGCCGTGGAAAACATAGAGGAGCTGCGGGAGCGCTCTCCAGAGGAGTACGAGCTGCTGCGCAAACAGGACATCGTCAGCCTGGTGGTGGCCCCCCTGGAGCAGGACGGCCAGCTGCGGGGCTTCGTGGGGGTGGACAACCCCCACTCCCTCAACGTGCGCACCGTCTCCTCGCTGCTGCAGACGCTGGGGTATTTCCTCATGCTCGCCCACCGCCGCACCGAGAGCGAAAACGAGCTCTCCCGGCTGAGCTATTACGACACCCTCACCTCCTTTTTCAACCGCAACCGCTTTATGGAGGACGCCGAGGCCCTCACCGCCCAGACCGGGCCGGTGGGGATCGTCTACCTGGATATCAACGGTCTCAAGGACATCAACGACCGGCACGGCCACGCCTTTGGCGACAAGGTGCTGGCCGAGTGCGCCCAACAGATGCAGGCGGTCTTTGAGGGGGCCAACTTCTACCGCATCGGCGGGGACGAATTTGTCATCATCTGCCCGGGGATGGCACAGGGCGATTTCGAGGCGCAGGTCAAGGCACTGCGGCAGCGCTTTCAGGTGAAAACCAGCTGCCGGGCCGCCATCGGCGCCCGCTGGGCCCAACAGTTTGAAGACCTGCAGCAGATCATCGCCAGCGCTGATGCCGAGATGTACGAGGACAAAAAGGAGTTCTACCGCCAAAACCCCGCCTCCAACCGCTACCGCCACCACAGCGACGAGGTGCTCCACCTGTCCGACCCGCAGGTGCTGCAAAAGGAGATCTTGCAAAACCGCTTTGTGGTCTACCTGCAGCCCAAGATCTCCTCAGGCGACCGCACCGCCGTGGGGGCCGAGGCCCTGGTGCGCTACCAGCCCCGCTCCGGCTCGCTGGTGCTGCCGGGCAACTTTCTCCCCCTGCTGGAGGAGAGCCAGACGGTGAGCCAGATCGACTTTTACGTCTTTCAGTTCGCCTGCTCCCGCCTCAAGGAGTGGGCTGACCAGGGGAAACAGGCCATGCCGGTGTCGGTCAACTTCTCCCGCTGCTCCCTGGCGCAGCCGGACTTTGTGCAGCGGCTCGACGACCTCTGCCGGCAGTACGGGGTGGAGAAAAAGTACCTGGAAATCGAAATCACCGAGACGGTGCGGGAGTCCGACGGGGTGAATTTCAAGGCGCTGATCGACGACCTGCGGCGGGCGGGCTTTATCGTCTCCATCGACGACTTCGGCACCGAGTACGCCAACCTGGCCCTGCTCTCCGCGGTGGAGTTCGACGTGCTCAAACTGGACAAGACCCTGGTGGACGACGTGGCCTGCAACAGCCGGGCCCGCACCGTGGTGGAGTCGATCGTGGACATCTGCAAGAAGATGGACATCCAGGTGGTGGCCGAGGGGATCGAGACGGAGGAACAGCTCTCGGCGCTGCGCGACTGCGGGGTGGAACTGGCCCAGGGCTTTTTGTTCAGCCGCCCCATCCCCATCGAAGAGTACGAGGAGAAATACCTGTGACCCCTGTTCCAGGGGGCCCGGCAAGACCGTTTGGCTTTGCCGGGCCCTTTTTTGTTCCCCGCATCTCCGCAAGATCGGCCGTTTTGGGGCAAAAATACCCCTGGGCAAAAACCTGCCGCCCCGAGCGGCGGCTCGTGGAACCGGGGAGCGAAAAGGTCCGAAATTCCTGATTGACAATGTTTTAACAAAGGAGTACAATACTCTTTGGAAACCCCAGTACAGACAGATGGATTTTATTGATTTTAAGGAGATGGGCAGAATGGGGATCTTTGACGGAAAGGTCGCAATCATTACTGGCGGGGGCAAGGCCAAATCGATCGGCTACGGCATTGCCGTGGCCTATGCTAAGGAGGGGGCCAACCTGGTCCTGACCGGCAGAAACGAGCAGAAACTGCTGGACGCCAAGGAGGAGCTGGAGCGCCTCTACGGCATCAAGGTGTTGCCGCTGGCGGTGGACGTCACCCCCAGCGATGAGTCGGAGGACCGGGTCAAGGAAGCCGTGCAGAAGGTCATCGCCGAATTCGGCCGCATCGACGTGCTGATCAACAACGCCCAGGCGTCGGCCTCGGGCATCCCCCTGTCCATGCAGACCAAAGACCACTTTGACCTGGGCATCTACTCCGGGCTCTACGCCACCTTCTACTACATGAGGGAGTGCTATCCCTACCTGAAGGAGACCCAGGGCTCGGTCATCAACTTCGCCTCCGGCGCCGGCCTCTTCGGCAACGTGGGTCAGTGCTCCTACGCCGCCGCCAAAGAGGGCATCCGCGGCCTCTCCCGCGTCGCGGCCACCGAGTGGGGCAAGGACAACATCAACGTCAACGTGGTCTGCCCCCTGGCCATGACCGCCCAGCTGGAGAACTTCAAGCTCTCCTACCCTGAGGCCTACGAGAAAAACCTCAGAGGGGTGCCCATGGGCCGCTTCGGTGACCCCGAGCTGGACATCGGCCGGGTCTGCGTGCAGCTCGGCTCGCCCGACTTCAAGTACATGTCCGGCGAGACCCTCACCCTGGAAGGCGGCATGGGTCAGCGCCCCTAGTCGCCAAAACTCCTTGCTTTTTCCCAGATATGAAAATACCGCCGGCAGATGCCGGCGGTATTTTTTGCAGCTCATCGGGCGCCCTTCCCTCCGCCCAGGCCGATATGCGGGAAAATATCCTCTTTTCAAGCCGGACACCTTCCCCCGCCTGTCCAAACTTTGGACACTCCGCCCCCTCTGTCTATGTTCATCTCCCCCGCCAGGCGCTACAATAGAGGTGTCAAGGGGGCATCGCCCTCGACGGTCAGATAAAACAGAAAGGGGAGGATCGCTTTGATCCGAATAGACGCCGATTTTGACTACACCAACGCCCTGGTAGAGGGGTGGAACCGCAAGCTGCGCTCGGTCCGCATCGCCAGTTTCATCATCAGCATCCTGCTGGTGGTCTGCGCCCTTCTCTGCGCCTTTTTCCCGGTGCAGAGCGCCGGGGTGATGAGCGCCCTAGCCGCCATCCTCATCCTCGCCCTGGGGGTCTATCAGCTCATCGACTACTTCTGCGCGCCCCCCTTCCTGCGGGAGGCCGGCGGGCTGGTCAGCAGCGTCCTCAACCTCCTCATCGGGGCGCTGCTCCTCGCCGCCCCCACCGAGGTCACCCTCTCCACCTTCGCCTTCCTCCTGGGGCTCTTGATGCTTGTCTTCGGGGTCAACAAGCTCTCCTTTTCCAGCAAGCTGGGCTACTTCGGGGTGTCCGGCTACGGCTGGGTGGTGGTCAGCGGGGTGCTGAACCTCCTGGCCGCCCTCTCCTTCCTCCTGCTGCCCCTCTTCTCCGCCCTGGTGCTCAACTACCTGGTGGCCGGCTACCTGCTGGTGGGCGGGGTGACCCTCTTCATCGAGGCCATCGCCATGAGAGACTTGAAAGTCCGCTGACAAAACCCGCTGCAAAGCCCTCGGCCGCCCGGCCGGGGGCTTTTTGCCGTCCCCCGACAAAGAGAGGGGAAACCAGGCCCCAACATTCGACTTTTTCCCCGATTCGTGGTATCCTGTTGCTGTGAAATCGTGCGGCCGCCGGGCGGTCCGCAGAGCAGGAGGTCTTTTTCATGCCCTTTTCCGCCGACACCCTGGACTTCTTATTTGAAAACCGAATGCACGACAGCCGGGAGTGGTTTGCCGAGCACCACGACCGCTACCGCAAGAGCGTTCTAGAGCCGCTGCGCCAACTGGTGGTGGCCCTGACCCCCAGCATGCTCTCCATCGACAGGGAGCTGGGGTGTGAGCCCAAGGTGGACCGCACCATCTGCCGCATCTGGCGGGACACCCGCTACACCCACGACCCCTCCCTCTACCGGGACAACATGTGGATCATCTTCAAGCGGGGCGGGCGGATGCACGGGACCGACTACCCCGGCTTCTACTTCGACCTGTCGGGGAGCGGCTTTGGCTACGGCTGCGGGTTCTACGCCGCCTCCACCGGGTATATGAATACCCTGCGCGGCCTGATTTTGGAGGGCGACCCCGACTACCGCCGAGCGCAGAGATCCCTCGCCAAGTGCAAACAGTACGAGATGGACGGCGATTTCTACAAGCGCCCCCACTACCCCGACCGCCCGGCCGCAGAGCGCCAGTGGCTGGAGCGCCGCAACATCGGCTTCAACGCCTTCAGCAAAGATTTTGAGCTGCTCTTCTCCGACCGGTTGGCGGCCTTTCTGGAGAGGGAGCTGCTCCAGCTGGCCCCCGTCTACCGCTTCCTGCTCAAGGCCGCCAAGTTGGAGCAGCAGCGGTTGGCCGCCCTGGACGGCGCACAGCGCCAGTAGCGGCGGCCAGGCCCACGACCCGCCCCAGAGGCGCAGAAAGGAAGGTTGGCAATGGTCCTCACCGTCCTGTCGGAAAACCGCTCAGACAGCCCGTTTTTGGGCGCTGAACACGGCTTGAGCATCTATTTGGAGGCCGGCGGCCGCCGCCTTCTCTTCGACATGGGGGCCAGCGGCCTCTTCTGGGAAAACGCCCGGACGTTGGGGATCGACCTGTCGTCGGTGGAGATGGCCTTTCTCTCCCACGGGCACGACGACCACAGTGGCGGGCTGTCCACCTTTTTGGCGGGCAACACTCGCGCCCCCGTCTACCTGCGGGAGGGGTGCTTTGCTCCCCTCTTCTCCCGCTCCGGCGACGGCTGCCGGCCCATCGGGCCCGACCCCGCCCTCGCCGCTTCCCCCCAGCTGGTGTTCACCGGCGCGCAGGAGCGCCCCGCAGAGGGGCTGCTCCTCTTTTCCGACCTGCAGGAGCGGGAGCACTGGCCCTCCACCAACCGAAACCTGCTGTTGGAAGAGGGCGGCGTTTTGGGCCCCGATCCCTTCTTGCACGAGCAGTACCTGCTGGTGCAGGAGGGGGGGACCGCCCTTCTCCTCTCGGGCTGCGCCCACCGGGGGATCGAAAACATCGTGTCCCGCTGCGCCCAGCACCTGGGGCGGGCCCCGGACGCGGTGGTGAGCGGCTTTCACCTGACCAGCCCCCGCAGCGGCCAGGCCGCCGGAGCGCCGGAAGTGCAGGCGGTAGGGCGGGCCCTGGCCGCCTACCCCCACACCCGCTACTACACCTGTCACTGCACCGGGGAAGGTCCCTTTGTCGGGCTGCAGGGGACGTTGGGCGACCGCCTGTTCCCCCTGCACGTGGGGCAGCGTCTCGCCCTGTGATCCCTCGCCGGCAGCCCGGCAGAGGCGCGGTCTCGGAATTTCAGAAAACCCGAGAAATGGGCGGCGTTTTGTGGTAAACTAGATAGGAACTTTTGGCGGCCAAACCGCATTTTCCCAGGGGGCAGCCCGTCTGCCCCGGCCGCCGGTAAAAGGGGGAAGCCCATGGCATCCAAACGAAAGCAGAACTTTCTGGTACAGGGGACCATCCTGGCGGTGGCCGGGATTTTGGTCCGCCTCATCGGAATGGTCTACCGCATCCCCATGGCCAACATCCTGGGGGAAGACGGAAACGGCATCTATTCGGTGGCCTTCGGCATCTACAACATTGCCCTCACCCTCTCGTCCTACGCCCTGCCGCTGGCCCTCTCCCGGTTGGTGAGCCAGCGGATCGTTCAAAAGCAGTATCGCAATGCCCACAATGTCTTTCAAAAGACCCTCCTGTTGGGGCTGGCCACCAGCACCGCCGTCTCCCTGGTCCTCTACTTCGGCGCCGGCTGGCTGGAAAACCTCTACGCCAGGGACGGCCTGGCCGCCCCCCTGAGGGTGTTGGCAGTCACCACCTTCATCATGTCGATGGTGGGCACCCTGCGCGGCTTCTTCCAGGGGCGGGGCACCATGATGCCCACTGCCCTCTCGCAGATCTTTGAGCAGATCGTCAACGCGGTGGTGAGCGTGTGGGCGGCCTACGCCTTTGTCACCTCCAGCCCCAGCCTCTCGCAGACAGCTTCGCGCGGGGCGGCGGGGGGAACGGTGGGCACCCTGGCCGGCGCCGCCACCGCCCTGCTGCTGCTGGTCGTCGTCTACGCCCTCTACCGGCCCACCGTCATGCGCCAGATCCGCCGTGACCGCACCGAGGTGGAGGAGAGCGGCGGTCAGGTCTTTCGCATCCTGCTGCTGACCATCCTCCCGGTGATCCTCAGCCAGACGGTCTACCAGCTGGGAAACACCGCCGACGACCTGATTTTCGGCAACATCATGCAGGCCAAGGGGATGGCTGCCACCGCCGTCAGCTCGCTGCAGGGGGTCTTCAACTCCCAGTACGTGCTGCTCATCAACGTGCCGGTGGCCATCGCCTCGGCCATGGCGGCCTCGGTCATCCCCAGCATCGTCGCCTCCCAGACCCTGGGGGACCACCGCGAAGTCTGCCGCAAGGCCGATTCGGTGATCAAGTTCAACACGGTCATCGTCCTGCCCTGCGCGGTGGGGCTGGCGGTGTTGGCCCGGCCGATCATCACCCTGCTCTTCCCCAGCCTGGTCACCTACCGGGACCTGGCGGTACACCTGCTGGAGGTAGGGTCCTCGGCCGCGGTCTTCTACGTCCTCTCCACCATCACCAGCGCCATCTTGCAGGGGCTGGGCTTTATGCGCACCCCGGTCAAGCACTCCGCCATCGCCCTGGCCATCCACCTGGTGTTGATTTTGGGGCTGCTCTGGTTCACCGACCTGGGGGTGTACGCCCTGGTCATCGGCAACATCACCTTCCCCATGACCACCTGCCTGCTCAACTGGCGTTTTTTGCGGGCCCGCCTCCCCCACCGGCAGAACTTGAAAAAAATCTTCCTGGCCCCCCTCCTCTCCTCCGCCCTCATGGGGCTTGTGGCCTGGGGCGGGTACCACCTGCTGCACCTGCTGGTCAAGAGCAATCTGGTCTGCACCCTGGTGGCCATCCTGCTGGCCGCCAGCTGCTACTTTGTGTTGGTGCTGGCCCTGCGGTGCTTCTCCAAAAAAGAGCTCTACGAGCTCCCCCTGGGCCGCACCATCGCCACCTTGGCAGGCCGTTTGGGGCTGCTGAAATAAACGCAACTAAAAAAGTGCTGTCCGATCGGACAGCACTTTTTTTGCTCACACCCCACACAGGCGGGTGGATCGGGATCGTCTGAAAGCCGGTCTTTCTTACCCCGACGACTGTGGCCCCCCATGCGGGTGGTGGATGGGGATTTTGCAGACTTTCAAGCGTCGGACAACACTACTCTATCTCCCGGTAGTACCGGCACATCTGCAGCAAGAGCCCCTTATAGCGGGCGGTGTCGGTGGTCATGGCCACCCAGGTATTGGCGGGGGCCACTCCTGCGGGATCCGCCACCGTCTCGCCGTCCCGGTCACCGGCATCGTCCCGCACCCAGACATGGCGCTCTTCCCCGCCGCAGACGGCTCCGTCCATCGCCCAGGCCACGGCGATGGCGTCATGGATGATGTTGGAATCCTGCCCTTTGACAAAGGCATTGTGGCGGGAATAGGTGAAGAGCTCCTTGAGCAGCGCGGCCTTGGGGCCGTCGCCGCAGGCGGCGATGAGCTCGTCCAAATCTGCCTCGCTCAGGGCGCCGTCGCAGGTGGCGTTGAGCCCCACCATGTGGGTGGGCAGCTTTTCAAAGCAGATGCGGGCGGCGGTGGGGTCTTTAAAGATGTTTGCCTCGGCATAGGGGCTCTGGTTGCCCATCTCAATGCCGCCGCCCATGATGTAGAAGCGGGAGATGAGGCCCGGCAGATTGGGATAGCGCATCAGGGCCTTGGCCACGTTGGTCAGGGGGCCGACGGCAAAGAGGAGCAGCTCGCCCCCCGCCCGCACCGCCTCGCGGTAGATGACGTCGCAGGCCTCGTCCTCATCCAGGGGCCGGCGGCCCTCCGGCAGGAGGATGCTGGCGATACCGGTGCTGCCGTGGACCGGGCTCACATAGTCGTCGCCCCGGTCGTATTTCTTAAAAAAGGGCTCTTTGGCCCCCGCCGCCACCTGGGCGCCGATGGCCAGCACCTCGTTGAGGGCGCGGGCGTTGTAGAGGGTCTTCTTCAAGGGCATGTTGCCGTAGACCGCCGTGATGGCCCGGATGTCAAAATGGGGGCAGCTTTGGGCGAGAGCCAGGGCAAAGGCGTCGTCCACACCGGGGTCGCAGTCGATGAGCACGGGAATGCGCGTCACAGGGATCGCCTCCAAACAATTTAGTCTTGTCTCCATCATACCAGATGACAGCGGGCGGGCAAAGGACAAAAGACCTGTTGGAGGGAGAGAAAGCAGGCCCCCGCCATGCCGTCAACACACAACAGCACAATGCAAAAAACTTTCATTTGGAAGAGCGCCCCTTTTGAAAGCGGGTGTTGCGTTGCAGACCTTGGGCAAACCGGCGACCTGTCGCACAATCGTCAAAACCGGCCTGCGCCGCTCGCCGTAAAATACGGGGGGGGCGGTGGCACTCGTGGAGCAATTTACAACAATGGAAGTTTATGTTATAATGGCCCAAATTGAATAGTCAATTTGTTTGGGGTATGGTTTGAAAGGCAATCTGCCGAGTAGATGAAAAGGGAAACCGGTTGGAATCCGGTGCAATCGCCATTACTGTATTTGACAAAACGGGAACGACATTTGCCATTGGGATGCTCACCACAGGTGAAAATGCAAACTGAGAAGGCGTCGTTTCGGAAGCAAACTCTGCTTCGGTCATAAGTCAGGAGACCTGCCATACCCCCGTCGGATCGATCCTCCCGGGCGAGGGAATATTGCCGAGTATTGTTTTGCGGTAGCATGCCGTCTCCAAGGAATTTGACTGTTCTATGGGGCGCGTTTGCCTGTAAAAGATATTTGTGTGCTTTCCCCTGACGGGGAGAGCACTTTTTTATTTTTGCAGGGGGTGAAGGACAGAGCAGGACACAGAAAAGGGGAAACAGGTATGCCGAGGATGGTCCTTTTGGGAACGGCCCCCTCAAAAGCAGGAGGGCTGTCTTCCAAAGGATCCTGATCCAAGGGAAAACAACAAAGGAGTTTAGAAGAAATGAAAAAAGTGGCACAGCGAATTTGGGCGTGTGCACTGGCGTTCCTCATCGCCCTCTCCTCGACGGGGGTCACCGTCTGGGCAGAAGGCGCGCCGTCGAGCGAGCCGGCTGTTGTCGACGACGTCTATCAAATCGGCACTGCGGCAGAGCTCACCTGGTTTGCAAACCAGGTCAATGGCGGCAACACGGGGATCAACGCCGTCCTCACTCAATCCATTGACTTAAACAGTCAGGCCTGGACGCCAATTGGAAACGATTACGACCACGAGTACTCCGGGACCTTTGACGGCCAAAACGAAACGATCAGCAACCTATCCATCAACGCCACAACAGGATACCAGGGACTGTTCGGCAATGTGGGAAAAACAGGCACAGTCAAAAACCTCACTGTTGGGGGGACTGTCTCTGTCAAAGCCAACGGCAACTATGTGGCTGGCCTTGTCGGCTTTAATAAGGGGACGATCGACAACTGCACCACCAATGTGAATGTGACCCGCGATTCCACATCTACAAGCGCATACACCGGCGGGATCACAGGTCAGAACAACGGCACCATTATTCGCTGCTACAATGGCGGAGCGGTTAAAGGGGTGATAGCCGGCGGCATTGCAGGCTATCAGTCAGAGGCAACCAGCAGTATTTCTGGCTGCTACAACGCCGGCGCGATCAGCTGCCCCCAGGGCAACCTGGCTTCTGGGACCGGCGGGATCGTCGGAAAGACCAACAAGACCGGCTACGTGTACAACTGTATCAATGCCGGAGTGATCGAATCGGAAAGCACCCTAGCCGCCAACTCCTATGTGGGCGGAATTGTCGGCAGAACCACCAAGAATACCGCAACACCCACTGCAGCATTTTTTAACAACTTGAACTGTGGAGAACTAAAGTCTGCGGGCAGTGTCACCGCTCCCATTGCGGGGAGCCTTCTGGACGGCAACTTCGCCGCAGGAAATGTCTTTTTGGCCGACGCGACAGACGAGGCCACCGGCGCCTATGCGGAGGAGCAGCTAAAAAGCTCTGCGGTCGTCGACAAACTCAATCGCAACGAGGGGAGCTCCTTCGTTCCAACAATCGACGAGTCTATCCAGTACGTGGCCGTCGCAAACGGCTATCCCACACTGAAGTGGCTGGCTGGCAGCGCACCGGTGGTGCCTGTGCCCGTCACGGCCGTCTCGCTCGCCGGCTCTCCCAAGGCGGGAGAAAAGCTCACCGCCAAGGCCACCGGTACGGATGGGACCGCAGCCACCAAGGTGACCTACCAGTGGCAGTCCTCCTCGGACAACGGGGGGAGCTTCACCGACATTGCGGGGGCAACCGACCCCACCTTCACCATTCCAGAAGACGGGAGCTATCTCGGCGCCCTCCTGCGGGTGCAGGTGTCGGGGGAAGAGGGCTCCTCTGCCACCTCCCAGGCAATAGGGCCGGTGGAAAAGTCTGATGCGCAGAAGTTGGCGGAAGACAAAGAGGCCCTGACCCTGAATGTCACCGGCGCCATCAAAGAGGCGCAGACCCTCGTGTTGCCCACTGCCGGCGGCAATGGGAGCGCCATCACCTGGCAGAGCGATACCCCCTCTGTCATCACCGACGCCGGCGTGGTCAAGATCCCCGACAGCGGCATCGCCAACGTCAAGTTGACCGCCCACCTCACCCTTGGCGGGGTGAGCGACAGCAAGGTGTTCTCCCTCACCGTCTATTCCGAGGCGGGGGTGGGGGACCAGGAGTATGTCGACGCCGCCAAGAAGGCGCTGGAGGACAGCTGGACAAAGCTCAATCCCGTTTACGGGAAGGACACCAACATCGTCACCGTGCTCTCCAACAGGCTGGCAGAGCTCGGCTATGAAAATGTGCAGGTGAGCATCCTCACAACCGGAAACGCCGACTACATCGCCGCTGACGGCAGCATTACCTATTACGCCAAAAACCCCAACGAGACCGACTACCTGCATTTTGCCAACGTCTCTTTGACCTTCCAACTGCAGCGCGGCGGCGCCAGCTGTGAGTACAGCAAGACCGCAACGATCCACTGGGACGCCGACTTTGTCAGGGCGACCATGACTTCGGAAATCGCCGACAAGGTCACGGAGGAGTCCATCCGGGGCAGCAACGAATCCCTCGCAGCCGTCACCTCCGATTTGACCCTCCCCAAGGTGGTCGATGACAAGAAGTGGGCCCTCATCGAGTGGAGGTCCTCCGACCCCAGCGTCATCTCCATCGACGCTAGCGGTCAGAGCTCTGCCGACACGCTGTTTGACCCCTACAAGGGGGTCATCAAGCGCGGAATGGCCGACCAGGTCGTCACCCTCACGGCAACGTTTGACTATCAGTTCGTCCGCGACGGCGATGAAGCGCCGATCACTCTCACCAAGCAGTTTGACGTGCGGGTCAAGGCGCTGGATGGCACCGAGCTGCAGGATTTGATGCAGCGGGAGCTGGATGAAAACTACACCCTCGACAAGCTGACCTATATGGGCGGCGGCGCCCTCTCGCCCGACGCAGTCGATTGGGACATCCAACTGCTGACCCCCAGCAAAACTGGGATCGCAGGTGTGGAGAACTACCAGTTTGAAGTCACCTCCAGCGACCCTGATCTCATTTCCGTCAACAGCTATCGCGCCAATGTCTACCGCCCCCTTCCCGGCCAGGCCGACCAGACAGTGGTGCTGACGGTGAAGATGTCCCATAAAAACTACAACCTGTCCGTGACCAAGACGCTCTCCCTCACGGTCAAAGCCCTCGAACAGGGGGAAATCGACAGCGCCCTCGCATTGATGGAGAGCGCCAAGCAAAACTACTTTGACGGGCTCAACAAAGGCGTCAACACCGACGCCAACCACATTTCTGGCAACCTCTCCTCCTTCCAGGAAGCCGTTTGGAACGGGGATACCCAGTCGGTCGACTGGATCTACAACTATAGGGAAACCACCGGCAAGGGGATCGTACCGGTCAGCATCGATCCGGAGCGGCCCTCGGAGCTGTGGGACCGGTTCTATTCCTCCAATCCCTCGGTCATTTCTCACGAAAACCTCTTGGTGACCCAGCCCGAATACAACCAAAAAGTGACGATCTCCAGCTGTCTGACCAGCGAGGTGTTCGAGCGGTACGCCCTAAAATATCCCGAGAGAGAGGACTTTGCCAAACTCTATCGCCAGCCCGTTTCGGTCGAGCTCACCGTCCTGGGGGCGAAGGGAGAGGGGACCGCGGAGCAGACCAAAGTCAAGGGGACCTTTGCCCTGATTGGAGACTCCGCCCACGGCTCCGACCCCCATATCGCCTATCCGACCTGGTTTAAGGACAGCTTTGAAGCAGAGGCCGGAACCACCGTGATGGACGTTTTTCAAAAGCTCCTCACCGAAAGAGGGTACTCCTATGAGGGCAGCCACTACATCTCTTCCATCACCACTCCGGGCGGGCTGACACTCGCCGAAAAGGCCAACGGGCCCGACAGCGGCTGGATGTTCTCTGTCAACGGCGAGGTCAGCCCCGTCTATGCAGACAGCTACATCCTCAAAGACGGCGACACTGTGCTCTGGTTCTACACCGATGATTACGATGGGGACAGCCGGGTAGAAAATGGAGAAATCGCTGTCGATTCCGATGTCACCCTCCCCGATTATATCGCCCAATGGGGCAGCTTCCGCGGAAGTGACGCCAATGTGGCGGTCGTTCAATCGAAAACGCCCACCGCTGCCAACGCCAAACTGAGCTGGTCCACCGCCCTCAAGGAGGTCAGCGACTGGAATACCGCCATGTCGGAACCTCTGATCATCAACAATCAGCTCTACATTGCAGTGGGCGACGAACTGGTTGTTTTAGAGCGCAATGGCACAGTCGTCAAAAAGGGGCAGTTGGCGGAGCCCATCGAATACACCTGCCGCCCCATCTATGAGGGGGGAAAGGTCATCGTTCCTCTGCGCAGCGGCCGTTTCCAGGCGCTGGCAGCCGATTCCCTGAAAACGGTGTGGCTGACCGATGCCCTGCCGGCCAGGAAGATCGACGGCAAATATTACGACCAACAGATTTTGGGCACCGTGGTAAGCGACGGCGGCCTGCTCTACGCGGCAACCGCCTGCACCGACTCGAAGGGCAGTTATGGCGGCCTTGTCTTCTGTTTTGAAGCGGCGACCGGACAGCTCGTCTGGCAGTTTGAAAATCCTACAGCCGGCTACTATTGGAGCGGCGCTGTCGTTGTGGACGGCACCCTCATCATTGCGGGAGACGACGGTATCCTCCTCGCCCTGGACGCCAAAACGGGCGGTGAGGTCGATCGCCTCGACCTCGGCTCCCCTGTTCGCTCCACCATTGTCAGGGCGGAGCACACCGTCTATATCACCTCTCAAGATGGCATGCTGCACAAAGTCGAGCTGCAGGCCAACGGCGCGTCGAAAAGGAGCCTGCTGCGAAAAAGCGCTGTCCGCCAGGGCGATCTCTTCGGCACCCACGAGCGCGTCTCATTTGCCGACTACAGCACCGGCACTCCCGCCATCTACAGCGGAAAGGCCTATATCGGCGGCAAGCTGAGCGACGGCACCGGACTTCTCAGCGTCATCGACCTGAACACCATGCAGGTGCTCCAGAGGGTTTCCGTCCCCGGCGAAGTAAAATCCACCCCTCTGGTTTCGGTGGATCCAAGTGGAAAAGTCTCTGTCTATTTTACCTCAAATGACAGCACCGGCGGTCTCTATGCCCTGCACGAGGGACAGAGCCGGGCAGACGTCATCTTCCTCCCCGAAGGGGACGCAGCCAACTACTGCATCTCCAGCGCGATCGTGGACAAAGACGGCACCCTCTACTATACCAATGACAGCGGCCAGCTGTTTGCCATTTCCAGTGCGGGCGGCAACACCCCCGATCCGGACCAACCCGGTGACGACCCCAATGATGAACCCAGCGATGTTCCCGCCGCTGGCGGGGACAACACTCCCTCCAATGGGGAAGGGGCGGCAAATACCGGCGACTCCGCCGGCTTGAATGCCCTGTTGCTCCTATTGTTTACCTCTGCGGGGGCCTTCATCTGGATCATCTACAAAAAGCATCCCAACGAAGAAAACTGACGATAGATCCCTTATGTAAAACGCACAGGGAGGGGGAGCACCGATCTCGGTGCTCCCCCTCCTTTCACGCTAGAATGAGAGAAGCAATGGGCCAAATTAAAAACACAGGAAGGCCTCAACCGCACGGCGATCCATGGCTGGAACACCGAGCAGCCGATAGCGCCCCCTGCCCTGCGGCTGTCAAGGCGTTGAAGACGGGGGCCGATGCCCTGAAAACACTGATTTTTTAAGCGAGCGAAGGATGCACACGGCCATTGCCAGCACAGGCGCTGACGGCCCGCATCGACACCTGCGCGCGTGGGCACTGTCTATCAACTGCAAAAAGGGTCGCATCTTTCGATGCGACCCTTTGCTGGCTGGGGTAGAAGGATTCGAACCTTCGGAATGACGGAGTCAGAGTCCGTTGCCTTACCGCTTGGCGATACCCCAATATTTTCTTGGCGTCAGCAGTATTTATTATACCCCAAAAAGGGGAAAAGTCAACCTGTTTTTTCATTTCCTTTTTATTTTTTCCTCGCGAAAAGAGGTGGTAAAGCAACTCCCTCTCTTCCCTCCGCCCACGGGAAAAGCGCCCCCCCTATTGGGGGGGCGCTCCCTGCGAGAGAAAAAAGCGAGAGGCGAAGTTACTTCGCGGAGTTCTCGTAAGCTTCGATCATCTTTTTGACCATCTGGCCGCCCACGGAACCGGCCTGCTTGGAGGTCAGGTCGCCGTTGTAGCCCTGTTTCAGGTTCACGCCAACCTCGTTGGCAGCTTCCATTTTGAACTTGTCCATCGCTTCGCGAGCTTCGGGAACAACAATTTTATTGCTAGACATGATACATACACTCCTTAAAAAATAGATGTTATTTGCGTTTGCAATAGTAGTATGGCCGCACCCGCCAACACTATAACTGGAAATGTTTTCTCATCTTTTTCTGCATTTTAAAGGGTGTTTGACGACGGCGGGAGCCCGAGGAAGAGGGAGACGGCCGCTGCCGCCAACAGAGTGTACCCGCCGCTGATCCCCGGCGGCAGAGGCAGGTCCTGGGGGTCGGCCAGCCGCCCGAATGGGCCGTGGATGGGCCGCAGCAGGCTCACCACCGGCTGGCCGTCCTGGCAGCTGGAATAGGTGAGGGTGTCCCGCAGGGACATGCCGCAGCTGACGACCTGCCCCCGCACCTCCCCCGTCTGGTGGAGCCAGGGGGCGTCTTCCTGCCGCACCACAAAGCCGCCGGCAAGAGCGTTGGGCGGGAGGGGTGCGCCCCTCGCCCCCTCTTTGATGACCACCAGGCTCTGCCGCCAGCGCAGGGCGTCCCAGCCCTCGCTCTCAAACAGGCCGTACGTCCGCCCTTCCCGGGAAAATACAGCGGTCTGCCCGCTGCGGCAGAGGAGGGCTTCCCCCCGAAAGAGGAGCTTTTCCACCGCCCGGGGGATCCTTCTGTCCCCACTGGGCCCCAAAAACAGAATCGGGATCAATCGCTCATCACCACTTTGCCTTTTCTGCCGCCGTCCGGCGGCCATTCCCCCTTATTCTGCCCAGGATTTGCCGCCGCCACACTTTTGCGCAAAAAAAGAGACCGCCTCCCAGAGGCGATCTCTCGTTTGAGCGATTTGATTGCTTTGGCGCGCGCAAATTGCAAAGGGGGCATGCAATCCTCCCCCGTCTGCCTGTCAGCGGCCGCCCAGCAGCTTGGCGATGGTCTTGAGCAGCCCGCCCGCCTGGCCGCCGGTGCTCACCAAGACGGGGCGCTCCCGGCAGAGAGGCGGTTCCGGCTGGACCGGCGCCGCCTTTTTGGGCAGGGGCTCCTCCCCTTTGGCAGGGGCGGGAGGCGCCTCTTTGGGGGGCGGCGGGGCGACAGCGGGGGCGATGGCGGGGAGCTTGCCGCCGCTGAGCTGGCCGCGCATCTCCTCCAGCCGCAGCTGGTAGAGTTCGACGGTGTCCTCCATCCGGCGGAGGTTGCCCTGCATCTGCGCCGCGGCCGTCCGCAGGGTCTCGCTCAGCCCGGCCACCTGGTCCCCCAGCTGGCCCATCTCCCGGGAGAGGGACTCCAGCTCCGCCAGGGCCCGGTCCCGCTCCTCCCGGCCCTGGCGCTTGCCCTGGCGCACCAGGTCGGCGGCCATCCGCTTGGCCTCCACCAGAGCGCCCGAAATTTCGCCCTGGCGCTCCTCATAGCCCTTGAGCTTCTCCTGGTACTGGCGCACCATCTCCTGCAGCTCGTCCCGCTCGGAGTGGAGGCCGTGGATCTCCAGGTCGCTGCGGCTGAGCTTGTCCCGCTGGGCGTTGATCTGGGAGTTGAGAAAGACCACCTTTTCCCCCAGCTCCTTGGCGCCCTCCCTCTCCTGCTCCAACAGCCCGTCCAGGCTGTCGATCCGCTCCCGCAGGGCGGCGTTTTCGTCGCGCAGGGTGTGGGTCTCCCCCTCCAGCTCGTCGATGCGGCTCAGCAGCTCGCTGCTGGCCTTTTGGTTTTCGGCGTTGAGCTGCTCGATATAGGCCAGCACATCCGCCTTGCGGAAGCCGCCGATCGCGCTCTTAAACAATCCGTCCATGACACCCACCCTCTGCTCGGTTTCGATGTTGCCAGTATACCACGCCCGCCCTCAAAAAACAATCGAATTGCCCCCGCAGGCAGCAAAAAGGGAACCGTTCCCTCTTGGGGCCGGTTCCCGCTCTCGCAGGGGCGACGATCAGTTGCCCTTGTTTTTAAAGATGTTCATGATGGAGTCGATGTCCTCTTCCATTGAGTCATCCCGGGACTTGAAGGTGTAGTCGGGAATGCCGAAATCGGCCTTGTTCTTCTCGTCAAAGCCGGTGGCGATGACGGTGATCTGCATCTCGTCCTGGTAGCTCTCGTCAAAGGCGGCGCCCCAGATGATGGTGGCGTTGGGGTCGGCGGCCTTGGTGATCTCGTTGGAGGCGATGGACACCTCGTCCAGGCTGATGTCGGGGGAGGCGGTGATGTTGATGATGACCCCCTTGGCCCCGGAGATCGAGGTCTCCAGCAGGGGGCTGGAGATGGCGGCAGCCGCCGCGTCGACAGCCTTGTCCTTCCCGCTGGCGCGGCCGACGCCCATGTGGGCGAGCCCCGCGTCCTTCATGACGGTGGTGACGTCGGCGAAGTCCAGGTTGACCAGGCCGGGGACGTTGATCAGGTCGGTGATGGACTGCACGCCCTGTTTGAGGACGTTGTCCGCCGCCGCAAAGGCGTTGATGAGGGTGATGGGGGTCTCGGAGATGAGGCTGAGGCGCTCGTTGGGGATGACCACCAGCGAGTCGACGTGCTCGCGCAGGGCGGCGATCCCCTCTTCGGCCTGCTCCATCCGCCGCTTGCCCTCAAAGGGGAAGGGCTTGGTGACGATGCCCACCGTGAGGATGCCCTGCTCTTTTGCCACTTCGGCCACCACCGGCGCAGCGCCGGTGCCGGTGCCGCCGCCCATCCCGGCGGCGATGAACACCATCTGGGTGCCCTTGAGGGCGGAGGCGATGGTCTCGCGGCTCTCCTCGGCTGCCTTCTGCCCCTTTTCGGGGAAGCCGCCGGCGCCGCGGCCCTGGGTCAGCTTGTCGCCGATCTGGATCTTCTGGGTGGCCACCGAGCGGTTGAGCGCCTGGCGGTCGGTGTTGACAGAGATAAATTCCACGCCCTTCATCCCGTCGTTGATCATCCGGTTGACGGCGTTGCCGCCGCCGCCGCCCACGCCAACGACGCGGATGGAAGCGACCTGGTCGAAATCGTCATCGAGAATAAAGCTCACTGTTTTCGTCCCCCTAAAATGTTTGTATCACAAGGCACAGCGCGGGGTGAAAGGGTTTTCATCTCCGCCGTGACGGCATTTTCAAAAAAATGTTTATCTACTCTTAAATTTAACAGATGTCACGAAAAATAGCAAGGGTTTTTTACACTTTCACACAGGAAACCGGGCTGCCCGCCGCCGGTTTTCGTCTCTTTTGCCACCCCAGTCACTGGGCGGACCCCTCGTCCCCCTCGCCGGCGTCCTCCGCCTTTTGGGCGGGGGTCTCCCCCTCTTGCGGGGCCTCCTCCCCGCCCTCGGGGGCCGACTCCTCGGCGGGCGGCGTCTCTCCCCCGCCGGCCGCGCCGTTGGCCGCCTCCAGCGCCTGCACGGCGGCGGTGCCGGTCTTGGCCGTCACCTTGCCGGGAATGGAGGCGTCGAGGATGGTGGGCTCGGGGGAGAGGTCCTTTTGCACGATGATCTCGTGCACCAGCTGCAATTTGTACTCCAACTGGTAGTCCGACCCCAGCTTGACCAGGAAGTACTTTCCGACCCGCAGGGAGATGTTCTGGGTGTCGCTGAGGTCCACCGACTGCAGCCCTTCCAACCCCACTGCGCTCACCGCCTGGTGGATCTCCTCCAGCAGGGGGAGCTTGTCCGGGTCGTCAAACTGCAGCATCTCCCCCAGTTCGCCCTGCTTGGCCTTGACCCCGGAGATGAGGTAGACCCCCTCGGGCAGGGAGGCCTGGTTTTTGGCCATGATCCGCCCCGACTCGGAGAGGAGGGTGTAGCCGCCCCCCTCCTGCTTGACGGCAGTGCGGGCCACCGCGTCCTTGGCGGTGATGGTCACGGTGGTAGGGAGGGTGCGCCCCACCTGGATGTCGTCGAGGAGGGGGAACTTGCGGTAGAGGGCCTCCTGCACCTCCCCCGCCTTGAAGCGAAAGAGGTTTTCCCCAACGCTCACCGGGCAGCCGCCCTCGATCTGCTGGGCGGTGTAGGCGGTGATCTCCCCCTCAAAGCGGATGGTGTCGATTTTGAAGAAGATGGAGACGGCCACCGTCGCCCCCACCACCAGCAGGCAGCAAAACAGCAGGAAAAAGCGGAACGCCGCCTTTTTGCGACGCCGCTTCTGCCGCTTTTGGGCGATTGTCCGCTTGATCCGCTCCCGCTCCTCCAACTCCTCCTGGGTCATGGCGACGGCCCGGTAAAAGCCCTCTTCGGTGTACCCGGTGTTGTGGGCGCGCGGGATGTCCCGGCGCTGTGCCTGTTTTTTGACCTGTTTTTTTGGCTTCTTTTTCATCTGCTAAACCTTTTCCATCCGTCCGCCCAGTGCCTGGACGGCTCTGTCCAACTGTTCATATCCCCGCAGGATGTGTTCGATGCCGCCGATCTCGCTCTGCCCTGCCCGCAGGGCCGCGATGCAGAGGGCCGCGCCCCCCCGCAGGTCCACCGCCTCGGCCCGCCCGCCGGTGTAGCGGCTGCCGCCGGGGATGCGGGCCAATCTCGGGCTCTTGAGCTCCACCTCGGCGCCCAGCTTGCGCAGCTGGGGCAGGTAGGCAAAGCGGTTTTCAAAGACCGTCTCTCTCATTTCGGTCTCCCCCTGGGCGGCGGCCAGCACCGCCGTCAGCAGGGGCTGGATGTCGGTGGGCAGCCCCGGGTGGGGGGCGGTCACCAGTCCGCCCAGCCCCCGCAGCTTCCCCGTGGAGCGCAGGCCCACCCGGTCGTAGCGCAGGGCCAGCTCGCAGCCCATCTTCTGAAAGAGGGGGAGGATGTTGTAGAGGGTCATGGGGGTGGTGTTGGTGAGGGCGATCTCCCCCCCGCAGAGGGCGCCCATGCAGAGGTAGGTGGCGGCGGCGATGCGGTCCACCATCACCGTGTACTCGCAGCCGTGGAGGGGCCGCCCCCCCTGGATCTTCAGCTCCCCGGTCCCCATCCCCGCGATCTGGGCCCCGCAGGCGGTGAGGAACTGGATCAGGTCCACCACCTCCGGCTCCCGCGCCGCACCGCGCAAGACCGTCTCCCCCTGGGCGGCCACCGCCGCCAGCAGCAGGTTTTGGGTGGCCCCCACGCTGGGGAAGGGCAGCTCGATGACCGCCCCGGTCAGCCGCGGCCCCTCGATTTCGATGGAGCCGTTTGCCCGGCAGACCGCCCCCAGCCGCTCAAAGCCGGAGAGGTGGTAGTCCAGCGGGCGGCGGCCCAGGTCGCATCCGCCGGGGTAGGCGGCCTTTACCCGGCCAAAGCGGCCCAGCAGCGCCCCCATGAAGATGGAGGAGGAGCGCAGCGAGTGGGTGAGCGCCGCAGGGAGGGGCCGGTAGAAGGCGCAGGAGGTGTCCACCTCCCACTCCTCTCCCGACCGCAGGACCCGGCAGCCCAGGTACTCGAGGATCGCCGCCATGCTGCGGGTATCCGCCAGGTCGGGACAGCGGTGGAGGACCACCTTCCCCCCCACCAGAAGGGCTGCCGCCAAAATGGGCAGACAGCTGTTTTTCGACCCCTGAACGGCCAGTTCTCCCCGCAGGGGGCGGCCCCCTTCCAATCGGTACATCGCCACAAAACCATCCCTTTCCGCCAGTGCTGTCCCCCCTCTTGCAGGGGGTATGCACCAGGGTATGCCCGGGGTGGATTTTGTGTGATTTCGCCGTTTGGGCGGGCCCTTTTCGCAAAAAGCGGGGCAAAAACGGCGGGCGGCGGCAGGGGGCTACCGGGCCAGCAGCTCCGCCAGCTCCCGGTAGATGCGCTCGTTTGCGTCGACGATGGCCAGCTTGCTGCTGGCCCGGCCCCAGGCCTCGATGGTCTCGGGGTGCTCGATGAGGGAGCGCACCTTTGCGATGAGGGCCGGGCCGGTCAGGTCCTTCTCCTCGATGATGGCGGCGGCGCCCGCCCGCTCCAGCACCTGGGCGTTTTTGAACTGGTGGTTTTCGGCCACGTAGGGGGAGGGGATGAGGATGGCCGCCTTCCCCGCCGCCTCGATCTCCGAGAGGGTGATGGCCCCCGCCCGGGAGATGACGATGTCCGCCGCCGCCAGGCAACGGTCCATGTCCTCTATGTATTCCCGGCAGTCCAGCCCCGCCCGGGGCAGTTCGACCCCGCCCGCCCGCAGCCGGGCGACAAAGGCGTCCCGCCCGCTCCCGCCGTAGGCGTGGATGTGGCAGACGTTGGGGCAGTGCTTCTGGGTGTAGGCCATCAAGTCGGCCACCACCTCGTTGAGGGGGCGGGCCCCCAGGCTGCCGCCGAAGGAGAGGATGCAGATCTTCCCCTCCAGCTGGTAGTGGGCCCGGCTCTCCTTCGGCATGGCCAGCAGCACGCTCTCCCGGATGGGGTTGCCGGTGACCACGCAGTCCCCCTTGGGCTGCAAAAACCGCTGGGCCTCGGGCACCGCCAGCAGGACCTTGTCCACCTCTTTGGCCAGCAGCTTGTTGGTGATGCCGGGGAAGGCGTTTTGCTCGTGGATGGCCGTCTTGATCCCCCGCTTGGCCGCCGCCTGCAGGATGGGGCCGGCCACATAGCCGCCGGTGCCCACCACCAGGTCGGGGGCAAAGTCCTTGAGGATCGCCTTGCAGCGGCCGGGCGAGGCCACCAGGCAGCCCAGGGCCTGCAGGTTGTGGGCGATGTTGCCCGGCGAGAAGGAGCGCCGGAAGCCCAGCACCTTCATGGTGTAGAGGGGATAGCCCTCCCTGCCCACCAGCCGCTCCTCCATCGAGCCCTTGTTGCCCACAAAGGCGATCTCGGCGTCGGGGTGGTGCTTTTTGATGGTGTTGGCGATGGCGATGGCCGGGTTGATGTGCCCGGCGGTGCCGCCGCCCGCTAAGAGTACGCGCATAGCTTCACTTTCCCCACTTTCTGCCGCCCCAGACGGCGGCTTTTCGCGGCCCGGTGAAAAGGGCCTTTGAAAATGCCAAAGCGCGAAAGGCGCTGGGCGGGCCCCGGACAGCGGGGCCCGCCGCCCCTTTCGCGGCAAACGGCTATTTTTTCTCGATGTTGGCGTGCCGGGAGACCGAGAGGACGATCCCCATCTCCCCCAGCAGCATCAGCAGCGAGGTGCCCCCGTAACTGAAGAAGGGCAGGGAGATGCCGGTGTTGGGCACGGTGTTGGTGACCACGGCGATGTTGAGCAGCGCCTGCAGCCCCACCTGAAAGGTCAGCCCCAGCGCCAGCATGCTGCCGAATTTGTCCTTGGCCTTCATGGCGATAGCAAAGCCCCGCACCACCAGCAGGATGAAAAGGATGATGACGATCAGCCCCCCCACCAGCCCCAACTCCTCGCAGAGGATGGAGAAGATGAAGTCGTTGTGGGGTTCCGGCACGTAGAGGTGCTTCTGGCGGGAGTTGCCCAGCCCCAGCCCGAACACCCCGCCCGAGCCGATGGCCAGCAGCGACTGCACCGTCTGCCAGCCGTCGCCCTGCTTGTCGATGAAGGGGTTTTGCCACATCTCCAGCCGGGGGATGGCGTGTTCCAGCAGCGGGGTGAAGAGGAGGAGGAAGGCCAGGGCGCCGACGATGGCCACCCCGCCCATGACAAACCATTTGGTGCCGGTGCCGCCGATGAACATCATGGTGAAGCCGATGGTGACGATGAGGATGGTGCCCGACAGGTGGGGCTCCAGCACCATCAGCCCGCAGATGACCGCCAGCACCGCCATAAAGGGCAGCACCCCGTAGCGGAAGGTCTGCAGCCGCTTGTAGTTGACGTTGATCAGGTGGGCAAAGAGGACGATGACGGCGAACTTGGCCACCTCCGAGGGCTGAAAGGTGGTGAAGCCCAGGTTGATCCAGCGGCGGGCGTTGTTGAGGGGCTCCATAAAGAGCACCACGATCAAAAGCACCACCGAGAGGCCGATGAGGATGTAGCTGAACTTCTCGTAGATGTGGTAGTCGATCTTGGAGATGGCCAGCATCATGGTGACCCCGCCCACGGCGAAGATGCCCTGGCGGAGGATGAAGTGAAAGGAGTTGCCGTAGTTGTAGTAGGCAAAGGCGTAGCTGGCCGAGAACAGCATCACCAGCCCAAAGATCACCAGCACCAGCACCAACACCAAAAAGGTGGTGTCCATCTGGCCGGATTTCCGGACGGCCTGGCCGCCGCTCCCCCGCTCCTCGCGAATTTGCTTGCGCAGTTCCCGGTTCCGCTTTTTCACCCGCGATCACCCCATTTCTCACACCGGCGGGCAACGCCGCCGCTCACACTGTCCGCTTTTCTCTCACATCCCCAGCACCCAGAAGACCGCCAGCACGCAGCCGGCCAGGGCCACCAGGGAAAAGACCGTCACGATCTTGACCTCGCTCCACCCGCTCATCTCGAAGTGGTGGTGGATGGGGGCCATCTTGAAGACCCGCTTGTGGGTCAGCTTGTAGCAGCCGATCTGGATGATGTCCGAGAGGGTCTCGCAGATGTAGACGATCCCGGTGAAGACCAGCACCACCGGCAGCCCGATGCCAAAGGCCATCGCCACCACGATGCCCCCCAAAAAGAGGGAGCCGGTGTCCCCCATAAAGACCTTGGCGGGGTGGAAGTTGTAGAGCAGGTAGCCGATGCAGCCGCCGGCCACCGCCGCGGCCAGCAGGGTGAACCCGGCATAGCCCAAGATCCCCGAGAGGACCAGGAAGCCCAAAGCCACCACAAAGGTCACCGAGCCCGAAAGCCCGTCGATGCCGTCGGTGAGGTTGACGGCGTTGACCGTGCCCACAATGATGAAGAGGGCCACCGGCCAGTAGAGCCAACCCAGTTCCACCGCGCCGAAGAAGGGGAGGCGCAGGGCGGTGGAGCGGCTGCCGGAGAAGTAGAGGGCCATCAGGTAGACCGCGCCGATGAGCAGCTGCAGCAGGAACTTCTCCCGCGCCCGCAGCCCCATGTTGCGCTTTTTCACCACCGAGATGTAGTCGTCCAAAAAGCCGACGAACCCAAAGCCCAGGGCCATCAAAATGCCGTAAATCAGCCGGCTCCACTGCTGGGCGCCCACCGTCTGCAGGGCGGTCTTATCCCCCCAAAACAGGGTGCAGGCCCCCAGGGCGGTAGCCACCACGATGCCGATGATGAACATGATGCCCCCCATGGTGGGGGTGCCGCCCTTGTCCTTGTGCCAGGTGGGGCCGATCTCCTTGATGGTCTGGCCGTAGTGCAGCCGCTTTAAAAAGGGGATCAAAAAATACCCGGTGACGGCGGTGATGACAAAGGCGGACACCGCCGCCAATACCACTGGTAGTTGACTCATTGCTTCCCTCCCGGCAGCGCCCAGGGCGCCGCCTTCTCCTCTCTTTTTGCCCGTTTTTTCCGGCTTCTATTCCAAATCAGGTCACTCCATCGCCCCGTAGACGATCTCCAGCACCTCTTCCAGCTTCATCCCCCGGCTGCCCTTGACCAAAACGCAGTCCCCGGGGGCCAGCCAGCGGCAGAGCTCCTCGGCCAGCCGGTCCTTTTCATCAAAGCAGAAAACCGCCTTGCAGCCGGCCTCCCTCGCCCCTTGGGCGATCAGCCGGGCCTGCTCCCCGTAGCAAAACAGGGCGTCGATCCCCTCGGCTGCCGCGTCCCTGCCCACCTGCCGGTGCATCTGGGCGGAGTGCTCGCCCAACTCCAGCATGTCGGCCAGAACGGCGGCCTTGCGGGCGCCACCGAAATTCTGCCCCAGCAGGGCGAGGCTGGCCCGCATCGAGTCGGGGCTGGCGTTGTAGCAGTCCTCGATGACGGTGATGCCCGCCAGCTTCTTCACCCGCTGGCGCATGCCGGCGGTCTGGTAGTCCTCCAGCCCCGCCACCGCCGCCGACCGCTCAAAGCCAAAGGCCTCGGCCGCCCCCAGGGCCAGCAGGGCGTCGTAGACGTTGTGCTGCCCCAGGCAGGGGATGCAGGCGGGGTAGGCCGCGCCATCGGCATAGTGTACCACAAAGTGGGTGCGGTCGGTGTCGGAAGAGAGGGCGTCGGCCCAGATGTCGGCGTCCCGGTCGCACAGGGAGATGCGGATGATCCGCCGGGCGCCGTCGGCCCGCTCCACGGTGGAGAGCAGGTCGTTGTCCTCGTTGAGGACCAGGGTGCGCACCCCCTGCAGCCCCCGGGTGATGCTCAATTTCTCGGTGAGGATGTTCTCCCGGGTGCCCAGTTTCTCCAGGTGGGAGACGCCGATGTTGGTGAGCACCGCCACCTCGGGGCGCACCGCCCGGGTCATGGGCTCGATTTCGCCAAAGCCGCTCATCCCCATCTCGATGACCGCCAGCTGGGTGTCGTCCGTCAGCCCAAAGAGGGTGCGGGGCATCCCGATCTCGTTGTTCTGGTTGCCCTCGGTCTTGAGGGTCTTGCCAAAGGGGGAGAGGGCGGCGTAGAGCATCTCCTTGGTGGTGGTCTTGCCCACGCTGCCGGTGACCCCCACGCAGCGCACGTCAAAGAGCTGGCGGTAGAGCCCGCCGATCTGGATCATGGCGTCCAGGGTGTTGGGGCAGACCAGACAGGGCTTCCCCTCCACGGCAAAGGCCGGGTCGGAGAGGACGGCGGCCGCCGCCCCCTTTTCAAAGGCCTGGGCCACAAAGGCGTGGCCGTCGAAGCGCTCCCCCCGGATGGCCACGAAGAGGCTCCCCTCCCCGATGGCGCGGGTGTCGCTGCTGACATCACAAACCGTCAGCTCCCCGGTGTACGAGGCGCCGATGGCCTCGGCGATTGCCTGTAAGCGCAGCGGTTTCATGGGCGCTCCCTCCTCTCTTCCAGGGCCCGCTTGACGATCTCGTGCTCGTCGAAGTAGACGGTGCAGGTGTCGATGGCCTGGTAGTTTTCGTGTCCCTTCCCGCAGAGGACCACCACGTCCCCCGGCCCGGCCTCGTCGATGGCCCAGCGGATGGCGTAGTAGCGGTCCACCTCCAGGTGGTAGGGGACGCCCCGGTCCCGCACCCCGGCGACGGTGTCCTCCAAAATCACATAGGGGTCCTCGTCCCGGGGATTGTCCGAGGAGATGACCATCAAGTCGGCGAAGTCGGCCACCGTGTTCGCCATCTTGGGGCGCTTGGTGCGGTCGCGCTTGCCCGCGCAGCCGAAGAGGACGATCAGCCGCCGCTTGACAAAGGGCTTGATGGTCTCCAGCAGGTTTTGCAGGGCGTCGGGGGTGTGGGCGAAGTCGCAGATGACGGTGAAGTCGCCGCTGTAAAGCACCTCCGCCCGGCCGTAGACCCCCTTGCAGTGGCAGAGGCCCTTGGCCACCACCGCCAGGGGCAGCCCCAGGGAGAGGCAGACCCCGGCCACGCTCAGGACGTTGTAGACGGAGAAAAGGCCGGGCATCTTGATGTCCACCGGGCAGCGCTCCCCCCGGTAGCAGAGGGTGAAGGAGACCCCGTCGGCCCGCTGGCAGATGTCGCTGGCCGTCAGATCGGCCTCCCCCTGGGCCGAGCAGGTCAGCACCGGGATGCCGGTCAACTGGGGGATGCGGCGGCCGTAGGGGCAGTCGAGGTTGGTGACCGCCTGCCGGCACTGGGCGAAGAGTTTGGCCTTGGCCTGAAAGTAGTTTTCCAGGGTGCCGTGGTAGTCCAGGTGGTCCTGAGAGAGGTTGGTGAAGGCCCCCACCTGAAAGATGACCCCGGCCAGCCGGTTTTGGTCCAGCGCCTGGGAGCTGGCCTCCATCACCGCGTACTCGCACCCCGCCCGGCACATGTTGGCCAACAGGCCGTGCAGGTCATCGGGCTCCGGGGTGGTGAATTTGGCCGGCAGCTTCACCTCGCCGATCTCGTTTTGAATGGTGCCGATGAGCCCCACCTTGGCGCCGGTGTACTCCAGCACCTGTTTGATGAGGGTGGTGACGGTGGTCTTGCCGTTGGTGCCGGTGACGGCGATCATCTTGAGCCGGTCGGCGGGAAAGCCGTTGAAGGCCGCGCAGAGGGCGCCGTAAGCCGCGCGGGTGTCCTCCACCAGCAGTTGGCAGGGCAGCCCCAGATCCCGCTGGGCCACCACGCAGACAGCCCCCTTCTCCACCGCCTGGGCGGCAAAGTCGTGGCCGTCGGCGCTGCCGCCGACGATGCAGCAAAAGACGCTGCCCTCCACCGCCTTGCGGGAGTTGGACACCACCGACGCCACCTGGGCGCCGCCGGCAGCGGCCGGGGCGGGCAGCCCCGCCGCCTGTAAGAGTTCTGCTAAAACCATTGCGCTACTGCCTCCAACCGTTTTGGATTTCCGGGTCATGGCGCCTCTGCCCGCCCCGCCAAACGGGGGCGGAGAGGTCGCCCTTCTGGGGGGGTGAAAGAGCCCCCCTAAAAGTAAATAGTATACTCTATTTTGCCCGCCAATGCAAAACGGGCCGTCTTTTTTTGCAGGGGCTAGTCGGCGGTGTCGTCGCTGACGGTCTTATCCCGCAGCTCCACCGTGACCACCGTGCCGATGGGCACTTCCTCCCCCTCGGCCACCGACTGGGCCACCGAGACCGAGCCGGTGTTGTCCGAGCCGCCGCCGGAAAATTTGATGTTGATCTTGGCGTTGGTGGCCACCTGGTTGACGGTGGAGGCCGACATCCCCACCAGGTTGGGCACCCGGGTCATGGTCTGTTCGGCGTCCTCCTCGGTGTAGAGGGTGATGGTGGAGCCCGCCGGGATGGCGGTGCCCGCCGCCGGGTACTGCTTGACGACCGAGTCGCCGTTGCCGACCTTGTTGTACTTGAAGCCCTTGGCCCGCAGGTCGGTCTCGGCCGCCTCCACCGTCTTGTCGGTGACCTTGGGGGCCGACACCATGGCCGCGGCGTCCCCCTCCTCGTACTGGGGGTCGATGCCGATGTAGGGCAGGATGTCCGCCATCAGCTTGCCCACCGACGGCGCCACCAGCGAGGAGCCGTAGATGCTGTAAGAGTGGGCCTCGTCCAGGAACATCAGCACCAGGATCTGGGGATCGTCCACCGGGGCGAAGGCCAGGAAGGAGGCCACGTAGGACGACTCCTGCCCGGAGCTCAGCTTCTGGGAGGTGCCGGACTTGCCGCCGATGCGAAAGCCCTTGACGTAGGCGTTTTTGCCCGAGGCGTTGGGATCGGCGATGACGTGTTCCATGATCTCGGCGATCTGCTTGGAGGTGGACTCGCTGATGACCTGGCGCACCTCGGTGGGCTCGTAGTTTTCCACCACGTTGCCGTCTTTGTCCTGGATCTGCTTGACCACATGGGGCTGGTAGAGGTGCCCGCCGTTGACCACGGCGCACATGGCGGTGGCCATCTGCAGCGGGGTCACCGAGTTGGTCTGGCCAAAGGAGCTGGAGGCCAGGTCCACGGCGCTGAAGGTCTGGTGGTAGATGCTCTGCGCCTCGCCGGGCAGGTCGATGCCGGTCTTTTCGGTGAAGCCGAAGGCCTTGAAGTAGGTGGCGAACTTCTCCGCCCCCAGCTTTTCGGCGGTCATCATGAAGCCGGGGTTGCAGGAGTTTTTCATGATCTCCATGAAGTTCTGCTGCCCGTGGCCGCCCTTGGCGTAGCTGGCGCACTTGATCATCCGTCCGGCGACCATGTAGTAGCCCGGGCAGTAAAAGCCGCTGTCCTGGCTCACGACCCCCTCCTCGAGGGCGGCGGAGGCGGTGATGGGTTTAAAGACCGAGCCGGGCTCGTAGAGGTCGTTGAGGACCTTGTTGCGCCACTGGCGGGAGCGCTCGTTGGCGAGGGCGGTCTTGAGTTCGTCCCCCTCCAAATTGGCCACCCGCTCCTGGGCGGCCGGGTCGTAGAGCTCCATCGGCTCGTTGGGGTCAAAGTCGGGCTTGGTGGCCATGGCGAGGATCTCGCCGGTCTTGACGTTCATGACGATGCCGCCGCCCCGCTCGGAGGCGTGGTGTTCGTCCACCGCCTCTTGGAGGTATTTCTCCAGATAGTGCTGAATGACCTCGTCGATGGTGAGGACCACCGTGTTGCCCTGCACCGCGTCGTAAATCTTTTCGTACTCGAAATCCATCTCAGTGCCGCGGGCGTTCTTGGCCGAAACCACCCGCCCCGGGGTGCCGGTGAGGTATTTGTCGTAGTAGCTCTCGACCCCGGCCAGGCCCTGGTTGTCGCTGCCGACAAAGCCCAGCACGGTGGAGCAGAAGTTGCCGTAGGGGTAGTAGCGCTTGGTGTCCTCGGCGGTGTAGATGGCGCCGATCTTGTTCTCGCTGGCAAACTGGAGCACCTTGTCGACGGTCTCTTTGTCCACCTTTTTCTTGAGGTACTCGTGGAAGTTGCTCTTGTGGCTCTTCTCGAGGATCTCGTCCTTCTCGACCTCTAAAATGGCAGAGAGCCCGGAGGCGATCAGTTCCCTCTGGGCGTCGTCTTTGATGTCGTTGGGGGAGAGGATGACGTTCCACACCGTGTTGGAGGTGGCCAAAACGTTGCCGTTGCGGTCGGTGATGTCGCCCCGGGTGGGGTTGATGACCGTGTCGCGCAGCTGCTGTTCGCTGGCCAGGTCGCGGTATTCCTTTCCCTTGAAGATCTGTATATTCACCAGGCTGCCGAACACGGTGCCAAAGCCGATGATCACCACCAAAAAGAGGATGATATAGACCCGCATGTGCATCTTTTTCGTCGGTTTCATAATGCAGCTCTCTGCCCCCTTTGCCAAAAAAAGGGTCAAGATTTTCTCTCAACCCTCTCAACTCATTCCTATTGGATTAAAGGCCCAGGTATTCCTTTATTTTGTTGCCGATGGTCCCCAGGATGCCCTTGGCCGGGGAGTCGTTTTTTGCCACATAGACCTTGTTCTCCTGGTTGAGACTGACGTACTCGACCTGCTGGTTGTCCACCTTGACCAGCCCCAGGGTGTTCTGGGCGTATTCCTCCACGTGGGCGAGGGACATCTTGCTCTCCACCTGCATGTTCAGCCGGGTGGTCTCGCTCTGGGTGCTCTCCAGTTCGGTCTTGGCCGTCCGCAGATCGTCTCCCAGCTCCACCAACTGCACCCGGGAGTAGAGCATCATCCCCGCGAGGATGACCACCACCGCTGCCAGCAGGATCTTGGCCGCCGGGGTGCTCTTTTTCTGGGGCAGGGGCTTCTCATTTTTGATGACCCGCATCCGGGGCTCCCGGTTTTCAAAGAGCGACAGGTCGTAGGCCTGCGCCTCGCTGGTGTTTCGCATGATCACTTCATCCTCTCTCCGTGGGAATGGGTCCGCCCGCCTCCGGCAGCTTTTCGATGACCCGCAGCTTGGCGCTGTGGCTGCGCGGGTTCTCGGCCAGCTCTTCCGGGGTGGCGGTGATGGGTTTCTTGTAAATCAGCCTGCCCCGCGGCTTCTTGCCGCAGACGCAGACGGGAAAGTCGGACGGGCAGGTGCAGCCCACCGTCCAACTGGCGAACTGGCGCTTCACCATCCGGTCCTCCAGGGAGTGGAAGGTGATGACGCAGAAGCGCCCGCCCGGGGCCAGCCGGTCAAAGATGGCCTCCATCCCGGCGGCCAGGCTCTCAAACTCCCCGTTGACCTCGATGCGGATGGCCTGAAAGGTCTGCCGGGCAGGGTTTTTCTCTTTTCGCCGCACCGCGGGTGGAAGGGCCGACTTGACCGCTTCCACCAGCTGGGCGGTGGTTTCAATGGGGTGCTGTTCCCGGAGCCGCTCGATCTTGCGGGCGATCTGCCGGGCGTATTTCTCCTCGCCGTAGGCGAAGAGGATGCGGGTCAGTTCTTCGGGGGAATAGCCGTTGACCACGTCGTAGGCCGAGAGGCCGGACTGGCTCATCCGCATGTCCAGCGGGGCGTCCGCCCGGTAGGAAAACCCCCGCTCGGGGGTGTCCAGCTGGTGGGAGGAGACCCCCAGGTCCAGCAGGGCGCCGTCGATGGCCTCGATGCCCAGCTCGTCCAGGGCGGGGGCGGCGTTTTTGAAGTCCTCCTGCACCACCTGGGCGCAGGGGTAGGGGGCCAGCCGCGCACTGGCGGTCTTGACCGCGTCGGGGTCCTTGTCCAGGGCGATGAGCCGGCCGGTCGTGAGCCGCTTGGCGATCTCCTGCGAGTGGCCGGCGCCGCCGGCCGTGCCGTCCAGGTAGATGCCGGCGGGGTCGATGGCCAGGTTTTCCAGGCACTCCCCCAGCAGCACCGGCTTGTGGGAAAATTCCACCGGCTCTCTCTCCCCTCTGCGGGCTAGAAGCCCAGCTCGTCCATGATCCCGGCGATGTCGTCGGAATCGAGTTTGGCGCATTCCGCATCCCAGCGGGACTTGTCCCAGATCTCGGCGTGGTTGGAGGCGCCGACCACCACCACGTCCTTTTCCAGCCCGGCGTATTCCCGCAGGGCCGCGGGCAGGAGGATCCGCCCCTGCTTGTCCGGCTCGCACTCCACCGCACCCGCAAAGAGGATGCGCTGGAAGGGCCGGGCCTTGGACATGGGCAGGCCCTTGATTTTTTCGGCGAGGAGGTTCCACTCTTCGTAGGAATAGGCAGCCAGACAGGCGTCGCCCAGGCTTTTGGTCACCACAAAGCGCACCCCTAAATCGTCCCGCAGCCGGGCCGGAAAGATCATCCGCCCCTTGGGATCGATGTTGTGGCTGTACTCCCCGATAAGCATCTCCTCACCCCCTTGTGGTGTTTCGTGCCTTTTTCCACCACTTTTCACCACTTGAACCTATTATAGGGCCCGTCCCCTCAAAAATCAAGGGCCGAGCTCGTTTTTTTGGAATGTTTACATTTCCAATTGTTTCCTTAACTGCCGTTTTTTCAGGTCGTTTTTCACAAAAACGACAGAAGAACACTTCTTTTTTGTGCGCTCTTTTCCAGTCCTTTCCTCTCTTCTCTGGGCGGTGGGGGAAAGTGGGGGGCAGGGTCGCCGGTGGGAGGAGGGGGAGGTCTTTCCTTTTTAGAGAGGCAAAGGGGGCATTGAGCGCCCCTTTTGCCGAGAGAGAGCGTCCCCTTCTGCCAGGATCGAGCGCCTCCTTTGCCAGGATCGAGCGCCCCCTTTGCCGGGAGAGAGGGGGCTGCGCGGACACCCGAGAGCTGCCCCCTTTTTCTCTGGCTGGGCGTACCCGGAAAACACAGGGCATATTTCTCCTCCTGGACTGCCTTCGCCCCCCAAAGCGGTTTACCGCAAAAGCGCGCAAAGACGGCCGTTCAGAGGTGACTTCCCCCCCTCCTCTCCACCCCACTGCCCGGTGCCGGCGAGATGCCCTCCGCACGGCGGCGGCGCTCCGCCCCCTTCCCCGTGGGTGGGATCGAAAAAGCGAGGACGGCTCCCTCTCCAAATGGGGGTTTGTCCTCCGGCAGAAGTTGCCGCAGACGGAAAGGGCGATTGCCTGCAAAGCCCCCCTTCCCCTCCTCCCTCTCCCGGCCACAGCGAGGAGGGGAGGTTGGCGCCGGCAGGCCGCCCCTCCCGCGCGACCGCGCCATCTCCCGCCGGTCAGGCGGGTCGGCCCGCAAAAAAAGCGCCGCGGGGGACCCAATCGGTCCCCCGCGGCGCGAACGCAGGCAGAACAGGCGCTATTTCTTGCGGCCCCGCAGCTTGGTGCGGGTCTCCTTGACCTCTTCCATCGAGGCCACCAGGAACTGCTCGGTGCTCTTCATCAGGTTGTCGGCAAACTCGGTGGCGGCCTGCCGCATCTCCCGGGCCTGCATCTGGGCCTGGCTGATGATCTCGGCCGCCTTCTGCTGGGCGGCCTTGGTCAGGTCGTCCTGGTTGACGATGGCGCGGGCTTTGTCCTCGGCCTTTTTGACGATGGAGGCCGCCTCCTTCTTGGCGGTGGAGATGATTTCGGCCCGGTCGTTGACAATGGCCTTGGCCTGGCGCACCTCGGCCGGCAGGTTGAGGCGGATGTCGTCGGTCAGCTCCCGCATCTTCTCAATGTCCACCACCCGGCGGCCGCCGGAGAGGGGCAGGGTCCAGGCATCCTCCAGGGCCTCGTCCAGCAAATCCAAAATCTCGTCGATGTTCATTTTGACACTCCTTTACTCAACCGCTGTTTGATGGGCTCGATGATCGCCTGGGGGACAAAGTCGTCGATGTCGCCGCCAAAGGCCGCGATCTGCTTGACCAGGCTGGAACTGAGGTACATGTACTTGGAATTGGTGTTGAGGAAGATGGTCTCCAGCTGGGGGTCGAGCTTTTTGTTGGCCAGGGCCATCTGAAATTCGTACTCAAAGTCGCTGACGGCCCGCAGGCCGCGGATGGAGGCGGTGGCCCCCACCTGCCGGGCGTAGTCCACCAGCAGCCCCTGGTAGGCGTCCACCTCGACATTTGCCAGGTCGCCGGTGACCGCCCGGATCAGCTCCACCCGCTCCTCCACCGAGAAGGCGGTGCGCTTGTCGGGGTTGACCGAGACCAGCACCACCACCCGGTCAAAGAGGCGGGAGGCCCGCAGGATGATGTCCAGGTGGCCCTTGGTGATGGGGTCGAAACTGCCGGGGCAGAGGGCGGTGCGCATCTACTCCTCCCCCTTCTGGTAGAGGGAGATGACCGTCTTGCCGTAGCGGTAGCTCTTCTGTTTGAGGAGGAGGCCGTAGCTCTCCTCCAAGGGCAGGTCCCGCTCGCCCTCCACCAGTACCTTGCCGCCGGGGGCCAGCACCGGCGCCAGGGCGGCGAGGATCTCGCCGTACTGGCCGCAGTGGTAGGGGGGGTCGACAAAGACGAAGTCAAAGCGCTCCCGGCAGCGGGCCAGGTAGGCCAGGGCGTCGGCCTGCAGGATGCGGGCCCGCTCGGCCACCTTGGCGGCCTGGACGTTGCGCTTGATCACCTCTTGGCTGCGGCGGTCCTGGTCCACAAAGACGCAGAGGCTGGCCCCCCGGCTGAGGGCCTCGATCCCCAGCTGGCCGGAGCCGGCAAAGAGGTCGAGGGCGGTGCGGCCGGGCAGCTCAAAGTGGATGGCGCTGAACAGCCCCTCCTTCACCCGGTCGGCGGTGGGGCGGACATCCTGCCCGGGGACCGTCTCCAGCTTGACGCCCCGGGCTGTTCCGGTAATGACTCTCATGGCAGATTCCTCGTGCGGACGGCCCGGGCGCGCCCGGTGGTCCGCTCTCTCCTGTTACTGTTCATATTATCCCGAATGGGAAAGGGGTTGTCAAGTTTTTTCGACAGCCTTTGCAGGGGCTGGCACTACTTCCCATTGAAGTAGTTGTAGACGGCCAGGGCGGCGCTCTTGGGCAGCTTGCCCCGGTCCATCAGCACCTGCACCGGCGCCAGGGAGATCTCCTCCAGCGACTGAAAGGCCCCCAGCAGCTGTTTGGCCCGCTTTTCCCCCACCCCGGGGATGTTGGTCAGCTCCGACTTGAGGGCTGAGTTCTTGTGCAGCTTGCGCTGGTAGGAGATGGCGTAGCGGTGCACCTCGTCCTGGATGGTGGTGACCAGCTTGAAGGCCGCCTTGAAGGAGGAGAGGGCCACCTCCGAACCGTCCAGGGCGATGGCCCGGGTGCGGTGCTTCTGGTCCTTGACCATTCCGAACACCGGGATCTGCAGCCCCATCTCGGCCACCAGGGGGCGGATGGCCGAGACGTGCCCCTTGCCGCCGTCGAGGAGGATCAGGTCGGGGGTGGTGGCAAAACCCTCGTCGGCGTCGCCGTTTTTCAGCCGGGTGAGCCGGCGGGTGAGGGCCTCTTTCATGGAGGAGTAGTCGTCCTGCCCCACCACCGTCTGGATCTTGAAGCGCTTGTAGGCCCGGCGGTAGGGGCGGCCGTCCTTGAAGACCACCATCCCGCACACCTTGTAGCTTTCCCCCAGATTGGAGATGTCATAACTCTCGATGTAGGCGGGGGGTTCTTCCAGCCCCAGCAGCTTGGCCAGCTCGTCCAGGGCGGCGATCTCCCGCGCCGGGCGGCGGCTGCGGTAGGAGATGCCGGTGACCGCGTTGTCGTAGGCCATCTTCACCAGCCGCAGCTTCTCCCCCCGCTGGGGGAGCAGCAGTTCGGCCTTGCTCCCCCGCCGCTCGCTCAGCAGCTGCTCGATGAGGGGGCGGTCGGGCAGTTCCAGTTCCAGCAGCACCTCCTTGGGCAGGTCGGCGCGGGTGGTGTAGTAGCGGGCCACAAATTCGTTGAGGATGTCGGCGGGGGCGCCGTCGTCTTTTAAAAGGTACTCGTCCTTATCGGAGAGGCGGCCCTGGCGGAACTTGAGGACCACCACGCAGACCTTTCCCTCCCCCTTGGCCAGGGCGATGGCGTCCATGTCCACCTTGCTCTCAAAGACCACCTTCTGCCGCTCGTTTAGCCGCTGCAGCGACTGCAGCTGGTCCCGCACGGCGGCGGCCTTCTCGAATTCCAGGTTTTCGCTGTATCGCTGCATCTCCGATTGCAGGTCTTTGATGATCTTGTCGGCCCCGGTGGTGATGTAGGCGATGGCCCGGTCCACCATCTCCCGGTACTGGGCCTGGCTGATCTTGCCGGTGCAGACCCCGCAGCACTGCTTGATGTGGTAGTTGAGGCAGGGCCGCTCCCGGCCGATGTCCTGGGGGAAGCGCTTTTTGCAGCTGGGCAGCAGAAAGGCCTTTTTGGCCAGCTCCACGCTCTGGGTGACGATGAAGGAGCTGGTGTAGGGGCCGATGTAGGTGCTGCCGTCGTCGATCTTCTGCTTGGCGGCCTGGATGTCGGGCCAGTCGCCGGGGGTGATTTTAATGTAGTGGTAGCCCTTGTCGTCCTTTAAGAGGATGTTGTACTTGGGGCTGTACTGCTTGATGAGGCTGCACTCCAGCACCAGGGCCTCGAACTCGCTCTGGGTGACGATGAAGTCGAAGTCGTTGACGTGCATCACCATCTGATAGACCTTGGGCAGGTGGCTCTCCACCGCCATGAAGTAGCTGGAAACCCGGTTTTTCAGCTTTTTGGCCTTGCCCACATAGATGACCTTGCCGGTCTTGTCCTTCATGATGTAGACCCCCGGCTCCAGGGGCAGCTGATGGGATTTCTGCCGCAGCTGTTCCAGTGTCATGGCGCTCCTCCTCCCGCTCTGCAAAGACGCAAAAAAGGCGCAGCCGGAAAGGCCCGGCGGCGCCCGATCGCATATCCCAAATGCCTACTCTTTAAAGCCAGACTCCACCAGGGCCACCAGGGCCTCAACGGCCTGCTGCTCGTCGCTGCCGTCGGCCAGGATGCGGATGGCGGTGTCCCCCACGATCCCCAGGGAGAGGACGCCCAGCAGACTTTTGGCGTTGACCCGGCGCTCGTCCTTCTCGACCCAGATGGAGGACTTGAACTCGTTGGCCTTCTGAATAAAGAAGGTGGCCGGGCGGGCGTGCAGACCGACCTGATTTTCTACAACAACATCTTTCACAAACATAGCGATAGACTCCTTGTCCGTAAATTCTGCCCCCGCTTGTCTTGGGGCGGTGTGACTGACTTCCCCCGGCCGTGTGCCGGGACATTTTGGATACACTGCGATTTTCAAACGACCTCATTATAGCAATCCCCATGGGATTTGTCAGCAGCTAGAGGGGATTTTCTGCTTTTGCGATAATACCGCCACTTCCCCGGGAATGGGCTTTGTACAACATTTCTATATTTTTATAAACATCATCAGCAGGTTGTACAGTGGCGGTACAAGGATGGCGGGCAGCAAATTGGCCGTTTTGATCCGCTCGCCAAAGAGGAAGTTGACGCCGATGACCAGGATGATGGCGTTGCCCACCATGGAGATCTGCCCCATGAGGGCGTCGGTCATCAGGGGGGCCAGGGCCCCGGCCCCCAGGGTCAGCGCCCCCTGATAGAGGAGGACCGCCAGGGCGGCAAAACCCACGCTGGGCCCCAGGGAGGCGGTGAGGACCGCCGCCGAGACCAGGTCGAGGGTGCTCTTGACCAGGAGGATGCTGTAATCGCCGGTGAGCCCCTCCTCCAGCGCCCCGAGGATGGCCATGGCCCCCACGCAGAAGATGACCGCCGCCGGCACGAACCCCTGGGCAAAGCCCTTGATCTTGAGTTTGCGCTCCACAAAGCCGCCGAACCGGCCCAGCCGGTCGTCGATTTTTAACAGTTCCCCCGCCAGGACCCCCAGCACCAGGCTGACTAGGAGGAGCAGCCCCCCGTCGAAGGAGACCGCGCCCCCCTCCACCCGGCCCATGGCGCCCAGGGTGCCGGTGAGGCCGATGAGGATCACCGCCAGCCCCATGGTCTTCATCACCGCGTCCTCGATGCGCTGGGGGATCCCCTTTTTGCAGAGGAAGCCGACGCCGGTGCCCAGTAGCACCGTGCCCACGTTGATCAGGGTGCCGATCATACCGTCTCCTCCCACTCCCCGCCGGGGGCGGTGAGGGCCTCCAAAAAGGCCCGGTCCGCCCCGTCCAGGGGGGCTGTTTGCAACATGTCGGGGCGTTTTTTCCAGGTGTTGCGCAGGGCCTCCTCCCGCCGGTAGCGCTGGATGTTGGCGTGGTGCCCCGAGAGGAGGACCGGCGGCACCTCCCTGCCCTGCCAGACCGGCGGGCGGGTGTACTGGGGGTACTCCAACAGCCCGTTCCAGTGGCTCTCCTCGGTGAAGCAGTCCTCGCTGGAGAGGACCCCCGGGCACAGCCGCACCACCGAGTCCACAAAGGCCATGGCGGCGATCTCCCCCCCGGTGAGGACAAAGTCCCCCAGGGAGATCTCCTCGTCGACGATCTCGTCGAGGACCCGCTGGTCCACCCCCTCGTAGTGCCCGCAGAGGACAAAGAGGGACCCCTCCCCCGCGTACTCCCGGCTCACCTGCTGGGTGAGGACCCGCCCCTGGGGCGACATGTAGACCGCCTTGGGCCGGTCCCCCCGCTGGGCGCAGACCGCCTCAAAGCAGCGGAAGATGGGCTCGGGCTGCATCACCATCCCCATCCCCCCGCCGTAGGGGTAGTCGTCCACCCGGCCGTGCTTGTCCAGGGTGTAGTCGCGGATGTTGTGGCAGCGGATGTCCACCAGTCCGTCGGCCATGGCCCGGCCGATGATCGACTCCCCCAAAACGGCCATCACCATCTCGGGGAAGATGGTGGCGATATCGATCGTCATCATGCAAACAGCCCCTCCAGCGGGCGGATGCGCATCTCCCCGGCGGCCAAGTCGATGGTCAGCACCACCTCTTTGATGGCGGGGATCAGGGTGATCCGCCCCTCTTTTTCAATGTGGTAGACGTCGTTGGCCCCGGTCTGGCTGACCTCGCAGAGGGTGCCATAGCATTCGCCGGTGTCGGCGTCCTTCACCGTCAGGCCCACCAGGTCCTGCACGAAAAAGCTGCCCTCGGGCAGCTGCACGTCGCCCCGGTCCATGTAGAGGACCTTGCCGATGTAGCGGGTGGCCTGCTCCACCGTGTCGATCCCCTCGAACTTGCAGACCACCACGTTTTTGTGCACCCGGCTGCGCTCGATTTGCAGGGTCTCGGCCCGGCCCTCGGTGAAGAGCCGCTCAAAGCCCAACAGAAAGTCCGGCGAATCGCACCAGGGCTGAATGCGCACCTCGCCGCGCACCCCGTGGGTGGTGACGATCTTCCCCACTTCCAAATCCTGTTTCATCTCGTCCTCCCTCGGCCGCGCCAGAGGCGGCCCCATAAAGGCAGTAGGGAAAGCAAAGTCGCCCTCGCTTTCCCTACGGTGTGAAGTACCCTAGTCGATGTCTACCTGGATCTTTTCGCCGACGCGAACAGCGGCCGCCCGCATCACAGTGCGAATGGCTTTGGCGATCCGCCCCTGCTTGCCGATGACCCGGCCCATGTCGTCGGCCGCCACGTGGATGTGGTAGACGGTGACGCCCTCTTCATTGGGCTCGTCCTTCTGCACCTGGACGGCGGCCTTGTCCTCGACCAGGCCGGTCACCAGGGTGATGAGCAGTTCTTCCATGCCACAGACCTCCTCGGGCAAAATTACTCAGCGCTCTGCTGTTTGAGCAGGCTCTTGACGGTGTCGGTGGGCTGGGCGCCGTTGGCGATCCACTTCTGGGCCTTCTCCATGTCGATCTTCACCACTTTGGGGTCTTTGGTCGGGTCGTAGTAGCCCAGCTCCTCAATGAAGCGGCCGCCGCGGGGGTAGCGGGAGTCGGCCACGACGATGCGGTAAAAGGGGGCTTTCTTGGCGCCCATCCGGCGCAGTCTGATTTTCACTGCCATGATACAATTCCTCCAATGATGTTGTTCTTTTTATTGCTGTGCAATAAAGGGACTGGCGGCTGCAAGGCCGCGCTCTTTTATAGCACCGGCCGGTCTCCCGGGCCGGAATCTACCAATAAAAAAGTTACACAAAGGTTACATGAGGTTACACAGGGGTTACATAAAGGGCATCATCCGCCGCCGCTTGCCGGGGCGGCTGAACTGCTTCATCAGCTTGCTCATGGTCTCGAACTGTTTGAGCAGGCGGTTGACGTCCTCCACCCGGGTGCCGCTGCCGGCGGCGATGCGCCGCTTGCGGCTGGGGTTGATGAGTTTGGGCTTGGCCCGCTCCTCCGGGGTCATGGAGCAGATGATGGCCCGCACCTGGTCCATCTGGCGATCGTCCAGGTCGGCCCCGCTGAGCTTGTTTCCGATCCCCCCGGGGAGCATGCTCACGATCTGTTGGAGGCTGCCCATGTTCCGCATCTGGTCGAGCTGGACGAGCATGTCCTCCAAATCGAACTTGTTCTTGCGGAACTTCTCCTCCATGGCCTTTTGCTGCTTTTCATCGAACTGGGTCTGGGCCTTTTCGATGAAGGTGAGCACGTCCCCCATCCCCAGGATGCGGGAGGCCATTCGGTCGGGGTAGAAGGGCTCTAAGTCGTCCAGCTTCTCGCCGGTGCCCGAAAACTTGATGGGCTTGCCGGTGACCGCCTTGACCGAGAGGGCCGCACCGCCCCGGGTGTCGCCGTCGAGTTTGGTGAGCACCACGCCGGTGATTTCCAGCAATTGGTTGAAGCTCTCGGCCACCGAGACGGCGTCCTGGCCGGTCATGGAGTCGATGACCAGCAAGATCTCGTCGGGCCCGACCGCCGCCTTGATGGCGGCCAACTCGGCCATCAGGGCCTCGTCGATGTGCAGCCGGCCGGCGGTGTCGAGGATGACGATGTCGTTGCCGTGGTCCTTGGCGTGGCCCAGGGCCTTTTTGGCGATCTCCACCGGGTCGCCCTGCCCCATCTCAAAGACCGGGACCCCGGCCTGTTCGCCCACCACCTGCAGCTGTTTGATGGCCGCCGGGCGGTAGACGTCGCAGGCCACCAGCAGCGGGCGGTGCCCCTGGCTTTTGAGCAGCTTGCCCAGCTTGCCCGAGTGGGTGGTCTTGCCCGAGCCCTGCAGGCCGCACATCATGATGACGCAGGGCGGCTTGGAGGGGATGTGCAGCCGGCTGACCTCCCCCCCCATGAGGGAGATGAGCTCTTCGTGGACGATCTTGATGACCTGCTGGGCCGGGGTCAAGCTCTCGAAGACGGCGGCGCCCACCGCCCGCTCGGTCACCGCGTCCACAAACTGCTTGGCGACCTTGTAGTTGACGTCCGCCTCCAGCAGGGCCAGGCGGACCTCCCGCATGGCGGTCTTGACGTCCTTCTCCCCCAGCTTGCCCTTCTGCTTTAACTTTTTAAAGGCGGCGGACAGCTTTTCAGATAGTCCTTCAAAGGCCACGGTGTTCCCCCCTTTCCCCTATTCGCCGATTTCCTTGACGGTCTCCAGGATCACTTTGACCGACCGCTCGATCTCGGCGGAGGAGTTGTAGTTGTCGTTGAGCAGCGAGATGTTCTTGGCCTCCTGGGTGATCCGCTCCAGCCCCTGATACATCTGGCGGTAGCGGCGGCAGAGACCCAGCTTCTCCTCCATCTCCAGCAGGGTGGCCTCCCCCCTCTTGATGGAGTCGCGCACCCCCTGGCGGGTGATACCGGTGTTCTCGGCGATCTCGCCCAGGGAGAGGTCCTGGTCGTAGTAGAGGACGATGCAGTCGCGCTGCTTCTCGGTGAGCAGCTCCCCGTAAAAGTCGCACAGCAGGGCGATCTCCAAATTTTTGGACACGGGCCGCTCCCCCCTCTCAAAAAGACACGCCGGAGGCCCGGCGCAGGGCCATCAGCGTGTAAAGTGTTTTTCTTTACATTGAGTATAGCAAAGCCCTCGCCCCCTGTCAAGGCCTTTCGCTTTACCAATTACAGCTTTCGTCAAAAAAGAGGGGGATATTTTGTGCAGGCGACCCTATTTTTTCTGCCCGTAGACAAAGACGGTCACCTTTTCGACCCCGGCGTAGGAAAATTCGGTCGCGGCCTCGGCCAGTCTTTGCAGCCCCTGCGCCTCGTAAAAGCGGTGGTTGCAGCCGGTGTCGGTGTGGACGTAGAAGCTCTCGATCCCCTCGGCGGCAAAGTGCTCCATCAAATTTCGGTAGAGCTGTTTGCCGATGCCCAGGCCGCGGCAGCTCTCGTCCACCAGGAAGAGGGAGAGCTCGGCGTCAAAGGGGTAGCCGACCGCCCGGTCCAGGGCGGCCAAGGTCTCGCCGTAGCCCGACCACTCCCCGTTCCCTCTGCGGAAGGAGCGGTCGAAGAGGAGGGGGACGGCGTGGCGGAGGGCGCGGAAGTAGGCCCCCCAGTGCCACCGCTTCCTGCCCTTGCGGCAGTCGGAGCCCACAATGACCCCCACCGGCCGGCCCTCCCGCAGGGCCACGCAGGTATAGCTCTCCCGCAGGAGGCAGGAGAGCAGGTAGCTCTGCCCGAAGTGGGTGGCCCCCTCGGGCCCCCCTGTGAACTGGTCAAACTTCCAGGTATCGACGATGATGCGGCCCAGCTCGGCATGGTCCGACGGCTGGATGCTCCGGTAGGTGATCACCTGTTTTTCTCCTTTCTCCCAGGGCGGACCGGTCGGCCGCCCGCAAAAAGTACATGATTGTACCAATAGGATGCCATCTCTCCCCCTGCCTGTCAACCCCCGCCCTGCAAAAAAAGGGGGCGGAGCTCCTCGCTCCGCCCCCTGAAAGGGACGCTTTTCCCCCGGCCTAGGCCCGGTAGACGATCTCCCCGTCCTTGATGGTCATCCGGTTGTCGGTGACGGTGGCGATGGTTTGCAGCGGGTCGTCCCGGTAGACGGCAAAGCAGGCCCGCTTGCCCGGGGTGATGGAGCCCAGGCTCTCCTCCACCCCGCAGAGTTTGGCCGACTCGATGGTGCCGATGCGCAGCGCCTCGAGGGGGGTGAGGCCGCCCTTCTCCACCATCAGCACATACTCGCTGCAGCTGTTTTCCGGCGGGTTGGACGGGGTGCCCGCGTCGGTCCCCATGCAGATCTTGACCCCGGCGGCATAGGCGTCTTTGAAGGAGCGGATGTGGGAGTCGATGACCGCTTTGGTCTTGCGGATGACGTAGTCGGGCTGCTTGACCGGGCTGTCGCCGTAGAGGATGAAGTGGCTGGCCGCCAGGGTGGGGCAAAACCAGGTGCCCTGCTCCACCATCCGGCTGATGGTCTCCCCGTCCAGGTAGCAGCCGTGCTCGATGGAGTCGATGCCCGCCCGCACCGAGTCGCGGATGCCCGAGGCCCCCTGGGCGTGGGAGCAGACCTTGGCCCCGCACTTGTGGGCCTCTCGCACCACGGCCTCCATCTCCTCCAAGTCCATCTGCTGGGCGCCGGGCTCCACCCCCTTGGTCATGATGCCGCCGGTGGCGATGACCTTGATCCAGTCGGCCCCGGCCCGCAGCTGGTCCCGGGTGGCCTTGCGCATCTCCTCCGCCCCGTCGGCCTGCAGCCCGCAGAGGGTCCAGCTGTGCCCGCCGGTGATGCAGATGCAGCGGCCGCAGGCGAGCATGTCCGGCCCCTGCACCCGCCCGGCGCGGATCTCGTCGCGCAGCAGGATGTCGATGCCCGAGTAGCCGCCCACGTCCCGGATGAAGGTGACCCCCGCCTTGAGAAAGCCCTGCAAACTCTGGATGGCCAGCAGGGTCAGCCGGGCGTCGCTGCCGCCGATGAGGCCCATGTCGGCGTCGCTGCTGATGGTGATGTGGGTGTGGCAGTTGAAGGCGCCGGGGGCCAGGTACTGGCCGCCCATCTCCACCACCCGGCAGCCCTCGGGCAGGGGGCCCACCTCCCCGACCGCGGCGATCCTGCCGTCCTCCACCAGCGCGTCGCCGGCAAAGCAGCGGCCCTCCAAGACGTCCACGATGTTGGCATTTTTGAAACAGACCTGTTTCACCGTTTTCACTCCTCCTTCGCCGGCCGCGGGGGCCGGCCCTTTTTTTGCAAGTATGACACCCGCCGCGCCGTTTGTCCAGCCCGGAAACCCCTTGCGGGGCCGCTTTCAAAAAAAGTTGTGAAAATTGTACAGACGGCCTCCCTTTTTCTTGACAATGCCGACAGGCAATAGTATCCTGTAAGCAGGGACTAACTTAGTGACGTGTGAAGAGGGGAAGTGCAGGTATGACATTGGACAAAGTGGCACCAGGGCAGGGGGGCGTCATCACCCAGGTGGGGGGCGAGGGGGTCCTCCGCCGCCGGCTGCTGGACATGGGGCTGACCCCCGGCACCCGGGTCTCGGTGCGCAAGATCGCCCCCATGGGCGACCCCATCGAGCTGTTTTTGCGCAGCTACGTGCTGACCATCCGCAAGGAGGAGGCGGCCAACATCGCCGTGGAGGGGGGGGGGGAAACCGCCCTCCCCCGCGCCGCCGAGCACCGGCCTGAATCGGAGGGGGGGCACCCCCGCCGACGCGGCGGCAGGCAGGCGGAACACCACAGAGGGAGGTGGGGCAGATGAGCTATCTGCTGGCCCTGGCGGGCAACCAGAACTGCGGCAAGACCACCCTCTTCAACGCCCTCACCGGCGCCAACCAGCACGTGGGCAACTTCCCCGGGGTGACGGTGGAGAAGAAGGAGGGCACCATCAAGCGCCAGAGGGACGCGGTGCTGGTGGACCTGCCGGGCATCTACTCCCTCTCCCCCTACACCTCGGAGGAGGTGGTGACCCGGGACTTTATTTTAAAGGAGAACCCCCTGGCCATCATCAACATCGTCGACGCCACCAACATCGAGCGCAACCTCTACCTGACGCTGCAGCTGATGGAGCTGCGCATCCCCATGGTCATCGCCCTGAACATGATGGACGAGGTGCGGGCCTCGGGCAACTCCATCGACGTGCAAAAGCTCAGCGAGCACCTGGGGCTGCCGGTGGTGCCCATCTCCGCCTCGAAAAAAGAGGGGATATCCGACCTGCTCGACGAGGTGGGCAAGGTCATCAAAAACCCGGTGCCGCCGGAAAAGCTGGACTTCTGCACCGGCGAGGTGCACAAGGCCATCCACTCCATCGCCCACATCGTCGAGGACCAGGCCAAGGCCGCCGGCTACCCGCTGCGCTTCGCCGCCACCAAGCTGGTGGAGGGCGACAAGCCGATGCACGAGGCCCTGGGGGTGCGGGGGGAGGAGTACCACATCGTCCACCACATCATCCACCAGATGGAGCGCAACCTGGGCACCGACCGGGAGGCCGCCCTGGCGGACATGCGGTACAGCTACATCGAAAAGATCTGCGCCGACTGCGTCATCAAGCACCAGGAGACCCACGAGCAGATCCGCTCTGAAAAGATCGACCGGCTGCTGACCCACAAGTACCTGGGCATCCCCATCTTCTTCGGCATCATGTTCTTCATCTTCTGGCTGACCTTCGGGGTCATCGGCGAGCCCCTCAAGGGGCTGCTGGAAGAGGGGATCGCCGCCGCCACCGCCGCCTTTGGCGACCTGCTGGTGCGGGTGGGGGTCAGCGACTGGCTGCGCTCCCTCCTCATCGACGGGGTCTGCGTGGGGGTGGGCAGCGTCCTCTCCTTCCTCCCCATCATCGTGCTGCTGTTCTTCTTCCTCTCCATCCTGGAGGACAGCGGCTACATGGCCCGGGTGGCCTTTGTGATGGACAAACTGCTGCGCAAGATCGGCCTCTCCGGCCGCAGCTTCGTGCCCATGCTCATCGGCTTCGGCTGCTCGGTGCCCGCCATCATGGCCACCCGCACCCTGGCCAGCGAGCGGGACCGGAAGATGACCATCGTCCTTACCCCCTTCATGTCCTGCAGCGCCAAGCTGCCCATCTACGCCATGATCACCGCCGCCTTCTTCCCCCAAAACGGGGCGCTGGTGATGATCTCCCTCTACCTCACCGGCATCCTGGTGGCCGTTCTCTCGGGGCTGCTGCTCAAGCGCACCCTCTTTCAGGGGGAGCCGGTCCCCTTTGTGATGGAGCTGCCGGCCTACCGCATCCCCTCGGCCAAAAGCGTGGCCCTGCACATGTGGGAAAAGGCCAAGGACTTCATCCGCAAGGCCTTCACCATCATCTTCCTGGCGGCCATCATCATCTGGTTTTTGCAGAGCTTCGACTGGCGGCTCAACGCGGTGCAGAGCAGCGCCGACAGCATCCTCGCCTCCATCGGCTCCTTCGTCGCCCCCCTCTTCACCCCCCTGGGCTTTGGGGACTGGCGGGCCTCCACCGCCCTGATCACCGGCATCACCGCCAAGGAGACGGTGGTCAGCACCCTCACCGTTCTCACCGGGGCCCAGAGCGGCGCCCAGTTGGGCCAGATCCTGGGGACCATCTTCACCCCCCTGTCGGCCTTCTCCTTTCTGGCCTTCACCGTCCTCTACATGCCCTGTGTGGCCGCCTTCGCCGCCGAGCGGCGGGAGCTGGGCAGCACCCGCGGGGCGCTGCTGGCCTCCCTCTACCAGACCGGCGCGGCCTATCTGGTCGCCCTGCTGATCTACCAGGTGGGGAGTCTCTTCATCCGCTGATTTCTCTTGGGAGGTGTTTTTTATGAGCGTTGCCGACTGGGTGGTCCTGGGGCTGCTGGCCCTCTGCGTGGCCGCCGTCGTCTTTTTCCTGCGCCGCCAGAAGCGGCGGGGCGGGGGCTGCGCCGGCTGTTCCGGCTGCGGGGGCAGACAGGCGGGCGGCTGCGGGGGTTGCCCCTCCGCCGGGCCCTGCCCGCCGCCAGAGGGAGCGGGACATCGACCCCAATAACCGTCTTCTCAGAGGGGCGGGCCCAAAACGGCCCGCTCCTTTTTTCTGCCCGAATGTTGACAGTCCCTTCCCTATTTGTTCACACCTTCTAAATAAATCGACCATCTTGCACAAAAACCAGGCAATCACTTTAACGAAAATGCAAATGGACATCCGGCGGCCAATCGAATATACTGAAAGTGCAATAGGGAAGCAGAATGACAGACAGAATGGAGGAGATTCCAGTGCAGCAGTTTGACCCACAGCATTGTGGTGATTGCCCGTGCCGCGTCTTTGCTCGTTTCTCTGTGAGTTCCCTCGGCGGTTTGTCCTGGTGACCCTCGACCGATCACCCAGCGTGTGACTTCACAGTTCCCCAAAGCGAACCAAAGCGCGTAAATGCGCCGATCGATTTGTATCCTGCGCACGACAAACGTCCCGCACCTTGAAGTGTTTGTTTTACCAGCCCTCTGCAGCGGTGCAGAGAGACCCCTGCGTAAGACCTGACCCCCGGCGTCCAAACCGCCGAGCAAGGATGTGTTTCTGACCCAGCGTTTTCGTGCAGTGCTTTATAAAAGGCGAATACCGGCCGTATGTGGGTATTTGACACCGTCCTCTCCCAAAAGAGGTGGCCATCAAAAAACTCCCTGGCACGGGCGATCCCACAATTTTTATAAGACAAGTTCATAAGAAAAAGAACGGGGCTGCCGCACTGCGACAGCCCTTCTTTTTTGCCGCGCCCCATACCGGACAGACCGCCGCCGGTATTGTGTGCGATACTGCAAGGGAGAAACCGGCCCCGGTCCGGGGCCGCGCGAGGAGGAACCAACCTTGGAGACCGTGCCCGCCAAACACCTGCTGCAAAAGACCCGCTCCCCCGCCTGGTTTGGGACCGAGTACAACCTCAACCTCTACCGGGGCTGCTGCCACGGCTGCATCTACTGCGACAGCCGCAGCGAGTGCTACCGCATCGACGACTTCGACCGGGTGCGCGCCAAGGAGAACGCCATCCCCCTGCTGCGGCAGGAGCTGGCGGCCAAGCGGCAGACCGGGGTGGTGAGCCTGGGGGCCATGAGCGACAGCTACAACCCCTTTGAGGAGGGGCAGCAGCTGACCCGGCAGGCCCTGACCCTCTTTTTGCGGCACGGCTTTGGCGCGGCCATCGCCACCAAGAGCGACCTGATCACCCGCGACCGGGCCCTGCTGGCCGAGCTCTCCGCCCAGGCGCCGGTCATCGTCAAGTTCTCCCTCTCCACCGCCGACGAGGGGCTGGCCGCCCGGGTGGAGCCCCGCGCCCCCTCCCCTGCCCGGCGGCTGCGGGCGCTGGAACAGCTGTCGGCCGCCGGGGTGTTTGCCGGGGTGCTGCTGATGCCGGTGCTCCCCCTGCTGGAGGACGAGCCGGACCAGGTGGTAGAGCTGGTGCGCCGGGCGGCGGATGCGGGGGCCCGGTTCATCTACCCGGCCTTTGGGGTCACCCTGCGGCAAAACCAGCGCGCCCACTACTACCGCCAGTTGGAGCGGCACTTCCCCGGTTTGGCGGAGCGGTACCGCGACTTGTACGGCGACGCCTACTGGTGCGCCTCCCCCCGCCACCGGGAGCTCTACGGCGTCTTTTCCGCCGCCTGCCAGCGGCGGGGCCTGCTCTACACCATGGAGGAGATCGTGCGCGCCTACAAGCCCCCCCGCGCCGAGCAGCTCTCGCTGTTTTGACCCCTACCGGGGGAGATGCCGCCACAAAAAGAGCAGAGGGCACGGACAAGCCGCCGGGGGATGCCGCCACAAAAAGAGTAGAGGGCACGGACAAGCCGCCGGAGGGATGCTGCCACAAAAAAACAGAGGGCACGGACAAGCCGCCGAGAGGGACGCCGCCACAAAAGAGCGGAGGGCACGGACAAGCCGCCGGGGGGATGCCGCCACAAAAAGAGCGGAGGGCACGGACAAGCCGCCGGGGGGATGCCGCCACAAAAGAGCGGAGGGCACGGACAGGCCGCCGGGGGGACGCCGCCACAAAAGAGCAGAGGGGCCGGACAAGCCGCCGGGCCCTCTGCTCTTTGATCTCTATCTCGCGCCGCCCTCATCCCCTGGGGGGAGGAGGGTGACCGTCCCCCGGCCACACCGCACCAGCCCCTCTTTTGCCAGGGCGGCCAGGGCCCGGTTGACGCTGCGCATCGGCGCCTTTACCTGAGCGGCCAGGGCCTGTTTGTCCAGCGGCCCGCGGCGGCCCATCTCCCGCCAGCTCTGCAGGCAGGCGCGCACCCGCTCCTTGACGCGCAGGAGCTGCAGCTGGGTGGCGTTTGCGGCGTACCGCCGCATCTGCTGCGCCAGGTGGCGGATGAGGGCGGTGGTGAGGGCAAAGTCCCGCTCCATCCAGGCCAGCAGGTCGTCCCGGTCCAACTGCAAAACGGTGCAGTCGCTGGCGGCCACCACCTCGATGGTCTTGAGCCCCTCGCAGAAGATCTCCAGTTCCCCGAAGAGGTCCCCTTCGCCGTAGCGGTCCACCAGGGCGGTGGCCCCGCTCTCGTCCGCCACCCAGGCCATGGCCGTCCCCCGCTCCACCATGTAGATACAGCGGTTCTCCTCCCCCGCCAGCAGCACCGGCTCCCCCTTGCAAAAGGTGCGCCGGTGCAGCCCGCCGCTCAGGTCTTCCGGCATCCGCTCAAAGAATTCCCGCATCTTTTTCTCCTTCGGGTCAATTGACCTGTTTTCATTCTACCGGCCGCTCTATACTGTTGTCAAGGGAACCCAACCGGCCGCCCTGGGCGGCGAGAGAGGAGAGCAGACAGATGAAAAGACCCATTGTGATCGACACCGACACCGGCTCCGACGATGCGGTGGCCCTGGTGCTGGCGCTGCGCGACCCCGCGGTAGAGGTGCTGGCCATCACCACCGTGGCGGGGAATGTGGGGGTCGAGCAGGCCACCCAAAACGCCCTGATGACCATCGACTACGCCGAGCGGGGGACCCCGCCGGTCTACCAGGGGTGCGCCAAGCCCCTCTACCACTCCCACATCTCGGCCGAGGGGGTGCACGGGGAGGACGGGATGGGCGACCTGGGCACCCTGGTCCCCAGCGCCCGCCTGCCCGAAAAGGAGCACGCCGTGGACGCCCTGATCGCCCTGGGGCGCAGGGGCGGGGTGGAGCTGTTGGCCCTGGGGCCCCTGACCAACGTCGCCCTGGCCATGATGAAGGACCCCGAGGCCATGCGGGGCTACACCCGCATCACCCTGATGGGCGGGGCCTACACCAAGGGGAACACCGGCCACCTGGCCGAATTCAACCTGTGGGAGGACGCCGAGGCAGCCGACTATGTCTTCACCTTCGGCGTTCCCATCACCATGGTCACCATCGAGGCCTGCCGGGACAAGGCAAAAATCACCCGGGACGACTGCGCCCGCATCAAGGCCACCGGCTCCCGCTGCGGGGCCTTCTGCGTGGACTGCAACCGCACCCTCTACGAGGCCAGCGCCCGCTACGGCGAACCCTACTTTACCCTGCCCGACGCGGCGGCCGCCGCCGTGCTGCTGCGCCCCGACCTGGTGGCCGAGCAGTTTGACAGCTACACCCGCATCGAGTGCCAGAGCGAACTGGCCTATGGGGCCACCGTCAACGACCGGCGGCCCCGGGACCGGGTGGGAACCGCCTCGAAGGAGTCCCCCCTCCCCCCCTTCAACTGCCGGGTGGTCCACCGGTTGGAGGAGAGGGCCTTCAAAGAGTGGATGATCGCGCTGATCGCGTAGAGAGGAGAGAGAGCTGTGAAAAAAATCATTCTCGACACCGACACTGGGTCGGACGACGCGGTGGCCATCGTCATGGCCCTGCGGGACCCGGGGGTCCAGGTGCTGGCCTGCACCACCGTCTCGGGCAACGTCGAGGTGGAACGGGCCACCTACAACTGCCTGCAGGCCATCGACTGCGCCGGCACCTACCGCCCGCCGGTCTACGAGGGGGCGGGACGCCCCCTGCAGGGGGGATGTGAGAGCACCGACCAGGTGCGCGGCCAGGACGGGATGGGCGACCTGGGCACCCTGCGCCGCCCCACCGGCAGCCCCGCGCCGGGGTCCGCTGTGGACGCCATCCTCCGCCTCCTGCGGGAGGGGGCGGGCGACATCGAGCTGGTGGCCATCGGCCCCCTGACCAACCTGGCCCTGGCCATCCTCCAGGAGCCGGAGACCGTGAAGAAGGCGCCCCACATCACCATCATGGGGGGCGCGCACCCCTACCACAACCCCCACACCGTCTGGGCAGAGTTCAACATCATGTGCGACCCCGAGGCCGCCCAGGTGGTCTTCTCCTCCGGCATCCCCTTCACCCTGGTCACCCTGGAGGCCTGTTGGGGCGACATGCGCTTTGACGAGGACGACATCGCCCGCTTTCGCGCCCGCAGCGAAGCCGGCGCCTTTTGTGTCGACTGCAACCGCACCGCCATCGACCTGGCGCGCAAACGGCAGGGCGAGGGCCGCTTCCCCCTGCCCGGCGCCGCCGCCATGGCGGCGCTGCTGCGGCCCGAACTCATCAAGACCAGCTTCCCCAGCTACACCCAGGTGGACTGCAAGGGCCGCTTCACCCGGGGGGCCACCCTCTTCGAGCCGATCGAGCGGCGCTTTGTCACCGACGCCTTCGGCCTCGAAAAGCACCGCCCCAACTCCACGGTGGTCACCGAGATGGACGGGGCGGGCTTCAAGGAATACCTCATGGGGCTCCTCTAACCCCCTTCCCCTTCTCCAATAAGACGCCACAGGGCGGCCGGGAATACTCCGGGCCGCCCCTCTTTTTGCGGTGTCACACGCCCCCAGGCCGCTTTATGTATGGGGGTTCCCCAAACCAAAGCTGACGCTCAAGGCGTGGTCGATTTGATCCATAGCGCCTGTATCCAGCTGCCCCATCCGCTCCTTGAGGCGGGTCTTGTCGAGGGTCCTGACCTGTTCCAACAGGACGATGGAGTTCTTGGCCAGGCCACAGGTCCCCCCGGTCACCGAGATGTGGGTGGGCAGGTGGTTTTTGTCCTTCTGACTGGTGATGGCTGCGGCGATGACGGTGGGGCTGTGGCGGTTGCCCACGTCGTTTTGGACGATGAGCACCGGGCGGACGCCCCCCTGTTCCGAGCCCACCACCGGGCTCAAGTCGGCGTAGTAGATCTCCCCGCGCTTGACGGTATTCACGTCTGTCACACTCCCAAAAGAAAATTGCGAAAGTCGCCCGCCGCGGTCCGCGGCTGCTGCCTGCACCCATAGTTTGGCCCGCTGCGGCTCCCCTTAAACACGGGAGGTGTACCCCATTCTATTTTTTGGAAGTGGCTTTGGTGTGGCCGCCGGACCGCCCTGCCGACCGCCCCTGAAGGGAGGGCGCAAAAAGAGGCGGGGAGCAGCCGGCCGACCGGCTTTTCCCCGCCTTTTTGCGTCTAAAAAATGGCCGCGAACCGGACCGGCGGCCCGGACAGAGGGGCTGCCCCCCTCACGAGACGGCCTTGAAGTTCTCCACCGCGATGCGGGTCTTGGCCCGCTCCCCCTCGCCGCCGTAGGTCATCTCCAGGGGGGCGAGGGTCTCCCCGTCAAAGGTGAGGGTGTAGGGGCCGTTTGCATCCTCCCCCCGCACGGTGATGCGGCCCTTTTTCTCGGTGACCTTGCAGTTTTGGGCCTTGAACAGGGTCTTGATGACATTGGCCACCGCCGTCCCCCGCATCGGTGCCCCGCCGGGGTTGATGCGCAGCCCCCCGTAGGTGAAGGAGAGGTCGGCGATGGTGATGATGCAGCCCAGCCCCTTGAGGGTCTCTGGGCTCTGCACCGTGAACTGGTAGGTGCCCTCCGCCGTCTTTTCCAGGTCGAGGGCGCAGGAAAAGCCCTCGCTCTCCACCGTCACATCGCAGGTAAAGGCCCCCTCAAAGGCGGTGGTGGGGTTTTTCACCCCCGCTCCCCCGTCCTTCTTGCAGCCGGCCAGCCCGCCCAGACAGCACAGCAGCGCCAGGGCGGCGGCCCACCCCCTCTTTGTCCGCGTCATCGCCTCTCCCGCCTTTCCCACAAACTGGTTCCCTCTACTTCTATGCAGAGAGGGGGCCGTTCATGTGCCGGGGCGGGCTAGAGCATCACCACAAAGGCCACGGCCTGGGTCCGGTCGTGACTGATGCTCACATCGATGGCCCCGCCCCCCGCCAGCGCCTGGGCGCGGGGGGAGAGGGAGAGCACCGGTTTGCCCCGGCGGTCCCGCAGCACCGAAATGTCCTGAAAGCCGACCCCGCGAAAGCCGGTGCCCAGGGCCTTGACAAAGGCCTCCTTGGCCGCCCAGATGCCGGCGGCCGTCTCGGCCGGGTGGCGGCGAGATGCCAGCAGCGCCCGCTCCCCCTCGGTGAAGCAGCGCGCCAAAAAGCGCGGATTTTCCAGGCAGCGGCGCACCCGCTCAATCTCGACGATGTCCACCCCACAGTGCAGCACGGCCAGTCCCCCTTTGCAACATCCATTTTGTTGATAATCCACTGAAACGTTGGCTTCCAGTAAACGGACTGCAAAGTACATTTACTGGAAACCGTCATCTACCTTCCCACTATACCAAATTCTGTCCGACTTTTCAAAAATTCGGCGGGCGGGGTGTTGAAACCGCCCAAAAAATGTGGTAGAGTAGGGGCAGTAAACGCAGTGACGAAGGAAAGTAACCGTCCACAGACCGCCTCACAGAGAGGGCCCGGCCGCTGAAAAGGGCCCGGGGCGGGCGGGCGGCGAAGTTCCCTTCCGAGCGGCCCCGCTGAACGGCTTGACTCAATAGGCGGGGACGGCAGGCCCCGTTACGGTTAAAAGAGTGTTTGCTCTATTGGCAAAAATCAGGGTGGTACCGCGGAAGCTGTTGACACGGCCTTCGTCCCTATAACAGGGGGCGAAGGCCGTTTTGTTTTCTCCCCCGTTCCCCGGCCGGGGCAGCGGCCAAAAAACGGGAGGGGCCCACGCCCCTCCGCAAAAAAGGAGTACAGAGATGAAAGAGGCACTGAAGAGGATCGAAGAGGAGGCGCTGGCCCAAATCGCCGCCGCCGAGGAGGGGCTTGACGAGCTGCGGGTCAAATACCTGGGCAAAAAGGGCGAGCTCACCGCCATCTTGAAGCAGATGGGCGGTCTCTCGGCCGAGGAGCGGCCGGTGGTCGGCCAGTTGGCCAACCGGGTGCGCGGCGGCATTGAGGAGGCCATCGCCCAGAAGACCGCCCAGCTGAAGGCCGAGAAGCTGGCCCGCCAGTTGGAGAGCGAGTCCCTGGACGTCACCATCCCCGGGCAGGCGCCCAAACTGGGCAAAAAACACCCCCTGACCCAGGTGCTCGACGACCTGACCGAAATCTTTTTGGGGATGGGCTTCTCGGTGGCCACCGGCCCCGAGGTGGAGTACGACTACTACAACTTCGAGGCCCTCAACCTCCCCCCCGACCACCCGGCCCGGGACACCCAGGACACCTTCTACATCACCGACAAGGTGCTGCTGCGCACCCAGACCTCCCCGGTGCAGGTGCGGGTGATGGAGCAGCAAAAGCCCCCCATCAAGATCATCGCCCCCGGGCGGGTCTACCGCTCCGACGCGGTGGACGCCACCCACGCCCCGGTCTTTCACCAGATCGAGGGGCTGGTGGTGGACAAAAACATCACCATGGCCGACCTAAAGGGCACCCTCAATACCTTCATCAAAAAGCTCTACGGGCCCGACACCGTCACCCGCTTTCGCCCCCACCACTTCCCCTTCACCGAGCCCTCGGCCGAGGTGGACACCCAGTGTTTCGCCTGCCACGGCAAGGGCTGCCGCCTCTGCAAGGGCGAGGGGTGGATCGAGCTGCTGGGCTGCGGGATGGTGCACCCCAAGGTGCTGGAAAACTGCGGCATCGACCCGGAGGAGTACTCTGGCTTCGCCTTCGGCATCGGTCTGGAGCGCATCGTCATGCGCCGCTACAACATCGACGACCTGCGGCTGTTCTCCGACAACGACCTGCGGTTTTTGAACCAGTTCTAGCCCCCACGAAAGGGGCTTCGTGCAAAGCGATCCTCGCTTTGCAGCCGCCCCTCTCGTGAACTCTCCCCAGCGGCAGACCGCGCTCACCGCACGGCCCGCCGAGAGGAGTTTCCTTGGCGGCAAAGCTGCCAAGGAAACAGAATTGAAATATTGGAGGATCGCCGGGTGCCCCAATATTGAAGAGACAGCGGCGGCGCTGCCGGAAAAACAGATGCGCGGCAGAGCCGCACAAAAGGAGCTGGCCGCCCGGGCGCATCGGATGCGCTGGCAGGGCTCTCGAGAAAGCTGGATACAAGCGCCGAGGGGCTGGCCGGTGCCCCGATGCCCCAGGGACAGCAGCGACGCTGGGAAGACGGGTGGACGGCGGGAGCGCCCGAGAACGGCCGGCTGCCGGGCGCACCAGATGCAGTGGCAGGGCCGCGAGAAAGCCGGATACAAATGCTGAAGGGCTGGCCGACACCCTGATACCCCAGGGACAGCAGCGCCGCTGCAAAGACAGGTGGGCGGCGGGAGCGCCCGGGAACGGCCGGCTGCCGGGCGCACCAGATGCACCGGCAGGGCTGCGAGAAAGCCGAATGCAAATACCGCAGGATTGACCGGTGCCCAATATCCTAGGGACAGCAGCCGCGCCACCTGGAAGACAGGTGGGCGGTCTCTCCGCCCCGCGCAAAAGGGGCGGCAACACCCCATTTTCTTACACAAACAGATGGAGGAATCGAGTATGAACCTTTCTTATAAATGGCTGCAGGACTACACCCCCTGCGACCTCGCACCCCGCGCCTACGCCGAGGCCATGAGCCTCTCCGGCTCCAAGGTCGAGGGCTGGTCCAGTCTGGCCGACGAAATCAAAAACGTGGTGGTGGGACAGGTGGTCTCCATCGCCCCCCACCCGCGCGCCGACAAACTGGTGGTCTGCCAGGTGGAGGTGGGCCGGGGCGAGCCCCTGCAGATCTGCACCGGAGCGGCCAACCTGAAACCCGGCGACAAGGTGCCGGTGGCCCTGCACGACAGCGATCTGCCCGGCGGGGTGCACATCCAGCGGGGCGAGCTGCGGGGCGAGATCTCCGACGGGATGATGTGCTCCTTTGCCGAACTGGGCCTCACCATCCACGACTGCCCGGACCAGCGCGAGGACGGCATCATGGTGCTGGAGCCCGACGCCGCCGTCGGCCAGGACATTGTGAAGGCGCTGGAGCTGGACGACCTGTCGGTGGAGTTCGAGATCACCTCCAACCGGCCCGACTGCCTCTCGATGATCGGCCTGGCGCGGGAGACCGCCGCCACCCTGAACCAACCCCTGCGCCTGCCCGCGCCCACCGTGGAGCGCGAGAGCGGCGACATCGCCGACTACCTGAAGGTGGACGTGGAGAGCGACCTCTGCCTGCGCTACGCCGCCCGGGTGATCAAAAATGTCAAGATCGGCCCCTCCCCCAAGTGGATGCGCGACCGGCTGCGGGTCTGCGGGGTGCGCCCCATCTCCAACATCGTCGACATCACCAACTACGTGATGCTGGAGTACGGCAACCCCATGCACGCCTTTGACTACGAGCGGGTCGCCGGGCACCACATCATCGTCCGCACCGCCAGAGAGGGCGAACACCTGGTCACCCTGGACGACGTGGACCGCACCCTCACCCCCGAAATGCTGGTCATCGCCGACGAGGCCGGCCCCTCGGTGGTCGCCGGCATCATGGGCGGCGAGCAGTCGGGCATCAGCGACGAGACCAACACCGTCATCTTCGAGGCCGCCTGCTTCTCGGGGCCCTCGGTCCGCCGCACCAGCAAGAAGCTGGGGCTGCGCAGCGAGAGCTCGGCCCGCTACGAGAAGGGGCTCGACCCCAACGCCTGCATGAGCGCCCTGATGCGCGCCTGCCAGCTGGTGGAAGAGCTGGGCTGCGGCGAGGTGGTCGGCGGGGTGATCGACTGCTACAAAAACCCGCTGAAACCCTGGAAGATCGCCCTGGACGAGGGCTACATGAACCGCTTTCTGGGCATCGACATCCCCCGCAGCGAGATGGAGGAGTACCTGACCCGCCTGGGCTTTGGCATCGACGGCGGCGACGTGGTGGTGCCCACATTCCGCGCCGACGTGGAGCACAAGGCCGACGTGGCCGAGGAGATCGCCCGCATCTACGGCTACGACAAGATCCCCGCCACCCTGGCCAAGACCGCCGACGAGGCCGAGCTGACCGAGGAGCAGAAATTCAAGCGCGCCGTGGGCGGCGCCCTGGTGGGGATGGGGCTCAATGAGATCATTACCTACACCTTCATCAGCCCCAAGTACTACGACAAGATCGACCTGCCCGCCGAGAGCCCCCTGCGCGACAGCGTCACCATCCGCAACCCCCTGGGCGAGGACACCAGCGTCATGCGCACCACCGCCATCCCCTCCATGTTGGAGGTGCTGGCCCGCAACTACGCCAACCGCAACCTCTGCTGCCAGATGTACGAGATCGCCACCGAATACCGCAAACAGGGCGGCCCCGACGACCTGCCTGACGAGAGCGAGGCCGTCCTCATCGGGATGTACGGCGGGGAGAGCGACTTCTACCGCCTCAAGGGGGTCGTGGAGAACCTGCTGGAGGCCACGGGGGTGAAGGACGCCTCCTTCCTGCCCGAGAAGGGCGACCCCACCTTCCACCCCGGCCGCTGCGCCAAGCTGCTGCTGGGCGGGGAAGAGGCGGGCACCCTGGGGGAGATCCACCCTCACGTGGCCCAGAACTACGGCATCAAGCAGAAGGTCTATCTGGCCCGCATCCCCCTGGCGGGGCTGCTGAAAAACGCCCGCAGGGAGATCAACTACCGGCCGCTGCCCAAGTTCCCCGCCACCACCCGCGATCTGGCCCTGGTCTGCGACGAGTCGGTGCTGGTGGGCGACATCTCCCGCGCCATCGCCGAGAGCGCCGGCAGCCTGCTGGAAGGGGTGGAGTTCTTCGACATCTACCGCGGCAAGCAGATCGGCGAGGGGAAAAAGAGCGTCGCCTACAAGCTGATCTTCCGCTCGGACAGCGAGACCCTCAAGGACGAGCACGCCGACGCGGCCGTGGAGCGGGTGCTGGGGGCGCTGGAGCCCCTGGGCATCACCCTGCGCAGCTAATATTTTCCAGAAGTGGACGGCATTTTTCTTGATTCTTGGGGCAGGATAGTGTATCCTACAAAGAGAGGTGATCGCTATGCAGGACAAAACCATGACCTTTTCGATTTATGAGGACAAGGAGGACGAGACCCGCCGCATCCTCACCCAGGTCTACGACGCCCTGAAACACAAGGGCTACAACCCCATCAACCAGATCGTGGGGTACATCCTGTCCGAGGACCCCACCTACATCACCACCTACGACAACGCCCGCAGTCTGGTGCGCAAGCTGGACCGCGACGAGCTGCTGCGCACCCTGGTCAAATCCTACCTGGGCGAATAGGCGCTCTGCCATCCAACATCCGTCTGTCGCCCCCGCCGGGGGCGGCGGTAAAGGGACGCGGACTCCCCCCTCGGGAGTTCGCGCCCCTTTTTTGTTTTCCTTGTCAAAGCCCTGACAAAGGTGTATCATAAAGGAGTCATAATTTCACACTTTATAAAGTGAACTAAACGGGCAAACATGCAGGGGTGCAAAGCCACAGGGTCTTCTTTCGCACAGGGACGACAGCCGGTTGCCGCATTCGGCCCTGCCGCGAGGACACTTGGCAAAAAGAGGGGGTTTTACTGTGAGATTTGCAAAGAGGCGGCGGGGGGCAGTCGCCCTTGTCTTGCTGGTGGCGCTGGCTGTCCTGTCCCTTTCCACCTGGGCGGAGGAGGCCCCCTACACCGGGGCGGTCTTCACCTGGGCGGAGGCGGGGGGCGGGGTCGCCGTCACCGGCTTTGACGACGGCTACCTCGCCTCCCTCACCGAGGCGCAGAGGGGGGACATTGCCATCATCATCCCCGAAACCATCGGCGGAAAGCCGGTGACCGCCATCGGCGATCTGGCCTTTTACAACAACACCCACCCCTCGTACAAGGACTGCCGGTTCACCTCGCTGGACCTCTCCCAGGCGACCCACCTGGTCCAGATCGGGGAGATGGCCTTTGACAGCCACAGCGAGCTCACCGGCCCGCTGGCCCTCCCCGCCTCGCTGGAGACCATCGGCAAACAGGCCTTTATGGGCTGCCGGTTCACCGGCTCCCTCGACCTGCCCGCCGCCCTCACCACCCTGGGGCAGGGGGCCTTCAAGTACAACACCGGTCTCACGGGGGTGCGCTTTCCCGCCGGGCTGACCACCATTGAAAACGCGGCCTTTTCGGGCTGCACCGGTCTGTCGGGGGAACTGGCCCTCCCAAAGTCCCTCAAGAAGATCGGCGCCCAGGCCTTTCAGTCCTGCAGCGCCCTCACCGGCACCCTGACCCTGCCCGAAGAGCTGACCTTCCTGGGCTCCCAGGCCTTTTACGGGACCAACGTTTCCACCGCCGTCCTCCCCCCAGACCCCACGGTCGTTCTGGAAAACGGCGGCACCGCCTTTCGCAACTGTGCCCGGCTGACCGCCCTCCTCTGCACCGAGGAAAACTACGCCGCTTACGCCAAGTCCCTCACCTATGCCGACGCCAAAAAGCTGCTGGGCTACCCGATAAGCGTCTCCTATGCCGACGGCTCGGCCCCCGCCCTTGAGCGGCTCTTCGGCCGCCCCCTCAACCTGGTCAAGGGCGCAGACGGCCACTGGGCGACGGACAGCGGCTTTGCCCTGCCGGCGGACGACGGCAGCACCGGCTACCTGACCCGGTGGAGTTTTGCCGAGGGGGGGAGCACCGTCTCCCCCGCCAGCGCGGTGAGCGGCGCCACCCTCTACCCCGTTCGCGGCTACGCCGACCCGGTGCTGACCCCCAGCGACAGCCGGGTCTCCAAGGTGTACGACGGCCAGCCCGTCGAGCTGAAAATCGATATCTCCCACCCCCTCAAGGGCGACAAGGTCTTTTTTTACTGCATGTGGACCAAGGTCCACAACTACCAAAAGGACAAAGACAGGTGGTCCACCGACAACTGCTGGACCGCCGTCGATGTGGCCGACAGCGCCCCCGGTGGCGGCGACTGGTACCAGGTGACCGTCTACGGCTACGACTACGCCACCAAGACCAACTTCTACAAGAGCCAGACCCACTACTTCTACCTCGACATCCAGCCGGCCGACGCCACCGTGCTGCCCGTCTGCGCCGGGGACGCCCCGCTGGAGTCCGGCCTTCCCTCCCTGGCTCTGGGCGAGGGGAGCACCCCCGGCGCCATCGCCTGGGAGGAGGGCCAGACCCCGGTGGCCGGCACCGCCAACTACCGCTGGACTTTTGAGCCCGACAGCGGCAATTACCGGGGCACCGGCGGCGAGGTGGCGCTGACCCTCCACCCGGCCCCGGCCATCGCCGTCGAGGCGGGGGTGGGCGGCGCCGTCAGCCGGGAGGGAGAGGGCCTCTGGGGGGAGGACGCGGTCTACCGCCTCACCCCCGCCCCCGGCTACCGGGTGGACACCGTTCTGGCGGACGGCGTCCCGGTGGCAGCGACAGGGCGCTACACCTTCCCCCAAATCAGCGGGCCCCACACCCTGCAGGTCACCTTTGCCCCCCTGTGGGCGGAGGAGGCCGAGGAGATGATCGGCACCCTGCCCCCGCTGGACGGCAATCTCGCCCCCGAAGAGCAGGCCGCGGCAGAGGAGGCCGTCCTCGCCGCCAAGGTGCACACCGAGGCCCTGAAAAAGGGCGGCACCGCGCTCTCCGCCGGGGCGCAGGACACCCTCAACGCCGCCCTGGCCCAGCTCTCCACCGTGGCGGTGGAGGGGCCGGATCACCCCGCCCTCACCCTAAACCGGCCCGCCGCCCTCCTCTCCAACATGAGCCAGGAGGAGGCGGCCGCCCTGCAGGCGGGGGAAATCAGCCACTACCGCCTCTCCCTGCAGCGCGGCAGCGCCGCCCCCGACGGCCGGGAGCAAGCGGCCATCGAGACCGCCGCCCAGGGGTACGTCCTGGCCGACCAGCACAGCCTCACCCTGCAAAAAATCATCACCCGGGGGGAAGACACCGAGGTGGTGCCGGTCGAACGGCTCGCCGCGCCCATCTCCCTCACCTTCACCCTTCCCCCCGCCCTGCAAGCGCCCGACGGCATCGCCCGGACACACGCCGTTCTGCGCACCCACCAGGCCCCCGACGGCAGTTGGTCGGCCGAGATCTTGGAGGATGTGGATGGCAGCGCCACCACCGTCACCGTGCTGACCGACCGCTTTTCCACCTACACCCTGATCTACCGGGACGAGGCGGTCGCCCCCAAGCGCTGCACCGTCCACTTTGCCGGGACCGGGCTGGCGGACACAGAGGCCGCCGCCGGCAGCCTGCTGCCCCAACCGGCGGATCCGACAAGGGAGGGGTACCGCTTTGGCGGCTGGTACCAGGACGAGGGCTGCACCCTCCCATGGGACTTTGCCGCCGACCGGGTGGAGGGGGAGCTCACCCTGTACCCCCGGTGGATCCCCCTGGAGGGGACACCGGATGGAGAAGTGCGCCCCGCCCCCTCGCCCGCTCCCACCCCTGACGAGGGCCTGCCGGCTGAGACCGGCGACGCCGGTCTCCCCCTGGCTGCGGGGGCGCTGGCCCTCCTCGCCGCGGGGGCGGTCGCCCTCTCCCGCGCCCGAAAGCGGCGGTAAACCTGCACCCGATGGCGGGGCCCTTTTGCGGCCCCGCCATTTTTTCTGCCCCGCCGAATTTCTTCCCGCCAAACAGGAAGATTTTTGGGCCGGAACATGGTACACTGAGAGGCAGAGAGGGGTGCGGCAGATGGACGACGAGGAGAGATGGCGGGCAGTGCGGGACTGCGACCCCGCCTGGGACGGGCGCTTTTTCTACGGGGTGAAAACCACCGGCATCTACTGCCGCCCCTCCTGCCGCTCCCGCCTGCCCGACCGGCAGAACATCCGCTACTTTCCCAGTGCCAAAGCCGCCGAGGAGGCCGGATTCCGCCCCTGCAAGCGCTGCCGCCCCGACCTGGCCGCCTACCGGCCGGAGGAGGAGTTGGCGCGGGCCGCCGCCGGGTGGCTGGAGGAGCACCTCTCCCAGCCCGACGCGCTGCGCACGCTGCCGGGGGCCCTGGGGGTAAACGGCGACCACCTGCGGGCCCTCTTTCGCCGCCAGTGGGGCGAGACCCCCGCCGCCTTTCTGACCCGCCGCCGGGTGGAGTCGGCCTGCCGGGCCCTGAAAGAGGGGGACGCGCCCGTTTTACAGATTTCCCAGGCGGTGGGCTTTGCCAGCCTGTCGGCCTTTTACGCCGCTTTCCGGCGGCAGGTCGGCCTGTCGCCGGGGCAGTACCGCCGAAAGGCGTTGTCAAAGGAGAGGTGTCTATGAAGACCATCTGTTGGAGAGAGAGCCCCATCGGCCCCCTGGGGGTGGGGGAGGAGGACGGCGCCATCACCCTGATCCTCTTTGCGGGGCAGCAGCCCCCCGAGGGCTACCGCGAGGGGGAGAGCCCCCTGCTGGAGGAGGCCTGGGCGCAGTTGGAGCGCTATTTCGCAGGCGAGCTGCGGCAGTTCTCCCTCCCCCTGGCCCCGGCCGGGACCCCCTTTCAGCAGGCGGTCTGGCGGGCGCTGGAGGAGATCCCCTACGGCGAGACCCGCAGCTACGGGGAGATCGCCGGCCGGGTGGGCAGGCCCAAGGCCAGCCGGGCGGTAGGGGCGGCCAACCACCGCAACCCCATCCCCATCGTCATCCCCTGTCACCGGGTCATCGGCGCGGGGGGGACCCTCACCGGATACGGCGGCGGGCTGGACAGAAAGCGGCTGCTGCTGGACTTGGAGCGGCAAAACCGCCCCCAAAAGGGCTGAGCCGCCTGCCCCCTCCCTTGCCCCCTTGCGCCCTTGCCCTCCCCCCTCGTCCTGTCCGGCAAGCCCTCCCCTGTTGTGAAAGCGCGTTGCCATTGCGCGGGAGGGGCGGTCCTTCCCCAAAATGGCCGGACAAATAAAGGGACGGGCGCGACTTTTACAAGTCGCGCCTGTCTCTTTGTTGCCTGTCCTTATATGCTGGAAATGCCCAATGGCAATGGGGGGTAGAGACCGGCTTATTGGGCGGTGGGCCATTCGGCCCAACAAAAGCGTCATTTTTACAGGCCCCTCCTGCGCTAGTTCTTCTCTATGACCCTGCTACTGAACTGCTCTGTGAAATCCTTTGCGTTCTTCCAATCATCCATTTCCACCTGGGTGATCCTCTCCAACGCCATGCAGCAGATATACTCATAGAGGCCTTGATGCGGGCTCTTGTACAGGATCAAGTACAGCGGTTTTGCCGCTGCGTTCCCCATCTCTAAGACTTCTTGAAACTGCTCGCTCTCCAATGTGTAGGTGTACCAACCGGCGCCAAAAGCAAATTCCGGGTCTTCTCTTTCCCTTTTCTCTATTTCGCCGGTCAACTCCTGCAACAGAGCAGCCACCCGTTCCAAGACTGCTGTGTCTACGGCCCCCATCAGCTTTTCTTCGTCTACGCCATCTGCTGAAATCTCGTCCCAAGTGATTTCAGTTGACCCGCTGCTGCTGTTTTCCCCTGGGCTGCTGCCGTTGCCCATATCCCCTTTATTGCCGTTTTGACACCCTGTAAAATGGAACATTATCACGCATGACAGTATAAAGGCCAATGTTTTCTTCATCTATTTTTCCTCGACAAATGCCGGCTGGGGGTTGGCTATTTCCCATCGCCGTGCTTTTTTTGCTGTCCGACGATCACCATGACGGCCGCAAAAAAGCACAGGGCCGCGGCGCCCCATGCCGCGGGATGCCCCATCAGCCCGGCCACACAAAAGCAGACCGCCACGATGAGCAGGACCCAATAAAATCCTTTCATACCTGTCTCCCCCTCCCACTGTTCCCGTGCGCCCTCTCTGCCTAAAAGGAACCCTTTTTTCATGATACCTGACAGACCTGTTTTTTTCAAGGCAATTTGGCGGGAGCGACAGAACTTCGCTGTTGAGGCACCCGCCCGCGACAGGAACCGACAGCCCCTTCCCTTTACAAACCCGCAGGGCGATGGTATACTGATAAAAAGTACCCAATAGGGAGTTGTGCGGCAACGCGGGGAGGGCTCTCCGCGTTGCCTATCTCTAGTGAAGAACAAATAAAGGAGGTCACCGGGATGGCACAGGTGCAAACGGCGCTGAAATACCAGGGGAAACCCCTCGCCCGCTGCGGCGACGAGCTGTATTTCGGCAGCATGGACGATAAATACATCGTGTATATGCAGATCTTGAGCAAGCAGACCTACCAGGGCGAGGAGATGGCCGACAAGGTGCGGCTCTCCCTCATGCTCACCGACACCAACCTCTCCCCCATCGAGCGCATCATCAAGAGCAGCGAGAAGAAGGGGCTGTGGGGGGCGCTGGAAATCGCCAATATCTGGCTGGAGCGCGCGAACGCAGAAGAAAAGTAGATCGAGTTTGCAAAAAGGCAGGGGACATCATCGTCCTCTGCCTTTTGTGCAACTATCTCCCCGACCAAACGGGAAGGAGTGTTCCATATGTCCCTGTTTCACTGTCATTTTTTCTCCAAGGTGTTGCAGACCCCCACCGAGCTGACCGTCTGCCTCCCCTCGCCCCCCGACTACGTCTGCAAGGAGACCCCCATCGACCAGCTCTACGCCCCGGTGCAGGACAGGCTGCCGGTGTTGACCCTGCTGCACGGTCTCTCGGGGGACTGCACCAGTTGGCTGCGCGAGTCCAGCGTTGAGCGCTATGCCGCCGAGGCGGGGGTGACCCTCGTCATGCCCTCGGCCCAGAACAGCTTTTACAGCGACCTCTCCCCCGCCGGACCCTACTTCACCTACATCGCCGAGGAGGTGCCCCGCTTCTGCCGCGCCTCCTTCGGCCTCTCCACCCGGCGGGAGCAGAATTTCATTGCCGGGCTCTCCATGGGCGGGTACGGCGCGGCCAAGCTGGCCCTCACCCTGCCCGAGCGCTACGCCGCCTTCGCCAGCCTCTCGGGGGCGCTGGACGCGGCGGCCCTGGCCGGCCAGTGGAAGGACGACCCCGCCTTTGCCAAAATCGCCGCCGCCTTTGGCGAACTGGACCAGGTGGCGGGGAGCGAGCACGACCTCCACGCCCTGGCCCAGGGGCTGGCCGAGAGCGACGCCCCCCTGCCTGCCGCCTACCTCTGCTGCGGGACCGAGGACTTTCTCTACCCCTACACCCCCGCCTTTGCCGACTTTCTGGGGGCCCTGGGCTTTGACGTGACCGAGGAGGAGGGGCCCGGCGTCCACGACTGGGCCTTCTGGGACGAGTTCATCCAAAAGGTGCTGGCCTGGCTGCCCCTCCCCCGGCTGTAAAGGGGGGCCGCGCTGTGAACATCACCCGCCGCCAGGTGCTGGACGACCTGCGTTTTTTAAAGGTGCTGGCCCGCCAGTACCCCACCATCCAGTCGGCCTCTACCGAGATCATCAACCTGCAGGCCATCCTCAACCTGCCCAAGGGGACCGAGCACTTTATGAGCGACCTGCACGGGGAGTACGAGGCCTTTTTGCACATCATGGGCAACGCCTCCGGCGCCATCCGCGAAAAGGTGGACCTGCTCTACCAGAACACCCTCTCCCAGGCCCAGCGGGCGGCCCTGGCCACCCTCATCTACTACCCGGAACAAAAGCTCAAAGAGGTCAAAGAGGAGACCCCGCAGGAGGAGTTGGGCGAGTGGTACCGCCTCACCCTGGGGCGGCTGGTGGAGGTCTGCCGGCTGGTGGCCTCCAAGTACACCCGCTCCAAGGTGCGCAAGGCCCTGCCGCCCGACTTTGAGTACATCATCGACGAGCTGCTGCACACCACCTACGACGAGCGCAACAAGGGCCGCTACTACGAAAACATCATCGCCACCATCATTGAGATCGAGCGGGGGGACGCCTTTATCGCCGCCCTCTGCGGCACCATCAAGCGGCTGGTCGTCGACCGGCTGCACATCGTGGGGGACATCTACGACCGGGGCCCCCGGGCCGACATCGTCATGGACTCGCTGATGGCCCACCACTGCGTGGACATCCAGTGGGGCAACCACGACGTCCTCTGGATGGGGGCCGCCGCCGGCAGCCGCACCTGCATCGCCAACGTCCTCAACAACTCCATCACCTACAACAACCTGGAGGTGGTGGAGAACGGCTACGGCATCAGCCTGCGGCCCCTGGCCCTCTTCGCCGCCGAGACCTACGGCGGCCGGGACATGGCCGCCTTCCTCCCCAAGGGGGAGGCCACCCGCGGCTACAGCCCCAAGGACATCCACCGGGTGGCCTGCATGCACAAGGCCATCGCCGTCATCCAGTTCAAGCTGGAGGGGCAGATCATCCTGCGCAACCCCGGCTTTTTGATGGGGGAGCGGATGCTGCTGCACAAGATCGACCGGGAGCGGGGCACCGTCCGCCTGGACGGGCGGAACGTCCCCCTCAAGGACACCGACTTCCCCACCGTCGACCCCGCCGACCCCTACGCCCTGAGCGAGGAGGAAGCCCGGGTGATGGAACAGCTGAAATTCTCCTTTTTGCAGAGCGAGAAGTTGCAGCGCCACGTCCGGTTCCTCTACGCCAAGGGCGGGCTCTACAAGTGCTTCAACGACAACCTGCTCCTCCACGGCTGCGTCCCCCTGCGAGAGGACGGCAGCTTCCTCCCCTTCTCCTGCGAGGGGGAGGAGCTGGCGGGCCGGGCCTTTCTCGACTACGCCGAGGGGGTGGCCCGCCAGGGCTACTACGCCCAGCCCCACTCCCCCCAGCGCCAGCAGGGGAAGGACTACCTCTGGTACCTGTGGTGCGGCAAGAACTCCCCCCTCTTTGGGCGGGAGCGCATCGCCACCTTCGAGCGGCTGCTCTGCGACGACGAGCGCACCTGGGAGGAGCCCAAGAACCCCTACTACCTCCTCTACGAGCGGCCGGACATCTGCGAGAAGATCCTGCGGGAATTCGGTCTGGGGGGGCCGGGCAGCCACATCGTCAACGGCCACGTGCCGGTGCGGACCAAGGACGGGGAGAACCCGGTCAAGGCCGGGGGGAAGCTCATCGTCATCGACGGCGGCTTCTGCCAGGCCTACCAGCCCAAGACCGGCATCGCCGGATACACCCTCATCTACAACTCCTACGGGCTGCGCATCGTCTCCCACAGCCCCTTTGAGGGGGTGAAGGAGGCCATCCGCCAGGACCGGGACATCCTCTCCACCACCGTCCTCACCCAGGCCACCGAGCACCGCATCCAGGTGGGGGAGACCGACGTGGGGCAGGAGATCCGCGAGAACATCGACGGCCTGCGCAAGCTGCTGGCCGCCTACCGGATGGGGCTCATCAAACAGGACCACTCCCACTGAAATCCGCAGTCGGGACTGCCGGTGGAACGGGGGGCGCGGGGCCTCCCCCTGCGGGGGGCGGCGGGGCGGGTCACATGCGCCGACGGCAGGCCGGGAGCGGGACGCGCGCCGTCCGCAGCCCGCTCCCCCCTTCCCGCCTTCGGCCCCCTTTGGTGCAGAGAGAGCGATGGTGGCTCCCCCGGCAACACGGGGGCGCGGGCACCGCAAAAAAGCGCTGTGAGAAACGGTTTCTCACAGCGCTTTCTCTTTTTTATCTATCCGCCTACCCGCCCCCGGGCTGCCGCGCCCGCAGGGCCGTGGCCAGCCCCCCAGAGGGAGGCCGACGCCGAGACCAGCCAGAGGACGAAGGGGGCGGGGCTTGCGTAGAGGGGCAGGGGAAGGGGGGCGGCAGGGACAGCCGGCGACCAGCCCAGAAGGGCGAGCTGCACCCAGGCCCACTCCCCCCGCAGCCGCCCGCAGCCCGTGGCCGCCAGCACCTGCAAAAAGGGGAGGGCTGCCGCCGGGGAGAGCCGGAGCAGCGTTCCCGCCAGAGCGGCCCCACATCGTGCGCCCACGGTCTCGGGATAGGTCTGCTGCCTCCGCCGCACCACACACACACTGCCCAGCAAGGGCGGGGGGCCGGCCAGCAAAAACAGCCGCCAAGCCGTCCGCTTCCCCTCTTTTTCTCCCCTCTATCCTACCGGCGAGGGGCCCCTTCCAGCCGCCGTCGGAGGATCGCCCCCCGGGGGGCGGGCTCCTGGCAGCGCAGAGAGAAGGCCATGTGGGGGTGGACGGCCTCGCGGATGGGCTCCCCCGCGCCGTCGCGCAGGTCGGCCACCGGCAGGGCCAGCGGGGCCCGGCCGGGGAGGAGGAGTTCCAGCTCCTCCCCCTCCCGCAGCCGGTTTTTCATCCGGCACCAGAGGCGGCCGTCCGCCCAGCGCTCGGCCACAGCCGCCACCTGGCAGCTCTGCAGGTACTGCCCGCTCTCGGTGAACTGGCGGGGCTGGCCGAAGTAGAAGCCGGTGGTGTAGGGCCGGTGGCTCACCGCCTCGGTCTCCCCCACCAGCCAGTCGGGGCAGGGCTCGTCCGGCGCGGCGGCCCAGCGGTCGATAGCGATGCGGTAGGCGTTGGTGACGGCCGCCGCGTAGTAGACCGACTTGGCCCGCCCCTCGATCTTGAAGCTGCCCACCCCGGCGGCCGCCAGCGCGCCGATGTGCTCGATCATCCGCAGGTCGCCGGCGTTGAGGAGGTAGCTCCCCTGGCCGGGGATCTCGCCAATCTCGTGGTAGACCCCGGGGGCGCTCTCCTCCTCCAGCCGGTAGCGCCAGCGGCAGGGCTGGGCGCAGTCCCCCCGATTGGGATCCCGGCCGGCCAGGTACTGGGAGAGGAGGCACCGCCCGGACACCGACATGCACATGGCCCCGTGGACAAAGGCCTCCAGTTCCAGTTGGGGCGGGGTCTCCCGGCGGATGGAGGCGATCTCCTCCAGCGAGAGCTCCCGGGCCAGCACCACCCGGCTGGCTCCCATTTTATAGAGGGCGGTGGCGGTGGCCGCGTTGACCACCCCCAACTGGGTGGAGACGTGCAGCGCCACCTGGGGCGCCGCCTGCCGGGCGGCCTCCATCACCCCCAGGTCGGCGATGATGAAGGCGTCCACCCCGGCCTCCGCCGCATCGGCCAGAAAGGCGGGCAGGGCGGCCAGCTCTCCCTGCCGGGGGAGGGTGTTGCAGGTCAGGTAGACCTTGACCCCCTTTTGGTGGGCCAGGGCCACCGCCCGCCGCAGCCCGTCGGGGGAGAAGTTCTCCGGCCCGGCCCGCATGCCAAAGCGCCGGCCGCCCAGGTAGACGGCGTCCGCCCCGTAGAGGAGGGCGGCCTCCAACCGCTCCTCATCCCCGGCGGGGGCCAGCAGTTCCGGTTTTTTCAGCACCGCCTACTTCCCCCGGGTCGCGTCGGCCTGGGCCACGTTCTTCTGGTGCTCGGGATAGGTCTTGGCGTAGAGGTAGTTGTTGTCGGCGTCGGTGACAAAGTAGTAGTAGTCGTGGCTGGCCGGCCAGAGGGCGGCTTCCAGGGCGGCCTTGCCCGGGCAGGCCACCGGGCCGATGGGCAGGCCGGTGACCGTGTAGGTGTTGTAGGCCTCCGACTGCTCCTCGGTATAGGGGATGCCGTAGGCGTCGTAGGCCCGCAAAAAGACGATGGTCACGTCCGACTGGAGCATGGGCAGGCTGCTGCCGGCGGCCAGCCGGTTGTGAAACACCCCGGAGACCTGCTTCATGTCCTCGTTGGTGAAGGACTCCTTCTGGATGATGGAGGCCAGGGTCACCGTCTCCTCCAAACTCATCCCCAACTCGTCCATCCGCGCCCGCATCTCGGCGGTGATCTGGCTGTCGAAGTGGGCCAGCATGGTCTGGGCCACGGCGGCCGGGTCGCTCCCCTTTTCAAACTGGTAGGTGTCGGGGAAGCAGTAGCCCTCCATCTTCAAGATCTTCAGGGGGGAGTCGCTCACCTCCGCCTCGAAGGAGCCCTCGAACCGGCCGGTCTGCAGGGCCTGCAGAAAGTCGTCCCCCTTGCAGACCCCCGCCTCTTCCAGGGCGGCGGCGATCTGGGGCAGGCTGTACCCCTCGGGGATGGTGACGGTGGCCACATTCTCGTTGATCGCCGTCTGCTGGAGGGCGGCGATGACGTCTTTATAGGCCGCCTTTTTGGGCAGCTCGTGGTTGCCGAACTGGTAGGTGCCGTCGCCCCCGTTCAACTTGGAGTAGAGGCGAAAGAGGGTCTTGCTGCCGATGACCCCCTCCTCTTTGAGGGCCGAGGCGATGGCCGCCGTCGAGACCCCCTTCTCCACCGTCACCGTCACCAGTTGGCTGTCGTCGCCCCCCCAGCCGCCGATCTCCGACGCGGCGTAGAGGCCCAGCCCCCCGGCGATGAGCAGCAGCGCTGCCAGGGCGATCGCCACAATCAGCAGGGTCTTTTTCTTCTTTCCGGCGGTTTGCTTGTTCAGGTGTTCCATGCGCTTTCTCCTATCGGGCGGCTATCGCTCTGCCGCGTACTCTCCCCTCTCGGTGAGGAGGATGTCCACCGGCTGATCCCAGGGATCAACCTCAATCTCGTCCAGCAGGCAGGCCTCGTAGCACAGGCCGACCTTGAGCCCGGGGTAGTTCTTCAGGTATCGGTCGTAGTAGCCCCCGCCGTAGCCCACCCGGTGGCCCCGGCGGTCAAAGGCCAGCCCGGGCACCAGGATGGGCAGCGCCATCCGCTTGTCCAACACGGAGGAGCCGGTGGGTTCCAGGATGCCGTAGGGGCCTTTGGCAAGCTGCCGCGACCCCTCAAAGCGGGCCATCCGCATCTTCCCCGCGGGGCTGGTCTGGGGCAGGTAGACCCGCTTTCCCTCGGCCAACAGCCGGCGCATGATCCGCCGGGTGTCCACCTCCTGCGGGAGGGAGTAGTAGAGGGCGGCGCCCCGTTCATCCCCGCCCGCCCCCTCGAAAAAGCCCCGGGCAATGGCGGTGTCCATCTTGTTTTTGGGCCCTGACCGCAGCCCCTGGCGGTAGCTGCGGGCCAGCTCCCTGGCCTCCTTTTTAGAGACCGCCTTCTCGGCCACTCAAATCGCCATAGAGGCTTTGACCGCCTCCATGGCCTCTCTGCCGCAGAGCTGTTCCACCAGCGCCAGGCCGAACTCCACCGCCACCCCGGCGCCCCGGCCGGTGGTGAAGCGGCCGTCCCGGCAGACGGCCTCGCCGGTGCAGACGGCCTTTCCCAACTGGTCCTGAAAACCGGGGTTGGCGGTGGCCCTGCGGCCGTCCAGCAGCCCCCGGTGCCCCAGGATGGAGGGGGCGGCGCAGATGGCGGCGATGGGGATCTCCCGCTCCAGGCAGAAGTCGATCGCCCCCTGCACCACCGGGCTCTTCTCCAAGTTGAGGGTGCCGGGCAGCCCGCCGGGGAGGACGATCATCTCCAGCTCCTCCCCCGGGGAGAAGGCGCTGTCGGCCAGGTCGCAGCGCACCGTCACCCCGTGGGAACTGGTGATCTCCCGGCCGCCGATGCCCACGGTCCGCACCTCTTTTTTGGCGCGCCGCAGGGCGTCCACCGGGGCCAGGGCCTCGGTCTGTTCAAATCCCTCTGCCAAAAATACTGCTATCATCGCGCGAAACCTCCATTCTCGCCCCCCAAAAGGGGGGCGTTTCCCCGCCGGTCAGTCGTAGAGGAGACCGGCGTAACAGCTCTCTGTCTTCGCCCCCAACAGCCAGTCGGGGGCGCTGGGCGCCGGCCGCAGTTGGGCAAAGCGCCCGACCTCCCCCCGGCCGGCAAAGAGGGGGGAGTACACCGGCAGCACCAGCCGGGCCCGGGCGGCCCCCGTCCGGGCGAACAGGGCGGCAAGGGCGGCAAAGGCGCTCCCGTCGTCGGGGGCGGCCAGCTCCTTGACGGCCAGCTCCTCCCCGTCTCTCTGGTAGAGCAGGTGCCCGCCGGCAAAACCCAGGGCGTCGCCCCCCCAGAAGCGGCAGTCGGCCACTGCGTGGCGAAGGCCCGCCGGGCCGTGGGCCAGGTAGCCGCCGGCCAGAAAGGCCGCCTCCCGCCGGTCTGCCAGCGCCTCCGGCGAGAGGGGGGTCAAGGGGCAGCCCGCCCCCGGGCACTCGCCCCGCGCCACCGTCAGCCGCCGCAGACCGCCCCACTCCCGGTAGCCGCGGGCCCCGTAGAAGGAAAAGAGGGAGGGCTCCCCCGGCACCAGGGCGATGCCCGCCCGCCCGCCGGTCTCCCGGCGGTAGACCTCCTCCAGCATCCGGGACATGATCCCCTCCCCCTGCCGCTGGGGCAGGGTGGCCGCCGCGTAGAGGTACCAGAGGGGGACCCGCTCACCGCCCCGGCGGTACTCCACCGGCAGCAGGAAAAGGGCGGCGGCGGGGCCCGCCTCGTCCTGCCAGAGGTAGGGGCGGCAGCTCTCCCGCCAATTTTGCCAAAAGAGGCGGACATACTCCTCCCCGTCGCCAAAGCCCGCCCGCCAGATCGCACAGAGGGACGCGAAGTCCCCCGGCCCTGCCAGGCGGAGCATCAGTCCGCCACCCGGGCGATGAACTTCTCCACCATGCACTCGGGGTGGTAGGAGAGCTTGGCCTTGCGCAGCCCCTCCTCGCCCAGGTCCTCCTCCCGGTTGATGTAGGTGTAGCCCCCGCAGAGGTTGCGGGCGAACTCCCGGTTGATGATGGGGTAGGCCCCCCGGTAGTCGGAGAAGGCCTTCTCCACGTGCACGTCCACCATGGTGTCGTTGAGGGCGTGGCCGAAGCTGTAAGCCACCACCCGGTCGTCCACCCGGATCAGCCCACCGAAGAGACCCAGCTTGTCCCAGTGGGCAAAGGCCTTTTTCACCGCGCAGTACTCGATCTGCAGGCTCTCGCTCTGGGTGCAGCCGTTCTGGCGGCACCACTCCTCGTTCATGGCCAGGCAGTCGGCCATGTTGTCCTCGTCGATGATCTCAAAACGCCAGTTGTAATTTTGCTCGAAGTAGGAGATGTGGTTGCGCTTGGAGTGGTACTTTTTCCCCGAAAGGGTGGCCAACTTCTCCTGTAAGTAGACGTAGTCGTAGAAGTCCCGGTTGTACTCCAACCGCACCCGGTCGCCGAAATGGCCGGTGAGCAGCGCCGCCTGTTTGGGGCCCGCGCCGCCGATGGTCAGCTGTTTGCCGAGGGCGTCGGCGTCGGCCTTGCAGGCCGCGTACCACACCCCCACGTCCACCGCGCCGGCGGGGAACATGTAGTTGACCGTCTCCCCCTCCACACTGCGGGCGAGAAACATCCCCTCGTACTCGGTGAACTGGATGCCGTACCCCTCCCACCACATGAACATGTTGCTGAAGGTGTACTCATCGCTGGTGTACTGGCTCTGGTCCAGCAGGGGCTGGACCCATTTTCGGTCTTCGATCTCCGGCGTTTTAAATGACAACATACAATTTTTAACTCCTTTTTTTGTTACAGGGCGGCCTCGACCGCGCCGCGCAGCTCTTCGCCGATCTCCTCCACCGGGCGGGGAACGCCCCCCCGGGCGCAGTCGATGACCGTCCACCCCAGCTTTTGGCAGCAGTAGAGGGCGGCCTGGCGGCAGTGGTTGAGGTAGGCCAGGTCCTGTTCGTGGATGTCCTTCTCGCCGCTGGCGGCGTAGCGCTTGTCCATCAGCTTCTGCGAGGCCTCGGGCGGCATGTCCAGGTAGAAGACCGCCGCCGGGCGGGGGATGCCCAACTTGCCGAACTCAAAGTCGTAGAGCCAGTCGAGAAAGCCGTCCCACTCCCCCCGCGGGAGCTTGGCCGTCTGGTGGACGGCGTTGGAGGTGGTGTAGCGGTCGCAGAGGATCAAGCTCCCGGCCAGATAGGCCGCCCGCCAGTCCTGGCGAAAGCTGGCGTAGCGATCCACGGCGAAAAAGGTGGAGGCGGCGTAGGCGTTGACGTCCTCCGGCTTTTGGCCGTAGCTGCCGTGCAGGTACTCGGTCAGGGCCCCGGCGGCCGGGTCCCCGTACCGGGGGAAGGAGAGCTTTCGCACCGCCCGCCCCTCCCCCTGCAGCCGCCGGGTCAAAAGCTCCGTCTGGGTGCCCTTGCCGCTGCCGTCAAGCCCTTCGATGACAAACAGTTTGCCGCTCACCGGCAAGACCTCCTCACAGTTTTTCCAATTTGGCGAAATTCGCCATGATCTTCTTCACCCCGGCGCCCTCAAAGGCGATCTCCAGCAGGGTATCGCCCCCCATGGGGGTGGTGCGCAGCACCCGCCCCCGGCCGAACACCTTGTGGGAGACCAGGTCGTCGGTCTGGTAGGTATTGCCGCCCCCGGCCGCGGCGGGGCGGCCGGTCTGCCCCTCCAGCCCCAGGTTGTTCTGGGCCCGGAAGTGGCCCACCTGTTTGGCGGCGCCCCCGCCGAAGAGGCCGGTGGGCAGTTCCTCCGCCCCCTCGTGCTCCACATACTCCTCGGGGATCTCCTGCAAAAAGCGGCTGGGCTGGTTGCGCTGGGTCTGGCCGAAGAGCATCCGCTGCCGGGTGTGCAGCAGGTAGAGGTTCTCCTTGGCGCGGGTGATGCCCACGTAGCACAGCCGGCGCTCCTCCTCCAGCTCCTCGGGGGAGTAGAGGGACTGCCGCCCGGGGAAGATGCCGTCCTCCATCCCGGCGATGAAGACGTTGGGGAACTCCAGCCCTTTGGCGGCGTGCATGGTCATCAGCACCACGCTGTCGGCCTCCCGGTCGAAGTTGTCGATGTCGGTGATGAGGGCGATCTCCTCCAAAAACTCCTGCAAGCTGGGCTCCTCGGCGGTCTGCTCGTAGCGGACCACGTTGGAGACGAACTCCTCGATGTTTTCCAGCCGGGTCTCCCCCTCAAAGCCCTGGGCCCGCAGGGAGGCGGCGTAGCCGGTCTCCTCCAAAAGGCGCAGGGTGAGCTCTGACATCTTCTCGCTCTCCCTGGCGGCAATCAGCCCGTCCATCACCTGGGTAAAGGCGGCGATGGCCTTTTTTTTGCCGGAGAGGGCGGGGTAGCTCTCCGCCTCCCGCAGCACCTCGTAGAGGCTGAGGCCCAGCCCGGCGGCGATCTGCTCGGCCTTGGCCACGGTGGCCTCGCCGATGCCCCGCTTGGGCTCGTTGATGATCCGCTTGAGGCGGATGGCGTCGGAGGGGTTGTTGAGGACGCTCAGATAGGCCACCAGGTCCCGGATCTCCTTGCGGTCGTAAAAGCGCAGGCCGCCGATTATTTTATAGGGTACCCCCGCCCTGGCGAAATATTTTTCAATGGCGTTGGACTGGGCGTTCATCCGGTAGAGGATGGCGTGGTCGCCGTAGCGGTATCGCCCCTCGGAGACGTTTTTCACCACCGTGTCGCCGATGAACTCGGCCTCGCCGAACTCGTCCCGGGCGGTGTAGTCGGTGATCTTGGCGCCGTCGCCCTTGTCGGTCCAGAGGTTTTTGCCCTTGCGGGCGGTGTTGTTGGCGATGACGCTGTTGGCCGCGTCGAGGATGTTCTGGGTGGAGCGGTAGTTCTGCTCCAGCCGGATCACCTCGGCCCCGGGGAAGGTGCCCTCAAAGTTGAGGATGTTCTCGATGGTGGCGCCCCGGAACTTGTAGATGGACTGGTCGTCGTCCCCCACCACGCAGAGGTTTTGGTGCCCCCTGGCCAGCATGCTCACCAGCTCAAACTGCACCCGGTTGGTGTCCTGGTACTCGTCCACCAGTATGTAGCGGTAGCGCTGCTGGTAGTACTCCAGCACGTCGGGGTTTTGCTGGAACAGCCGCACCGTGTGGTAGATGATGTCGTCAAAGTCCACGGCGTTGGCCCGCTTGAGGGCGTCCTGGTAGCGCTTGTACACCTGGGCGGTGACGCGGAGCTTGTAGTCGGGGTGCTCCTGTGCGGCGTACTCCTCCCAGTCCACCATGCTGTCCTTGAGGCGGCCCAGGTTGTGCAGCATCGCCTTGGGGGGGAACATCTTGTCGTCGACCTGCATCTCCTTCAAGATGGTCTTGAGCAGCCGCAGGGCGTCGTCCTGGTCGTAGATGGTGAAGTTGGAGGTAAAGCCCAGCCGGTCGATGCCCCGGCGCAGGATCCGCACGCAGGCCGAGTGGAAGGTGCTGGCCTGGATGTCGCTGGCCTCCTCCCCGATCATGGCGATCAGCCGGTCTTTGAGCTCGCCGGCGGCCTTGTTGGTAAAGGTGATGGCGAGGATGTTCCAGGGCCGGGGGGCGTTCACCGAGAGCTTGCGGAAGGTCTCGGCGGGGATCTCGTCCCCGTTTTGGATGGCGCTCTCCAGGTTGAGGATGTCCTCCTCGGTGGGGGTGCCGTAGACCTTGTCGCTGTGGTAGGCCTGGCCGAAGGCCACCAGGTTGGCCACCCGGTTGACCAGCACGGTGGTCTTGCCGCTGCCGGCGCCGGCCAGGATCAGGATGGGGCCCTCGGTGGTGAGGGCGGCCTTTTTCTGCATCTCGTTGAGGCCCCGAAAGCGGTAGTCGATATACTGCTTGCGCAGGGTCAAGAATTGGGACTGGTAGTCTGTCATAAAAATCTCCTTGCGGGTGTGATGGGAGGGCGCGCCGGCGCCGCCGGAAAGGGGCGGGGCGCGGGGCGGCCGCCGCCAAGGGGGGCCGCGTTTTCTCCCCTATTGTACCACATCTCCCCATCCAATAAAAGAAAAAGCGCCGATTTTCGGCCCGCAAATTGGATGCTGACCCTCTCCTTTCGGCGGCGTGGACAGATGGCGAAATTGGTCGTATAATAGAAAAAAAGGGCGGTTTGTCGTCTCTCTCCTCGGGGCTGCCGCCGGCCGAAAAGGATGTGTTTCACCGTGAAAAAGGAAAGTCTCGTACAGCTGATCTTGGCGGTGTTGGTGCTGGTCCTCTCCGCCCTCTGCCTGGCGCAGGTGCTGGCCATGGACCTGTGGATGCCGGTGATCTTGGGGCTGTTGAGCGTCATCAGCTTTGTGGCCGGGTGGCGCGCCGTGAAGGAGAAAAAGACCTTTTTGGTGGTGGTCTTTTACCTGTGCGGGCTGTTTGCCCTGGGGGTGGCCCTGGTGGCGGTGTCCATGCGGTAAAGGCCCCTCCCCTTTCAGGCGGCGGCACAGAGAGAAAGAGCGCCCGAAGCACAAGGCTTCAGGCGCTCTTTTAAGTGCAGGGGAGATTGCCGCGAAATGGCTATTTGCAGATGTTGATGAGGACACCGGCCGCGACCGCCGAACCGATGACGCCGGCCACGTTGGGGCCCATGGCGTGCATCAGCAGGAAGTTGGCGGGGTTCTCTTTCTGGCCGACCTTCTGGGAGACGCGGGCGGCCATGGGCACAGCCGAGACACCGGCCGAGCCGATGAGGGGGTTGAGCTTGCCCTTGCTCAGGACGTACATCAGCTTGCCCAGCAGCACGCCGCAGGCGGTGCCGACACAGAAGGCGATGAGGCCCAGGGCGATGATCTTGAGGGTCTTGGGGTCGAGGAACCGCTCGGCCGTGGCGGTGGCGCCGACGGTGACCCCCAGGAAGATGGTGATGATGTTCATCAGCTCGTTCTGGGCGGTCTTGGAGAGGCGCTCGACCACGCCGCTCTCCCGCATCAAGTTGCCCAGCATCAGCATACCGACCAGCGGGGCGGCATCCGGCACCAGGAAGGAGACGATGAGGGTGACCATGATGGGGAAGACGATCTTCTCGATCTTCGAGACCGGCCGCAGGGTCTCCATCACCACCGCGCGCTCTTTCTTGGTGGTGAGCAGCTTCATGATGGGCGGCTGGATGATGGGGACCAGGGCCATGTAGGAGTAGGCCGCAATGGCGATGGCGCCCAACAGGTCGGGGGCCAGCTTACTGGTGACGAAGATGGCGGTCGGGCCGTCTGCGCCGCCGATGATGCCGATGGAGCCGGCCTCCTGCGGAGTAAAGCCCAGCATGGTGGCGCCGATGAAGGTGAAGAAGATACCGCCCTGGGCGGCAGCGCCCAGCAGGAAGCTCTTGGGGTTGGCGATGAGGGGACCAAAGTCGGTCATACAGCCGATGCCCAGGAAGATGAGCGGCGGGTAGATGCCCAGTTTCACGCCCTGATAGAGGTAGTAGATCAGGCTGCCGGCCATCTCCTTGCCGGTCACTGGGTCTATGTAGGGGGCCGCGTAGGAGTTGAGGTTGGCGACCGGGATGTTGGCAAGCAGCATGCCGAAGGCGATGGGGAGCAGCAGCAGCGGCTCGAACCCGCGGCCGATGGCCAGATAGATCAGCACACAGGCAATGGCGATCATGACCAGGTTCTGCCAACTGCAGTTGGCAAAGCCGGACGACGTGAGGATGCCGCCAATGGCGTCCAAAGCTTGTTGAATCATGGCTTCATTTCCTTTCTGTTTCGGTTACGGGATTTAGAAGGGGCGGGTGTTTTCCACAATGCCGGCGGCGCCCCAGGCGGGACGGGTCTGCTTTTTGCGCTTGATGCTGCGCACGGCAAAGGGCTTGCCGCCCATCATGCTGGCAACTGCGGCGGAAATGGCTGCCACGACCTCGCCCGGGATGCCGGCAGTGGCGTTTGCCACCGGAGCGGGCGCCTTGGGGGCGGGAGCGGCGGGCTTGGCCTCGGTTTTGGGAGCGGCGGGCTGCTTCGGCTTGGTGAAGCTGCTCAACAGTTTGCCCATCAGCCAGATGCAGAAGGTCAAAAAGATGAGGGCCGCAAAAACCACGACCATGCCGGTAATGGTGACCAGAATTGCAAAGTCCATATCGCGATCTCCTTTTCTATATTCATTTTGTGAAAATTCCAATCGAATACATTATACCCCAAGGGCCTGTCTATTTCAATTCGGAGTGAATAATTTTTTAACAAATGACTGCCGATTTTTTAACGGAGAAGTTGTCTTTGTTTTGTCAAACTCGTCCAACTCCCCTCCCCCCTCTCCACCGGGCGGGGCGGCGATTGCCTTTTTGCGCAAAATGTGATAGGGTGAAGTCGTCAAAACCGTCTGTGTTAGGAGGGACCCCGCTATGGACACATCTTCCGCCGTCAATCTGCCGGAAATCCCCCAGGGCCTCACCCTGGAGGGGGTCTGGAACTGGTTTTTGAGTATGCTGCCCTCGCTGGCCAAAGCCGCCCTCATCCTGCTGGTGGGCTATATCGCCATCAAGGTGATCCTGCGGCTGGTGGACCGGGTGGTCAAACGCCGCAACCTCTCCCCCAGCGCCTACAAGTTTTTCTCCTCCGTCCTCAAAATCGTCCTCTGGTTCCTGGTGCTCTTCACCGCCGGCAGCTCCCTGGGCATCGAACTGTCGAGCTTTTTGGCCATCTTCAGCGTGGCCGGCATCGCCGTCTCCCTGGCGGTGAAGGACAGCCTGACCGATGTGGCCGGGGGGCTGCAGATCCTCATCACCAAGCCCTTTGGGGTGGGGGACTTTGTCGATCTCGACGGCACCTCGGGCACGGTGCTGGAAATCGGAGTGGTCTACACCAAGCTGCTGACCATCGACAACCGGGGCATCTACATCCCCAACGGCCAGGTGACCAGCTCCAAAATCATCAACGCCTCCAGCGAGGAGAGCCGCCGCCTGGACTTGGTGGTCCCCATCCCCTACGAGGCCGACTTTGAGCGGGCCATCGAGCTGCTCAAGGGGATCGTCTACGCCCACCCGGACAGCTACAAGGAGCCCGCCCCCCTGATCCGGCTGTCGGAGTTTGGGGACAGCGCCCTGGAGATCGCCGTGCGGGTCTGGACCGAACCGGCGAAGGTCTTCCCCCTGAAATACGACCTGCTCGAGGAGATCAAGCGCACCTTCGACAGGGAGGGCATCCCCATCGCCTACCCCCATTTGGATGTGACGCTGGTCAAATAGGAAAAGCCGCTTTTTATGGCCGCCTTGACGCGCTGGACAGCGCCGGGGCGGCTTTTTGTCGCCCCAGACAGAGGGCCATTTCCGCCGCTGCACTTCCCCCGCCAACGCGAGCCCTTGCAAGCAATGGCCTTTTGGAGAAAACAGAGAGAAGGGATCTGCGTTCAAGGCAGTGCGAATGGCAAGTGCACAAGGATTTCCCGGCAGGTCTGCACTAAAAAATAGGAGAAAAAGGATGGGCGGCAAAAGAAATTGCGAGAAGATTGACAAGGGTCTGTACAAAAGATATAGTAAAATGGCAAACAGGTATTCGCTTTTATACAAGTTTGCTGTCGCACCCCGTGCGGGTGCGTGGATTGAAATTGATGGTCTCATGGAGGGTGGCGGCGGTGGCACCGGTCGCACCTCGTGTAGGTGCGTGGATTGAAATGTCATTGTCTATGGCCGTATGATTGAAATATATTGTCGCGCCCCGTGCGGGTGCGGCAACAAACTTCTCCGCCACCTTGCCTTCTGAGCCCAAAAAGAGCTGCCGCCGATTCTCTCGGCGGCAGCTCTTCTGCGGTGCGGGCGGCTTTAGCGGGCGGTGTCGATTTTGATTTCGTGCTCGCACTCGGCGTTGCACTGGGCGTTTTCCTTGGTGAACTTCTGCTTGGCCTGGTTGACCTTGTCGGCCTGGGCGGCGGGGGTCTGGTACCAGCCCCGCTTCTGCATCTCCTCGAAGACCTCCATCTGGATCTGGTGCTCCTCGGTGAGGATGTCCATCATCACGCCCTTCATCTGCTTGGTGGCGCACTCGTCGGCAAAGGTGTTGTAGATGCCGGTGATCTGTTTTTGCGAGCTCAGCATGTCGGTCAAAATCGACTTGTCATCCATCATGTTGTTCATCTTCCGTTCCCCTTTCCCCATCTGCCTTACAGGCAGGAGAGCAGTTTGTCAAAGTGGTTCTGGTGCTTGGCGGCCATCTGCTCGCACTTGCTCTTCACCTGCGGGTCGGCGCAGATCGAGGCGTACATCTGGTACTTGGCAATGAGGTTTTGCTCCATGGTCAGGCTGTCCTCAATGCCGGACAGCTCTTTCTCTGTAATGTTCTCCACCGGTCATTCCCCCTTTTTTTGCTTGGAAAAAACAGCCGTCGCAGTCCCTGCAGCCGCGGCGGCCGCTTCTTCCCTATCAGTTTGCGCAGTCCGGCGGGGAAGATGCAAAAAAGCGGATGGAAGTCCATCCGCTTTTTTCATGATAAAAGTTCTACCGATTTTCTGATTATCTTTTCAAATCTCCGCAAATGTCGGAAAGGCTTGGAATATCAAGCATTTCCGGCATTTTGCGTTTCGGAAGATACCCCGCATATCATGGCATTTCGGAGCCTCACTTGGCGTTGAAAAGTAGTAAAACCGTAGTAGAAACGGCGGCTTACTACTACGCCGCCAGCCTGTCCATCGCCGCCTTTGCGGAGGTGTAATCCGCATGAGCGTAATAGTTCAGCGTCATGGTGATATTGGAATGTCCCATGATGTACTGCAGGTCTTTGGGGTTCATCCCAGCGTGGGCGAGGCGGGTACAGAATGTATGGCGCATGGTATGGGGCGTGATGTTCGGCAGGGCTTCTTCTGGCTTGTGGTGCTTGTTGTACTTCCTGACAAGCCCTTGGAACATGCTCTCGTAACAGGACGCCGTTTTGGGAAGGCCGCTCTGGTTGAGGAACAGGAAATTGGTGTAGCCCCCGATATTGACCGGGGCGGCCTTGCCTCTGTTCTTCACAGCCCGCTTCAATGCCTGGTAGACCTTCTCGCTCATGGGGATCTGCCGCGCACCCTTTTTGGTCTTGGGCTCGTCCACATAGTAGCCGAGCTCACTGTCCCGCAGGAGCTGGTGGTCCACATGGATGCAGCGGTTTTCAAAATCCAGGTCCGTTGTCAATCCGCATAACTCGGAAACGCGGAGACCGGTCCCCAGCAGAATGATGATCTCATCACAATACTTCCGGTAGACCGGGTCGCTGCCGGCGAAGGCCAGGAGGCGGTCCTCCTGCTCCTGGGTCAGCGCGGCTTTTTCCTCCGTGTCATCCTCCAGGACATCGGCTATGGCGAAGTTGAACGGGTTTTTGCGGATGCAGTCATCCTCAATCGCCGTGTAGAAGGCGGCCTTCAAAGACCGTTTCCAGTTGCTGATGGTCTTGTAGGCGTAGCCCTTCTCGCTCATCCTGATGGCCCATTCCTTGGCGTCCGACAGCTTCACGCTGTCAATGCTCCGGGACCCCAGGGGGTCCTCTTTCAGAACGGACATCAGGTATTCCCGGCCCTTCTCGGTGCTCCGCTTGACATTTTTCCGATGGCTGTTCTGCCGGGCGTAAAGCTGGCAGACCGTCATCTTCTTGCCGATGGTGTCGATCCCATCGTTAATGTCACGCAGGATCTCCTTCACCTTCTCACGGAGCGAAACATCGTCCCGCTTGCCCGTGGGGGTCTTGTCGGTGGGCACCAGTTTCCAGGCATACACGAATTGAGTTTTACCGCAGGCGTCCGTGTACTTGTAAGCGTATCTTCCGTCTTTTCTCTGGCTCTCTCCAGTCCTTAAAATTCGACCTTTGCTATCGCGTCTTTTCTCTGACATGATGTAAAGCTCCCTTCCATCGCTGGAATGAGCCTCGATACGCTACCATTATTATACCGCGCCCCAGGCCCATTGTCAGCCGGCTTCGTCAAATAACCTCCAGTTCATCGATGACTTTCTCAAACTGCTTGCGCTTGATCTGGAGGCGGTTGCCGTTCATAATGAGCCAGTTGGCGTCAGGGTTTTCCTCGGCTAACCTGCGGAGCTTCTTTTCCCCAATGCGGAAATATCTGGACGCCTCCTCAATGGAGAGCGTGTATTTTTGCCAGATAGGAATATCGTTCGTGTTCAAATACAACACCTCCTGTAAATTTGTGCGTCCCCTTTCAGAGGACGGTGTTGCAAAAAATAAGAGGCAGAAAACGGACGGCTGCTGGCACAGCTCCACGGGAATTTCACCCCGGCCCATGCTGATGGGTGCGGCGCACGATGCTTTGCGGGCGTCCAATGCGCGAGTATCTTTGACCTGCCTGTATGTCGTCGCCCGCAGAGTGCCGCGTCCGCTTTGCGGCCAGGTGTGGATCGCTCGCTCCCGGAGGGGAGGTCATGGCGCACCGGCCGTATGGCTCGATACAGGACAGAATGTATCCGTCTGCCCTATGCTGCGCCGGAGGCCTCCCGCCGGGCTTTCTTTGTCAAGGAGCTATAACGGGACGCCGCGTGGAAAGGGGAACACGCAGCGCCCGGCCCTGGATCAGCTCAGGTCAAAATCCAGGATAGAAATAATCAGCTTTGCTTCCAGCCGACCGCGCAGATCTTCGTCCACCTGGGGACGGGGATAGCCGTCAGGGCCATAGCTCGTCCGTGTAGACAGCGCGGCGATGTAGCCGGAGTAATGCCGGACTACCCGGCTCACCGCTTCGGGGTCTCCTCCGACAGCGGCGGCGATCACCGGGTAAGGGATCAGCGATGCCCGCGTGCACGCAGATTTAGTCATCCGCTTCACCTCCCATCAGCTCCTTCAGCAGCCGATAGGCTTTATGCCTGCGGGTATTGACCGTCCGGCGGGGCATGTTTATGTACCTGGCGATCTGTGCGTCGGTCATCCGCAGGAACCAGTGCATCATAAAGATTTCCCGGTCCTCCTGGGACAGCCCCAGAAGCGCCTCGGCCAGCCCGTCGTCCTCGATCAGGATCACGGCCCCTCCCACAGGGAAGGTCGTGTATTCCCACGGGTAGCGGTCATATGCCGCAAGCTGGGCCATTTCTGCCTCGGACAGTTCTTCCAAAGATGTGAAACGCTTCTGGCGGCGGCTGATCTGGCGATAGCCGTTGCACGCCTCGCATTTCAGCACCTTCTTGCAGTAGCTGTCAAAGGCGTACTGCTTGTGCTCGTAGTGGCGGTCAGGTTTCAAGTTCTCACCTCCCTTCGTGCCGGGAGGCAGTTCTTTTCTTCCCCTTTCGCTCACTACTCGTTCACTAACGGTCCGGTTTGGCCGGTTTTCTGGATCTATCTGAAAAAATTTTTTGCCGCTCATACTTGGCTCCTTTCGTTTCGTTCGGGTTGACAGGCCGGAACGAAACGGGGCGGGGAGCGGCAGCCTACGCCCAGGCGCTCAAAGGGACGGGTTTTGTGAGATGTGAGCCACAGTATATAAAAAGCGAGCCATAACTCACTTTCATGAGCATGGCTCGCTGCTGCGTTATTGGAATATTTTTCGTAGTGGCATGGGCGTCCGCCGCATAAGCGGTAAACCCCGCCTTATTTTGACCTCCTTTGTGTTGGCGCTCTCATCCATATCTCCCTTTACCCCGAAATATGAGTTATAACTCACTTTACATGAGTTCTATGGTTATTTATATGAGCGGAAGCACACCCTACAATGATGTAGAGGTGATGTGTAGTGAACAATCCGCTGGATCTATTTGCATGGAAGGTGCGGTCAGAACGGAAGCGCCAGCATCTGACGCAAAAGCAGTTGGCTGAACGCCTCGGTATGAACCCCCGCACGATCATAGATTTGGAGACCTGCCAGAGTAATCCGAAATTTGAAACGGTGGTCCTTGTCGCCAAAGAACTGAATATCAGCGTGGACGCCGCCATCTTCCCGGAAATGGTAAATCAGACAGTCTCGAAAACAGTTGTGGACTTCTTTGCCGGGAAAAGCGAAGCAGAGATCGAAAAATTTATCGCGCTCTGCAAACAGGCGGAAGCCTTCCAGAAAGACGAGTAACGCGGTCGGGTTCGATGTGCCCGGCCGCGTTACTGTTTCACCCGTTTGCTATGCGGGCAGTTTATTCATTTTTTGTTTTATAGGCATCGCGCAGACGCTCGAAGGATTCCTGGCTGATGACATGCTCCATCCGGCAGGCGTCCTTTTCCGCCGTTACCGGGTCTACGCCGGCCTCGATCAGCCGGTCGGTAAAGAAGCGGTGCTTTTCGTAGATCTGCTCCGCCACTTCCCGGCCCACATCGGTCAGGTGCAGGAAATAGTCGCTGTCCATTGTCAGGAAGCCCCCGTCCCGCAGGGTCGCCACCGCATGGCACACGCTGGGCTTTGTGACCTCCAGGTGCCGGGCGACATCCACGGAGCGCACCATACCGAGTTTCTTTTGGAGAACAAGGATGGTTTCCAGATAGTCCTCCCCGGACGCATGAAGTTTCATGTTGCGGTTCTCCCTCAAATTATCAGGCAATGCTCCAGCCCTCTGCCTGCTCACGGATCGTAATGAAACGGCGATAAAGTCCTTCCTGCTGAACAAGCTGCTGATGTGTTCCTTTTTGAACAACTTGACCTTTATCCACCACTAAAATCTGGTCAGCGTGTTCAATCGTTGCCAGACGGTGGGCGATAACGATCACCGTTTTTCCGATGGTCAGTTCACTGATTGCTTGCTGGATCAGATGTTCATTTTCTGGGTCGATACTTGCTGTTGCCTCATCAAGAATTACAATGTTGGCATTTTTCAAAATGGCGCGGGCAATAGAAATGCGCTGTTTTTCTCCGCCAGACAGCGTGGAGCCGCCCTCGCCAATCACGGTTTCATATCCATCGGGAAGAGCCATTATGAAGTCGTGGCACCGGGCCTTTTTCGCGGCCTCTATAATTTCTTCTTTTGTTGCACTTGGATTGCCGAAACGGATGTTGTTTTCAATGGTATCGTGGAACAAATAGACCTTTTGAAAGACCATCGAGATATTGCGGAGCAAACTGTCACAGGTCATGTTCCGCACATCCTCACCGCCTACTGTGACCTTGCCGCTGTCCACATCATAGAAACGGGCGATCAGGTTGCAAATCGTGGTCTTGCCGCTGCCAGATGGCCCTACAATGGCCGTAGTGCTGCCCTGGGGGATGGAAAAGCTGATATTCCGCAAAACAGGAATTTTATCGTAGGAGAATGTCACATCACGAAAAGCGATGTCCGTGTTCAGCAGAGAAATATCTTTCCCGTCTTTGTCTATAATGTCAGCGTGTTCAATGCCGTCCAGTTTATCCAGCGTAGCGTCAATGACCTCCAATACATGGGCGGCGTTGTTCATGGCTTCCACACTTCCAAAGATCATAAAGGAGAACATATCCAACATGAGCATGGTAGGAAGTTCCATACTGCCGTTATAGGTCATCATAGCTGCCACAGCTACAATGGCAATGGAAGCAGCTTTCAGCGAAAACAGGTGCAGGCAGTTGAATGGCATATATTCCACTTCAATTTTGATATTGATTTTCTTGCTGTCGTTGTATGCTTTGCGGATACCGGCAATAGACACGCCTTCCTGCTTAAAGGCTTTCACTACCTGCATCCCCCGCAGATACTCGATGGAATTTTCCACCATATCGTCCTGTGCCTTTTGATGGATGGGAGCGTTTTGGTGGCTGCGCGCCTCCAGCAGATGAAGGAACAGGGCAGACAAAAGGACACCAACCAGAGCAATCCCTCCCGCCAGAGGACTATAAAACGTAAGGAACAATATCAGGACGATAACGGTGATATAGCCATTCACAACAGTGTTGACCATATTCATGGCGAACATTTCCATAAACGAAAGGTCAGTTGTAGCGGCTGCGGACAGTTCGCCCATATTATTCTTACTGAAAAAGCCCAGCGACACCCGTTTCAAAATATCTCCCAGCCGTATTCTCTCGTCAGCGGTTGCTTCATAACCGACACTTTCCTGCGTAATAGCTCGGAGATATGAGAACAGGTATCGGCCCAATACAGCTAAAATCATGGCCCCCAGAATGATCCAGATGTCCCGGCCCTCCATTGGCTTGACGCCACCCCAGTCATCCAGAACAGCACTTAATCCATTCGCGGCCAGCATAATAGGGATTGCGGTAAAAATGCTGTGGATGAAAGCGTAGACAAAACCGATGTAAATACGCCGTTTATATTTCCCTGTCCATTGGATCAGTCGATTTACAATCCGAAACATATCAGTTACCTCCTTTCCCGGAACCGGCAGACCAATTCTGCGCTCCGATATGAGCCTCCCACATATCCCGATAAAGGGCATCACCATCTAAAAGCTGCTGATGCGTGCCCGTATTCTCAACCTGCCCATTTTGCAGGACAATAATCTGATCGGCATTTTTGATGGTGGACAAACGATGTGCGATGACCAGCAGCGTTTTCCCTTTTGTCAAAGCAGCGATAGACTGCTGGATTTTTTCTTCGTTCTCCTGATCGGTGAACGCGGTTGCCTCGTCCAAAATCACGATGGGGGCATTTTTCAAAATCATGCGGGCAATAGAAATGCGCTGTTTTTCACCGCCTGAAAGCCGGTTCCCCGCATCCCCGGCCATCGTGTCATAGCCATTGTCCAATTTCCGTATAAACTCATCACAGCAGGCGGCTTTTGCTGCCGCATATACTTCTTCGTCCGTAGCATCAGGGTTTCCCAGCCGAATATTTTCCTTGATGGAGCAGTTGAACAGGAAGTTATCCTGTGTAACAAAGCTGACAATATCGGCAAGCTGGGCCAGCGGCATACTGCGAATGTCCACACCGCCAATGGTGATTTTCCCATCGTTCACATCCCAAAAACGGGCAATCAAGCGGGCGATGGTGGACTTACCTCCACCGGACGGGCCGACAAGTGCCGTAAACTTTCCCTCCGGGATTTTCAGATTGATATGGGAAAGCACCTGCTTACCGCTCTCTTTATCATAAGAGAACGAAACATCCTGGAGCTGAATGTCTTTGGCCTGCACCTCCACTGGTTTTCCAGTATCGGGCAGTTCTTCCACATGGAGCAGCTTGTCTACATCGTGTACGGCATATTCAACCGTTTTCGTTTCATTGACATAGGTGGTAAAGTTCATCAGTGGGCCTACAATCCCCAGCGAGAGGATCAGACACATAACAAGATCCTGCGGGGCCAGGCTTCCGGTCCAGTAGAGATACATACCAATGGGGAGCGTCCCCAGGAAGGTGGAAGGCAATACCGCAGAAATAAAATTCATCAACTTCCAGGTGCTTTGATACCATTTGAGGGTGTAGTCCTTGAAAGATTGAACCGCCTTTGTGAATTTTTCATAGGAACTGGAGGACTGATTAAACGCTTTGATAACTTCAATGCCCTCCACATACTCTACAATCACGCCGTTCACATAGTTGTTGGACTCCATGTAATCGGCATAGAGCTTATTAAAATTCTTCATCATCATGGCAAAGGCGATAAAAGCGAGAGGTACAGTCACCAGCATAGCCAGAGCCATACGCCAGTCAATGCAGACCAGATAAACAAAGACTGCCACGGGGAGCAGCAGGTTGGAGATACACTCCGGGATCATGTGGGCCAGTGGCAGCTCAATCGTTTCCACCTGGTCTACCAATACGCTTTTCAACTTACCCACAGACTCTCCGATGACTGTCCCCAGCGGCGCTTTCATCAGCCGCTGGGCAAGGGTCAAACGAATATTCTCCAAAATGGTGTATGCGGATATGTGGGACAGGCTCGTTGAAATACCATAGAGCAGGAAGCGCACCGCATAGGCTCCAAGTCCGATCCAGCACCATTTCCAAACCTCTGCCATCACAGGTGAACCGCCGATAAAGAGCGTGATAATTTGGTAAACACTCCAATAGGGTATCAGTCCGGCAACCACACTGATGATCGCACATAAGACGGACAGGGCAATCTTGCCCCGGCACTGTGAAGCAAAGGAAAACACAATAGAAATCCAGCTTTTCTGCTTCATTTCCTTTCCTCCTTTAGCAAAAAATTAGAGAGCACCAATCTCTTTGGTACTCTCTAAGTATTACAGGTATTCAATTTGTCTGCCACTCTGCGAAGCCTCGTTTTGCTCCATTTAGATTTTTATTTTTCGATATTCCAGCGGTGTTTTCCCTTTGACTTTTTTGAACGCTTCGGAGAATTTGCTGGTGTTCGTATAACCGACTTTTCCGGCAATCACTGTGATCGGTTCATCCGTTTGTGTGAGAAGGGACGCCGCCAGGTCCATCCGATAATTCCGCATATAGGTATAAATAGCGGTGCCGTAAACTCCCTTAAAGCACTGCTTTAGGGCAGAAGTAGAAATATCAAACTTTTCAGATAGTTCCTCCATTGTGAAGTGACGTTCTGGCTCCTCCGTCATAAATGCCATGATTGCTTTAACTTTCTCTACCTGTGTTTTATAAAAATAGGGGCGCTCCACACCTAAAACCGTAGGATCTACTGTCTTGAGCGTGACCAACAGTTCTAATACCTTTACCCTGAGATATTCCAAGCGGATATTTTCCGGCACCTGGTAGAGTTCCGAAATCACATGGTCGGGAACGGAATTCCCGTGCATGATAAAAGGCCGAGCCTTTAAGGCAAATTGGTGTTCAATCTGTTCCAGATCGATAGAAAATAGGGACAGAAGCTCTCCGAGACTTTCCGCAGCTTCGGGAACAGAAATTGTAATTGTAATCCCGTGGTAATGACTTACGGGAAAGCTGCAATGGTTGTTTTCCGTAGCAGAACTGTCCAGCATAATATCGCCGGACGCAAGATAAAGATAAGCACCATTGCTGACTTCCCACTCAATGCGTCCCTCCCGGCAGTGATGGATAGAAATATAGTGAGTGTTGTCGAAGCGCCTCGGCGGGCAACTTGCCATGTGGAAATCATTATATATAACTCCAATTCCGGGATACACCTCATAGTAGGTTGCTGTTCCATCTCCTGTTTCGTTTTTCATCTGATAAACGGAACAGGATTCGTCCCGGCAGAGCAAATTCATATTTTGCTGCGAAAAAAACTGGTCGCTTCTGTTCAAACTGGGATCACCTCGATTCAATAAAAAAGTTTTTGAGGAGCTGAAGCCCTGCGGCATCCAGCGCATATTGTTCCTGTACCACACCGTGTTCCAAATGCAGAACATGAGTGCAGCAACTGACGATCAGCTCATAATCGTGGGTGATAACAAGAGAGGTCTTTCCCATCTCCTGTATCGTTATGAGTTCATCGGCCACTTCCTTCATATGCTGTAAATCCAAGCCGCTGGTAGGTTCATCCAGCACTAAAACCTTGCGCTCGGAAACAAGGGCGGTAGCAATCGCCACTCGCTGCTTCTGGCCGCCGGAGAGCGCCATCGGATGCCGCTCCTTAAACCGCAACAAATCCAATCGGTCAAGAATTGCATCCGCCTTATCCGAAGCTGGCTCCGCCATGCTGATAAGCATTTCTTCCTCTGTGCTTTCTGTAAACAACTGATGGTTGACATCCTGCATGACCATATAGCACAGGGACAGCCTCTGTTTTCTATTATACGTTTTCCCATCCACTTTCACAATGCCCTTACAGTGTTTCTCTAATCCGCAGAGGCACCGGGCCAAGGTTGATTTTCCAGCTCCGTTATGGCCGATCACCGCGATAATGCCCGCCTGCGGCAGCGAAAGACTGTCAATATCCAGCGCATCCCTTTGCTTTGTATAAGCAAAATGAAAGTTCTCACATTCGATAGTACCGCAGCTTACAGTAGAATGTGCTACCACCGGGAACGCCCCCAGGTCGAAAGGCCGCAATCCCATTTCTGCCTGTTGCGCTGCGGACAGTTTCAAGGCGTCCGAAGCCAGATAATCTTTTTCGATTTTTCCGTTTTTCAAATAAATAACACGGTCTATCAGCTCTTTCAAATAATAGAGCCGATGTTCCGCAATAATAACTGTTTTCCCTTGTTGTTTCCAAATCTGGATCATCCGGCGCAAATCTTTTGTGGCTGACATATCCAGATTAGAAGATGGTTCATCTAGGACAATGATGGGCGGATCACTGGTCGATACCGAGGCGCAGGCGATTTTCTGCTTTTCCCCACCGGAAAGAGAAAATATATTTTTCCCCAGCAGGTTCTCCATCCCAAACTGCTCCGCAGTCGATTTCACCCGCTGAATGATTTCTTCTTCAGGCAAGCCCTGATTTTCACATCCAAAGGCCAGTTCGCTGGTAGAGTCCACCGTAAAAAACTGCGTGCGGGGATTTTGAAAAACGCTCCCCACATATTTTGCTGTTTCATAGAGTGGAAGTCTGCTGATGTTCTTTCCATCCAGCAGGACTTCACCGCTTAACTCGCCCTCATAATAATTTGGGATCAGCCCATTCACCAACCGGGTCAGGGTTGTTTTTCCGCAGCCAGATTGCCCACACAAAAGGATAACTTGCCCGTCCGGGATGATTAAGTTAATGTTTACAAGCCCGCCGGCATCCGTTCCCCCGGCATATCGAAAATTGATGTTGCGAAATTCAATCATAGACGCCTTCCTCCTAACAGATAAAGAAACCGACCCAACAGGGTATCGCCAGCAGGAAGAAGAAAATGTCCAAAGGCCCAAAGCCGATTTTACATATATTCGTCCGTTTCTGCGGCGCTCCAAGCCCTCGCGTAAGAGCAGCCGCAGACAGTTCTTCTCCGATTTTGGCAATCGAAATCATCAGAGGAACAATCCGATATTCCAGCATCTTCATGGGGCTGCGGAAGGTAGTGATGCCGCGCATCTTCATAGCGTCCCGAATGGCTGCATATTCCTCTTTGACTGTGGGAAAAAATCGGAATACCACCGACATAGGGATCACGATTTTTTGTGGAATGTGCATCTTCTCCATCGCAGCAATAAATTCACTGACCGTTGTCGTACTCACCAGATAATATCCCATGATAAATCCGGGGAGCATGTGCGTATAGATCCCGACTGCGGCTCCCAAGATGAAATTCCATGTGCCCGTGAGCAGTGGTAATACCGTTAATTCCAACGCAAACAAAATAGCGTATGTAACTGCAAATCTGGCTGCGGCTCCCCATTTTCTTGAAAGGAGCAGGAATACAATCGGGCACGCCATGAGGCACGGGCGAACCAGATTCATAAATCCGCCCGTGCCGCCGGTAATCATAATGGTGCTGACAGTTACAGTCAAAAACAGTTTTGTCCTCGGATCGGTGGGAATAACGGCTTTGTTTTCAAATTTTAGCGTTCCAACCGCCGCATCCATCAGGCAATCCCTGCCTTTTCAAAGTGTTTCTTCAAGACAGCTTTACCAAGAAGTGCGCCTAAAATACCGCCGATGAAGGTGACAATAAACAGAACCGGATATGTCCAGCCAGGAGTATAGGACATAAGGGTATCTACATATTCCTGTCCATAGCTGCTTACAAGTGAAGCAAAGAAAGTGTCACGAGTTAAGAACATCCGGCTTACATATCCCATGATCCAAAGGGAGAACACGCCATTGCCAAGGAGCGTGCATTTCCAGCTTTGATACTTTCCGGCCCGCAGAATTACATCGCCCAGAACGCCAAAGATGATACCAAAAATCAGAACCAGCACGCCGCTACCCATGACCAGATTGAGCAGGCCAAGGATAATGCCAGTCAGAGATACCATGCCGAATTTTTTGACCTTCGTTAAGTACAGCATAAAGGGAATACCGCACAGGATGGGGCACACCAATCCTAACAGCGGGATGAAGATAGGGATATATCCCAGCATCATGCCCGCAAAGAAAATGACAAAATAAATGGCGGTGAAAATGCCTACGTTGATAAGGTCTTTGGCTTGTAGTTTGTTACTTCTTGCTTCCATTCTCTACATACCTCCGTTATAGTTAGGCTGAGCTAACTCATGCCCTTAAAAATTTGCGAAACAGGATTTCGCATGGTTTAAGTTTACCACAGTCCAAATGGTTTCTGCTACTCTGATTAGTTTGAAAACGCTCCATTTGGTTTTTATTGTGCGTGTTACTTTTCCGTTGATAGTGGCCAAATTTCTCCCTTCAAATTGTAGTATTAGTAGGGGGGAATACGAGGATAGGGTTACGGTAGCAAGCACAGCCAGCGAGTACCCACTGGCGGATTTTCGGTTTAGGGGGACCCCTGCCCCTAAACACAAAAATTGCTTGCTGGGATAGTCCCAGACCCTTATGAGAAACGGAGGCGAAGCAGAATGGCAAATCGGAAACGGAACATCCAGATGAAGTTCTGGGTGACGGAGGAGGAGAAGCGGCTCATCGATGAGAAGATGAGCCAGCTCCCCACAAAGCGGTATGGGGCATACCTGCGGAAGATGGCGATTGACGGGTACATCATCCAGGTGGACACCACCGACATCAGGGAGATGACCAAGGCCCTGGGCTCCATCGGCCGGAACATCAATCAGATCGCCAGGCGGGTGAACGCCGGCGGCCCCGCTTATCAGGCCGACATGGAGGAGATCCGGGAGAGATTGGAACAGATATGGCAGTTACAAAGACGCATCCTATTAAGTCAACGCTGAAAGCGGCCATCGACTATATCTGCAATCCCGACAAGACGGACGGGAAGCTGCTGGTGTCCTCCTTCGGATGCACCGCGGAGACCGCCGACATTGAATTTGCATGGACCCGCCGCCATGCCATCGACAAGGGCACGAACCTGGGCCGGCATCTCATCCAGGCGTTTGAACCTGGGGAGGTTACGCCGGAGGAGGCCCACCGGATCGGCATGGAGCTGGCGCGGGAGGTCCTGGGCGGAAAGTATGAGTTTGTCCTCACCACCCACATAGACAGGGATCACGTCCATAATCACCTGATTTTCAACGCGGTCAGTTTCCAGGACCACCGGCACTACCACTCCAACAAGCGGAGCTACCATGAGATACGCCGCACCAGCGACCGCATCTGCAAAGAGCATGGCCTGTCCGTCATCGTCCCAGGCCGGGACAAGGGCAAGAGCTACATCGAGCACCAGGCGGAACAGAACGGCACCAGCTACAAGGCGAAGCTGCGCGCCGCCATCGACCGGCTCCTGCCCGGCTGCGCTGATTTGGAGGACCTGCTCCGCCGCCTCCAGCGGGAAGGGTACGAGCTGAAACGGGGCAAGTACATCTCCGCCAGGGCTCCGGGCCAGGAGCGGTTCACCCGTCTGAAGACCCTGGGCGCCGACTACGCCGAGGAGGCCCTGACCGCCCGGATCGCCGGCAGGCCCAGCCCCTCCCGCCAGCCGAAGCAGCGCACCGGGAAGCCCAGCCTGCTCATCGACATCCAGAACAACATCAAAGCCCAGCAGAGCGCCGGCTACAAGCATTGGGCGACCATTGAGAACTTGAAGCGGGCAGCGGAAACGCTGAACTTCCTAACGGAGCATGGCATCGGAAGTTTGGAGGACCTGTCCGAGCGGTGCGACGGGGCGGCGGCCGCCACCGCCAGGGTGAAGGCAGACCTTCGAGCAACAGAAAAGGAAATGGAGCGGCTGACCCTCACCATGAAGCACGCCGCCACCTATCGCCAGCTCCGTCCCCTGTATGAGGAATACCGCCAGTCCAGGGACAAGGAAAAGTTCCTCCGGGGGCATGAGGGGGAGATCATCCTGTTTGAGGCGGCGGCAAGGGAGCTGAAACGCCTGAACGCCGTACCCCTGCCCGCCACCAAACGGCTCCGAGCCGAGATGGACGAGCTCACCGCCAGGCGGATAGCCCTGCAATCGGAATATAAGAAAGCCCAGCGGGAGGAAAAGGAGTATGACACCCTCCGCCGGAATGTAGAGGCCCTGCTGGAAAAACCGAGGGAGGCCGAACCGCACAGGCAGCGGAGCAACGAACTGGAATAGCTGGGATTGTGCGCTTTGCCGGACTTTTCATAAGCCCCTGGGCGCGTTTCAATTTTCCCGGTATAATGGAGGCAGGAATGGAGGTGCTGCCAATGACAAGAACCGAGACCATCAAGGAATTTTTCAAGAAGGCGGTTTTGCCCGTCGCCATCGCCGGGCTGCTGTACTGTATTTTCAAATCCGCCTGCATGAGGGATGGGGAGCTGGATCTTCTCTGGCTCTGGATACTCTGCGGCCTGCCCTTCGGCCTCCATCGGATGTGCGTGTGGATCGTGCCGGGCAGTGGCTCCCTGGGCGGCGGCGCCGCGCTGTTCGTGCTGAACTTCGTGATTGGCGGCCTCATCGGGGGCTTCGTCCTGGTGTGGCGCCTGCTGGTGGCGGCATGGTATGTGCCCCTCACCATCTACCGCCTGATCGTGGGACATTAAACCGGGATATAGAGGAAAGCCGGCTGGTCAATCCCAGCCGGCTTTCCTCATCGTCTAAATCTGATTTTTCATCATGCGAAATCTCTTATATGGATCTCATTTCCGTCCCACCAGCATTCGGGACGCACCCAGCATCATCATGGCCGCCCGCCGGCGGGAGCCGAAGGCCTCCTGGGCCGTGTCGATGAGCTGCACATCCTCATATCCCATATCCCGCAGCTCCTGGGCGAAGGCTTCCATGTCCCCGTACATGTGGGGCTTCATCTCATCGTTAAGGGCGAACACGCCGCCCTTTTTCAGCACCCGCAGGGTTTCCCGCAACAGGGTCCGCTTATCCGCACCCGTGATATTGTGGTAGACATAGTTGCTCACCACGGCGTCGAAACTCTCATCCGGGAAGTCCAGCTTGTTGGCGTCCCCATGCTGGAACAAGCACCGGGCGGCCACACCCTCGCTCCGGGCATTTTTCTCACACATGGCCTGGCCGTAGCCGTAGGCAGAGCCCCAATAGTCAATACCCACAACCTGAGCCGCCCGCCAGGTGAGGGCCGCCCGGATGGACAGGGCCCCGGAACCGCAGCCTACATCCAGAAGCTGTCCCTGCCCGTCAAAATCCAGATGAGAGAGAACAATCTGGTGGACCTGCTCCATCATGCCGCCGCCCCAGAAGGCATACTGCCGCCTGATCCAGGTGATCCATAAGAGCAGCGCCAGCAAAAGAAGGGCGGCAATCACGAACACCACACCCAGCGCCGTGATATGGAACACCGCAAAGGACAGCAGAGAGATCACCGCAGCCAAAGCCGCCAAGCCGCCCACCAGCCAGAGCATAGAGACCGGCATCCAGTTTCCATAGTCCTCCCCGTGAGCGCCAAGATGAATTTGCTCCTGTTTTTTTCTGCCGTTTTTCATAAGATGTCTCCCTGTTTGTTTTTCAAGTGCTCCGTGTCCTCCCGAATTGCCAGTACGCAGAGCCAGTGCTTTTTTGCATCCTGATCCACGATGACATTAGAAAAACCGGCCTCGGTGAGAAAGCCGACAAGCTGGCTCCGATTGAAAATCCTCATCCCATCAATGATAGAAAGCCATTTGTTGGCCTGGGGATCTTCTCCGTCCGCCTCATTGACGATCAGAAAGGCGCCGCCTGGCCGCAAGGTGCGGTACACCTCCCGGAAGCTATCCGTGGGTCCGGGCCAGAAATATACGGTTTCAAATGCGGTCGCCAGATCAAACGAACCATCCCCAAAGGGGAGGCAAGACACGTCCCCCTGCAAAATTTGGCAGCGGCCTGCTTGGAGCCCCTCACGGTTCACACTCTTGGCCTTTTCCACGGCTATTTCTGAATAGTCCAGAGCAGTAATAGTCGCAGCCGGATATTTTCGCAGAAGCGCCCGAATGTTCCGACCACCGCCACAGCCCAGCTCCGCAATCCTGGCCGGACCTGTTTCCGGCAAATGACTAAGGCCCCAACCCGCGAGGGTGGCATGGGCATGGTTCATACTGCCCACCATACACTTGCCCAGCAAACCTTCCGGCTTGCGGGTATTATTGAAAAAAGCCTTCCATATCCCCATAACTGCCTCCAGAAGTTGAAATTTAAGTTAGCAAAGACTAACCGCACTCATTATACATCTTCCTACACGGAAACGCAACAGACAAGAGCGTCCTCTGACCATTTTGCGCTATGGAAATGTGGAAAACGGCCGCTCCACCGATGGAAAACAGATATTCACGGCCCGATGGAAAAGCCGCCGGCTTTCCCACAGCCCGCAAACATCGTTTCCCACAGCTTCGCAGACATGGCCGTTTACACACATTCCCACAGCGCCTGCTGCTGCGAACATCCTTCCTGTCCGATCCTGATGGAAAGAGAAAAAAGAGAACAAAAAAAGAAGTGGGAGCGTCACCCTCGGCCCAAACCGAAGGCGGCGCTCCCGCTCTGTTATGGAAAAGTGTTCAAAACAGCCTCTCTGCACCCCTTAAATTGAAGGGGCAGACCCACATGGGAAATCATAAGGGCGGCTCCCGGAAAAGCCGCCACAGACGATTTTTTAGCCCATTTTCAACCCCTATCTGCACACTTTTTCGAGCGTGCGGACTGGTAATGGGGACAGGCGATGAGGACCGCCCGGAAGCTCTGCTTGCAGGGATGGACACAGCCCTTGCAGATCTTATTGTACCTGCGGCGGCCATTCTCACCTAGGAAGAAGGCCCACTCCAGCCGCCACTTCTTGCTCCGGCTCATAGGTCGTGCTCCGGGGGCTTCTTCTGGTGGGCCCTGTCCGGGGGCTTGCGCTCGCCGCACTCCCGTTTGGCCTCCGCCAGCCGCTCCCGGATGGAGGGCTTCTTCTCCGGCGTGGTCCTGCGCGCCTCACCCTGGGCCTTCTCCAGCTCCTCGCCCCTGCGGCCGTTGTTCAGCACCCCGTCGATCATCCCGTAGTCGTCCTCCAGGGTCATCTCGGCGGTGCGCAGAGGGTTCTCCGGCTCCACCGGCAGGGCGATGATCTGCCCGTTCAGACTGATGAACTGTTCCGGCTGCTTGAAGTGTTCCGTGTACTTCTGCACCTGCTCCGGGGTCAGGGAGGTGAAGCTGTCCTCACTCAGCCCTACCACCAGGAAGGTGCCGGCCATGACGTCGTAAATCTCCCCATGCTCATCCCGCAGGCCACGGTTCAGTTCCAGGCCGATGAGCTTGCCCTCATCGTTGCAGACCAGCCCCACCGGGTCGGAGAAGGGATAAGCGGTGGCAATATCGCCACCCACTTCCGCCTGCAGCGCATGGAGGCCGGGGTCGATCTCCTTCACATAGGGCTCCTTCATGGGCTCCACCACCAGGACGGTCATCTTCTCCGGGGCGGCGTGCTCCTGGGCCTCCTCGCTGCGGATAGCGAAGGAACGGGAACCGTTGCCCATGATGAGATACCTCCCATCGTCAGACTGATGGTGCAGACCGTACCCGGCCGCCTCCATCTGCTCCCGGCTCATATCCGTCACATAAAAGGTCCCCCTGGGGGTCCGTACCGTTTCGCCGGTCTCCTGGTCATCCGGGGAGGGCGCCGGGGCCTGCCCGGACAGCTCTGCCTCATACTCCCGGCCCGCCTGCTCCGCAAAGGCCAGCATCTCGTCCGCATGGGACTTGTCCGGGTTCTGGATGGCCTCCCGGATCACCGCCGGATCAAAGTCAAGAAATTCCTCATAGCCGGTGGCGTCTTTGAACTTCTCGATCTCGGAAGGCAGATAGTCCTCCTGGGTCTGCCCCAGGGCGGCCAGCTTCTCATCCAATGCGGAAATGCGGCCAGCCATCAGGTTTTCATAGATTTCTTCTTTCGCTGCGTGCTCCTCCGGGTGCTCGGCGGCGTACTGCGGGTCGTGCTGGCGGAAGAACTCGTCCATGTCGTAGGCAATGTCCATCGCCCACTCGGATTTTTCCTCCTCGGTCAGCTCCTCCGCGTCCTGGAAGGTCATCACCCGGTATTCCTCCGGGATGCTGCCATGCTCCCCGTCGTAATACTCATGGAAGCTGTTCCCGGTATCCCGCACATACCCCAGGTCGGTGAACTCGCCGCCCTCCTCCAGGGCGACGTCCCGGCCGTAGGCCTCATAGTCGATGTAGTTCCGCAGGTGCTCCGGCACCTGCATGGCGTCCAGCTCCTCGATGTAATACCGGCCCAGGTCGTCGTGGTCGTGGATGTCGGGGTAAATGTCGTAGCAGTCCAGGTTCTCGGTCAGGTTGATGATCTCCTGCAAGCTGCCCGAATGGTCGCCGATCTCCATCGCCGCCTGGAACTGTTCGTACTCGCCCTGGCTCATCTCGTCCAGCTTGGAGGCCAGGTAGTTGAGCTCATCCAGGCTCTCATACTCGCCCAGCTTGTCGTAGAGGCCGTCCACATAGCAGTCATAGTCAGTGATGAACCACTCCTCATAGGACTGGCCGAAGTCATCCTTCTGCCCAATGCCGATCCGTTCAAACACCTTCTGCATCTCCTCTGGCGTGGTGGGGAACTTCACCCATTCGCCCACCAGGTCGCCCTCGTTGTACTTGCCCAGGTTGGTGATGAAGGCGGCAAAGGGATAATCCTTGTCATATTCATAATGGGGCATATACGCACCTCCTTACAGCTCCGGCTCAGACTTCCCCTTGCGGGGCGCCTGGGCCTTATTTTTGTTCCTGCACTCCTGTTTGCTCTGTTCCAGCCGCTCCCTGATGGAGGGCTTGCGGTCCGCCTGCTTCGCCTGGGGGCGGTCGTGCTGCCATGGGTCATCCGTGGGGAACAGATACCCCCGGCTGGTGAAGCACCCCCGGTTCTCCTCCAGGGCGCGCCGGCCGAAGGGGGCGGGGTCGATGGCGGCCCGGAGGTCGTCCGTCAGGCCGATGGTCAGTTTCTCCTCCAGGTACTCCCAGCCCAGGTCCTCCAGGGTCCGAACATGGGGCTCCAGCACGAAGCAGTCCACATTTTTCTCAAATTCCAGGAACTGCTCCGCCGTGGTCAGCCGATAGGGGGACTCCTGGACAGCATCCAGAAGGTCCCGGTCCTCCTGGGATAGGGCGGCAACGGCTTTCGCTACCGCCGCCAGCTCCTCCCGGCTCATGTTCTGTTCAGCGCCGCCCAGGGAAATATCCGGGATTGCTTTATCTGCCATTCACGCCCTCCTTCCGTTTGGGGAACTCCAATTTGAAGCGGACATACTTCTCGCCGGTATCGTCCAGCACCACCACCGCGTCATAGGCGGCGCCCTTCTTTTCAGACCACATCCCCTTGACGGAGGTGCGGCCCTTCTCCAGCAGGTCGCTGGCCATCTTCTTTGTCAGCTCCTTCTTGCGGGAGGTCCAGAAGCGGTCGTCCTTCCAAAGGACAAAGCGGCAGGCGCGGTCGGAGCAGTAAAAATTCTTCCTGCCCTCATAGACCGGCTTGCCGCAGCGGGGGCAGAGACCCACGGCCTCCCGCTCCGGGGCGAACAGCTTCTGACCCTCCTCGGAGATGTGGGAATAGGTTTTCACCAGTTCCCGCGCCATGTCAGAGATCTCCGCCATGAAAGCGGCGGGATCGCCCTCACCCCTGGCGATGGCGGTCAGCTTCTGCTCCCACTCCGCCGTGAGCATGGGAGAGGTCAAAGTATCCGGCAGGACGGTGACCAGGTTGATCCCCGCCTTGGTAGGGATGAGACTTTTCCCTTTGCGCTCCACAAACCCGCCCGCCACCAGCTTTTCCAGGATCGCCGCCCTGGTGGCCGGGGTGCCCAGGCCGCGCCGTTCCGCATCCTCCGGCATTTCCTCTTTCCCGGCGTTCTCCATGGCCGACAGGAGGGTATCCTCCGTGTATGCCTTGGGCGGGGCGGTGAAGTGTTCGGTGACAGCGGCCTCCACCTGGTCAAAGGTCTGCCCCTCGGTGAACTCCGGCAGGGCGGCAGGCTCCGCCTCGTCCTCCGGCTTCTCCTTCAGGGAGTCGCGGAAAATGCGGTCAATATCCTTCCACCCCAGGGACAGCACATGGCGGCCCTTGGCGGTGAAGGTCTGCCCGCCGCAGGTAAAAGTCGCCGTGACCGCCTCGTACACATAGGGCTCCGCAACCGCGCACAGCAGCTCCCGGCACACCAGCAGAAGGATATTGCGCTCGCCCACGGGCAGTTCGGACAGACTGGCCTTCTCCAGCTCCAGCGTGGGGATGATGGCGTGGTGGTCGGACACCTTCTTGTCATTCGCCAGCAGGGACACATCAGGGAAGAACTCCTTGCACCCGTCAAAGGGCGGCAGCTTGGCCGCCAGGTGGAGGACCGCCGAAGCGGTCTCCGCCATATCAGCGGTCAAAAACCGGCTGTCCGTCCGGGGATAGGTCAGCAGCTTCTTCTCATAGAGGGATTGCGCGTAGTCCAGCGTCTGTTTCGCCGTGTAGCCGAAGATACGGTTGGCCTCCCGCTGCAAGGTGGTCAGGTCGTAGAGCCTGGGCGACGCCTCTTTCTTCTGTTCACGGGTGACAGAGGTGCAGACCGCCTCTGCGCCGGCGCAAGCCGCCCGCAGGGTTTCCGCCTCCTCCGGGGCGGTAATCCGCTCGCTGACCGCTTCGGCTCCGTCCAGGGACAGCCGCACATGGTGATACTTCTCCTTCTTGAAGCTGGTGATCTTCCAGTCCCGCTCCACCAGCATGGCAAGGGTGGGCGTCTGCACCCGCCCCACATTCAGGGTGCGGTGGTAGAGGACAGAAAAAAGTCTTGTGGCGTTGATCCCGATGAGCCAGTCTGCTTTCTGGCGGCAGAGGGCAGACTGGTACAGCGGGTCGTACTCCGCGCCGGGGCGCAGGTTCTGGAAGCCTTCCCGAATGGCCGCGTCCTCCATGGAGGAGATCCACAGACGGGAGAAGGGCTTCTGGCATCCCGCCATCTCATAGACCAGCCGGAAGATGAGCTCGCCCTCCCGCCCGGCGTCGCAGGCGTTGACCAGCTCGGTGACGTCCTCTCGCTCCATGAGGTGCTTCAAGTTCTGGAAGGCGTCCTCCTTGCCCTTCGCCAGCACATAGCGGAAGGGCTCCGGCAGGATGGGAAGGTCATCATACTTCCATTTCTTATAACCAAGGTCGTACCCGGCTGCGTCCATCGGGGACACCAAATGCCCCACGCACCAGGAAACGATGAGCCCATTTCCTTCAAAACAGCCATCGGCCCTGGATGTGACACCCAGGGCCGACGCGACGGCTTTTGCAACACTCGGTTTCTCACAGATCACCAGCTTCATTTCGTATCCTCCATTTCTTCCTCCGGTTCCGGTTCGTCCTCGTTGATATACTCCTCCTCATCCGCAAAATCATAGTCGTCCGGGTCTGCGCTGACCTTGGACGCCTGCTTGGGACGGATAAACTTGATATAGGCGAAGGCTCCGCCGCCGCCCAGCACCACCAGCGCCAGGACCAGCGCCAGGGCGCCCATGCCCCCGGACTTCTCCGCCTCCGGCTCCGGTTCGGGTTCCGGCTCCGGCTCCGCGCCGGCGCACTCGGCCATATTCACCGCGCACACCTCGCAGGAGGTGTTCACCGCCCCGGCCTGGCATTTCTCCGTACAGGTGCAGACCGCCGGCGCCTCCAGGGCCTCGCCATCCTCCATCAGTGCCAGGAGGTCCGCCTCGTCCACCTGGTTCAGGAAGTGGACGGTCTGCGCCCCCTCGTCATCCCGGTCGATGATGAGATAGAACACGTTGCCGCCCTTTGTCTCCACCGTGATGAACTGCTTGCCGGAGGATGTCCCGCCCAGGTCGTCAATGAGGGACAGGTTCCCATCCGGGGTCAGGGCTGCCCCTCCGCCCCCGGAGAGGCCGGAGGCGAACAGCTCCAGCAGGGCGGAGAGGTCCGTCCCGTCCAGGGAGAGGGAGAAGCTGCCCGTGTCCGTGATGGTCAGGTAGTCGGAATGAACATAGCCCTCCCGCTCCGGCAGAAGCACCTTGACCCATTCGCCCTCGGTGCCGATGACTTCTACCTGCGCCCCATCGGGAAGCTGGGTGAAGGCGTCGTTATCCAGCCCAGCGCCGGTGCGGACATTCAGGTTGCCGCCGCAGGTGGTCACGGTGCCGGTCTGCTGGGTTTCCCATTTCTCCGTGTCAGGGGTGAACAGGATACCGTCCTCGGTGACAGTCACAGTCCCCAGGCCGCCCAGCAGTTCGGTGATCTGGTCCAGGGTGTCCCCGTCTGCCTCCGTGTTATTGTCCGCGCTATCATCGCCGACGGGATCTTCCTCATCAGTGATAGTGACCTCCGGGGCCTCGGCGTCCTCCGCAGGGTCCGCCTCCGTCCCGGCAGTTTCGGTGTAGTAGGGTTCGCCCTCCCCACCGCCGGCGAAAGCGGGGACAGCAAAGGCCGTGGCACAGAGCGCCACGGCCAGGGCCGCCGTAAACAGGCGGATGATCTTCTTATTCTTCATACTCGGTATCCTCCATCTCATTCTCGCCGGGGTCCGCCGCGGCCTCCGCCTCCATCATGCCCTCCGGCAGGGTGATGAGGCCGCTGGCGTAGGCCTTCAGGAAGGCCGTCAGTTCCCGGTTGTCCATCTTCACCGCCTTGACCATGCGGACGATCTCCAGGTTCTCCTCCTCGGTGAGCTGGGCCTCCAGGGTGCGGAGGCGCTTCTGCTGTTCGGAGATCTTCTCCTTGGTCTTTTCAATGTCACGGCGGATCTTCTCAACAGTTGCCATGTTCGCAAAACTCCTTTCTGTTTTTAATTGTAGGGTGGTCTGGCATACGCATAAAAATGGGACTGCCAGTAGCTCGTGTTCAGGTTCGTGTAAGAAATCGGATCTCCGCAGTGCAGCATCATATTGTCGCCCACATAGATGCCCACATGGGAGATGCCGCTGGTATCGTAGGTCCCCACGAAGAACACCAGATCGCCCGGCTGGGGGTCGGATACCGGCGTGGAGATATTGTAGAGCCCCTGGGCGGTGAGGCGCCCGGTGTTGCACAGGCCGGTGCTGGTCAGCACATAGCTGACGAACCCGGAACAGTCAAAGGAGGTCTCCGGGCTGCTCCCGCCCCAGACATAGGGATACCCCAAGTATTTCTCCGCTTCGGTGATGAGGGTAGCGAACCGCTCATCCGTCAGATACTCGGCAGGGATGTCCCAGGCCGTGGGCGGGTTCTCCACATACTTGCCCACATACCCGGAGGACGGGAACAGGTCCGGCCGGTTGCCCAGGGTGGACATATACACGGCGTACATGGAGAGCTGGTCCTCGCCCATGATGTAGACCGGCACATGGGAGAGGTCGAAATTCTCCAGCGTGACGGTGCAGATGTACCAGGTGTAGGGAACCTCCACCTCGTACTCGTTGCCCTCGCTGTCCGTCCTCGTTTCCGTCCGATACCTTGTTTCGGTGGTCACGGTCTCGGTGAGGATGTACTGCTTGTCAAAGAGCATTTCCAGATCCCCCTGCACCTCGTCCAGGGTGAACACCCCTTCGTGAAGCGCCGACAGGATGGACAGCAGCACATAGGGGTCATGCTCGATCTCGTCCAGGTCAAAGTGATACTCGTCGTAATCGTGGGTGGCCTCGTAGGTGTCCAGGTATTCTTGCAGCTCGGCCTCCATCTCACAGTAGGCGGCCTCGGCCCCGGTCAGGTCCGTGTCCTCCGAAAGATAGGAGGAGGCCACCAGGCCGGAGGTCCCGCCCCCGAACATGGAGGTGCAGGACTGCATCAGCCCCATGATGAGCATGAGGATCAAGCCGATCCCGCCCACGATGAGGAGGGTGTGCTTGTTTTTGGTGACGAAGCCGCCCAGCTTCTGGGCGATGGTCCCGCCGCCCTTCTTTGCGGCGGAGGCGGCGGTCTGGGACGCCTTGCCCGCGGCCTGGGCCGCGCCGGTCCCTGCCCGGTGCGCGGCGGCATACTGCTTTTGCAGACGCTTCTTCTGCCACAGCCGGGAGATGGGGTTGCTGGACGCAAGCTGGGGATTTTCCATGACGGACTTCCGCCAGTAGAAATCGGCATTGGCTTTCACCGCCGCCTGCTCCGCTTTTGATACATCCCGCCAGGGTTTCAGCTTGCGGTCTGCCTGCGCCTGGTGGAAGCGCCGGCCGCCATAGCCCACGGCCTTCTCAATCTGCCGCTCCCCCAGGTGGCCGGCCTGGACGCCGGAGTTGTCGCCCTCCACCTTGCTCACTTCGCCGTGGAGGGTGGACTTGACCTCCTGCACCGGCCGGGATAAGGGATTGCCATGCTCCTTGCCGGGGGGCTTCACGGGGACGGCGGCCTTTGCCGCGTCCAGCTTATCCGCCGCCTTGTCGGACTTGCGGACAGCTTTTTTCAGCTCCGGCGCCGCCCGGTCTGCCTCCGAAAACTGCAAACGGGAGGAAGGGCGGTCCCTGGCCGCCTCCCCCTCCCGGAAGGTGTCGCGCCGCTTGCGCCGCGCCTTTTTCGCCTGGCGGCGTTCCACATGGCCCGCCGCCTCGTCCGCCGCCCGGTTCAGCACACCGGCGGTCTCATCAGCAGAGGAATAGTCCTGCTCCGGGGGACGGTCCGAAACATGGGTGGCCTCGCCGGTCACCAGGTTTACCGAAATGGCCCCGTCACGGGTCATCTTCTGGGCCTCCTTTTCGGAGGCTTTCCATTCCTGCATTTATCCGTCACCTCCTCCATAGGGGCAGATGCCAGCGCACGCCCCGGTCTCGATCAGCGAAATGTAGTGAAAAATGGGATAGGCCTGGGGCGGGCAGACCGCGTTGCCCAGGGTTTTCAGCCGCAGGGCCCGGTCCTTCGTGTCCTCCGTTATGCGGGGGACTCCCTCCGGCTCGCCGGCCCAGAGGACACGGCCGTCCATCCTTTCGGGAAGCCCATGAGCCATTCCACCCAATCCGGGTTCAGCGCCGCCTTCTCCGACAGGGGCCGCTCCTGGTGGATCACCTGGGCCGAAAGGTTGCTGGACGGGGGCTTGCCCCGGAAGGCCATGGGTTTCAGGGTGGAGCGGTAGCCCTCCGACGCCGCCGGCGTCAGGTAGAACACCGCCGCCGAAAGGCTCAGGCTCCAGATGCTCCCGTCCCTGTTCCGCTTGCGGAAGATCCCATTGTCCGACAGGAACACATCCAGGTTTGCCGCGTCCCTGCAGGTGGATTTGTCGGAGGCAAGGGGCGTGGGAAACATCAGCCGCGACGATAAAAGTTCGCTGGCGCTCATGCCACGCGCCGACGCCGCAAGCCGGAAATACGAATGGGAGAACAGTGTATCCCGCTTTTGCCAGGTCAAAAATCGTTTTGTCGAGCCCCATATTGATGAAGCCAGCAACATTTTCCCCAAGCACCCAACGGGGCCGCAGCTCGGCAATAACCCGGCACATCTCCGGCCACAGGTAGCGTTCATCCGCAAAGCCCTTCCGCTTTCCCGCGGTGGAGAAGGGCTGGCAGGGGAAACCGCCGGAAATGATGGTGACTGTTTCAAGTCCTGTTTTCTCAAAAAACGCCTCCTTCGTGAATGTGGTGATGTCCCGGAACCTCGGCACATCCGGCCAGTGCCGCTCCAGGACGGAATAGGGATAGTCCGCCCATTCACACTGGCAGACGGTCTCGAACCCGGCCGCCTCCGCCGCCAGGTCCAGACCGCCGATGCCGGAGAACAGGCTCACATGGGTCAGTCGCTCCATACCTCGTCCCCTTCAAGGTCTCCCTCGTCCTGGGGCTCCTCCACATCCTCCAGGCGGACCAGGTTATGGCGGCGGATGATGGACTCCTCCAGGATGTCCTGGGCGGCGTTGCTGTCCTCCGGGAGGCCCAGGCTGCGGTAGAGCTTTTTCAGCACCTTCTCATAGCCGCCGGCCTTTTTCTTCAGGCGGAGGAAGTCCTTCTCCGTTTCCGCCTCGGACAGGCGGCGGGCCAGCGAATAGTAGAGGACGATCAGGTGGTGGATGTCGCCCACCAGCATACGGAAGCCATAGCCGGGGATGATGTACTCATCCTTATACTTCTTGGGCTTCGGCTCCTCCACGGGTACCGGAGTGGCCTCCGCCAGCTCCTTTGCCATAAGGTCCTTCAGGTCCCTGGGGTCGCCGAACACCAGGTAGCGGCCGGGGATGCCCCAGCCCTGGAACTTCTCCTCGGCGATCTCGCCGTAGCGCTTCGCCGCGTCCAGCACATGGAACACGTCCTCCTCATCCTTGATCCGGCCCGCCAGGAAGGCGAGCTGGTGGAGAAGGCCGTACAGGTGGACCTCATCGTTGATGTGATTGAGATAGGTCTTGCCGTCAATAATGTAGATCTTGTTTTTCATAGTCATTCCTCCATTTCCGCCGCGTGCTCCACTTCGCTGGGCTTGGTGGTGAGCAGCTTGTAAAGCTCCGTGTCCTTGGGGAAGTTGTCCGCGAAGGGCAGGATCACATTGTTGAAGAACAGCAGCCCATGGCCCGGCTCGGAATTGGTCACATAGGCAAGCTGCTCCGCCGAGATGCCCAGCCGCTCCGCCAAAATCTTGCGGTCGCCGGCGGCCTGGTTGAGCATATAGATGAAGTCGCTGTTTTCCAGGATGTTCTCGATCTCCGGGGAGGAGAGCAGGTCCTTGGGGTTCTGAGTCGCCCCGGTAGGCACGCCGCCCCATTTTCTGAACCGTTTCCAGATCTCCGCCGAATAGGCCGCCGTCTGCTCCTCCTTCAGCAGGAGGTGGAACTCATCTACGAAATACCAGGTGGAGCGCCCGATAGCCCGGTTGATGGTGACGGTATTCCACACCGCGTCCTGGACGATGAGCATTCCCGGCTTTTTCAGGTTTTTCCCCAGGCCCTTGATGTCAAAGCAGACCAGCCGGTTGCGGATGTCTACGGTGGTGCGGTGGTTGAAGAAGTTGAGGGAGCCGTTGACATACAGGTCCAATGCCTGGGCCACACGGTCGGCCTCCGGGATGCCCTGCGCCAGCAGCGCCTCCATCAGGTCGCCCAGGATGGGCATATTCTCCGGCCGGGGGTCTGCGAAGTAGGGCTGGTAGATCTTCTGCACCGCCCGGTCGATGACGGTTTTCTCGATGGCCTCCAGCCCCGTCTTGCTACCCATGATGAGCTCACAGAAGGACAGGACAAAATCACTTTTCAGCGCCAGCGGGTTCTCCTCGTCCGAGTAGTTGAGGTTGATGTCCAGCGGGTTTACATAGTCGGTGCTGGACGGGGACAGCCGGATCACCTGCCCGCCCAGCCGGCGCACCAGGGGCGAATACTCGTCCTCCGGGTCGCAGATGATGACATTATCTTTGGTGGTCAGGATGATGAAGGTGATCTCCCGCTTACAGCTCATGGACTTGCCGCTGCCCGGTGTGCCGAACACCAGCCCGTTGGGGCTCCTGGACTGTTTTCGGTCCAGAAGGATCATGTTGTTGGAGAGGGCGTTCAGGCCGTAGTACATGGCGTCCCCGCCCATGAACAGCTCCTGGGTGACGAAGGGAACGAACACCGCCAGCGCCGAAGTGGTGAGACTTCTCTCAATCTTGATGCGGTTGAGGCCCAGGGGGAGGCTGCTCATCAGCCCGTCCTCCTGCTGGAAGTCCAGCCGGGTCAGGAGGCAGTTGTAGGTCTGCGCCACACTGGCTGCCTGGGACACGGCGATCTCCAGCTTCTGCTTTGTCTCCGCCATGTGCATGACCAGGAAGGTCAGGTTGAACATCCGCTCATTCCTGCTTTGCAGGTCCTGGAGGATGGTCTTTGCCGCGCCGCCGTAGGTGGCAAGGTCGCTGGGGAGGATGTCCATGTCATACCCGCTGCGTACCGCCCGCTTCTGCTCCGCGATCTTCATGGCGTCCAGGTCGGTGATCTTGCGCTTGACCATCTTGATAGCCTCGTTCTGGTTGATCCCGCGGATGTGCATGGTCACCAGGATGTTGCCCTCGGTCTCCATGAACTCCGCCAAAATGCGGTCGTGGATCTCCGGGGCGGTGATCTGCAAAAAGCTCACCGCCCCGTACATCTCGCCAATGCGGAAGGTGCGGGTCTCCCCGAAGTGGAAGGAGGCCGGAGCGATGAAGTCCTTGACCGAAAGGCCGCTGGGTGCCAGCCAGTCCCAATCGAAGGCAAACTTGCCTCCCTCCGGGTGGAGGATACCGTGAAGCAGCTCCAGCCGTTCCTTCCCGTCCAGCACATGGGCGGCGGCCCCCATGACCTTGAAGCGGTTCAGGGTGTCAGTCTCGATGCGGGCGAAGCGAGCCCGCGCCGCCGGAAGGTTCTCCGCCTCGATGGTCAGGGTCACATACTTGGTTTTCACATAGCCGTTGCTGCCCCGCTCATACTGGAAGCGGAGTATCCCGGCCGCGTCCTCCCGGACGGGGTCCAGGTCGTCCCCCTGGGCGCGGATGCCGAACAGGTCCTCCTCCGGCCCATGCTCCACATACCGGCTGCTGAGCGACACCTGCACCCCGATGGTGGGGTCGTAGCCGTTGTAGAAATCGCAGAGATGTTCAAAAATATCCCGCTGGTCCTCCGGCGAAGCCAGGCGGTAGTTGACGTCCTCGAAGGCGATGGTCTTGGAGAAGGTCCCGCCCTCCAGCCGGCACAGGCCGTCCGGGAACATATTGCGGAAGGGGATGCTCTCCTGCACCGTATGGGCTTTCCCGTCCCCTTTGGCCTGCCGAACCACCGCCTCGATCTGCTTACGCTCGGCGCGGGTCAGCTTGCGCCTTGCCCCTGCCGGTTTTGCGGGTCTTGCCGTTTTTGCCTGCAATCTTTCTCACCTCCTGTTCCAGTTCGTATTGCCGCACCAGGGCGGAATAGAGATTGTTGGTCTGGTAGATCCGCGTCTTTGGGCGGATAAATTTATTCTCAATGAGGTGTCCCAGGAACACCTCCAGGGGCTGCCCGTTCTTCTCGTACATGGCGAACAGGAAGAAGGGCAGCATCACCAGGATCATGCACAGGGCCGCCGTAGTGGTGCCCAGCGCCCCCTTGGTCAAAAAGAAAAGCGGCACGCCGATAAGCGCCGCCGCTCCGAAACATATCACCTGCCGTTTGGTCAGCCCGAACAGGACCTTGCTCTGTACCTTGCTCAGGTCCTTCGGGATCGTTACATAGGCCAATCAATGCACCTCCTTTTTCATGGGAGCATAGTCCCTGAAATCTTTTACCGTGTGAAAAATCCGTTTGTTGTTCACCCACCGCTGAAGATGGCGGGTGATCTTTGGAGCGGTGGGACGCTCGTAGATCATCACATAGGGGTCATACCCCAGGGCCCGCAGGGTGTTCACCCGGTAGAGGTCCTGCTCATGGGTGCTGCCGTAGTTAGTCAGCACATAGACCCGCCGGTTGCGGTCGCTTCGGATGGCGGTATGCGCCACAAAACGTTTGAAGTGCTCCGTCAGGTCCTCCTCCGGGTTGTCCCAGGCGAAATGCACCGCCTTGGTCCGCACCCTGTTCAGCAGGGCGATGTTGTCCGGGTTCGTCAGCCGGATGTCCAGCCCCTGGGTGAAGTCCACCAGCGCCCGGCTGGCGGCAAGCTGTTCCAGCAGCGCCTCATGGTCCGGGCAGGCCAGCAGGTTGGGGTCCAGCAGTTTGATCTCATCCTCACCGCGCCAAAATTCAGACAGGTCAGCGACTTTGACGCTCCTGCGCCCCTCCTTGCCGCTGACGATGCAAAATCCGCAGTTCCTCGGACAGCCCCGGCTCAAAAAGCCGTAGGCCGTTCCCAAAAACCGCGGATACAAAAAGTAGTCCGGCCGGATGTGCTCGATCTCATAGGGGAGGTCTTTTCCGCCCGGCTCGTAGCCGGTGCCGCCCTGGATGACCTTCTCCGCGTTGTTTACCACGATGGTGTCCTTGGAGTAGGTGTCCGTGAACACCCGGCTCTTGTAAACCAGGTCATAGCGTCCCTTGGGGCTCCACCACTCCACCCGGTCGCCCCGCCTGGTATGGTACTCGGAGAGCTTCATCAGGCAGAGGTTGGGAAAGTTGTGGGAGTCCACGTCTATCAATCCTATTTTCAATCAGCCACCCCCTTTTAGTGCGCCCCGAACAGTGATTTTGCGAGGCTGCCGGTCTTGAAAAGGGTGAAGCACAGGAGCACCGTGTACCCCATGCACCCCCAGATGGCGCCGGAAATATTGTCGCCGCTCAGGGAAATGCCCTCCACCAGCACCGCGTAGATGCCCACGCAGATCATAATGAGGAACGCCTGGAAGCCCAGGGCCAGCAGGGAGCGGAGATAGTTCTGCCCCGTGTTGCCCCATTCCCGGTTCACCATCGTGGCAAAGGGGATGGGACCTATCGAGGTCACCAAATACACCTCAATCATCCTTCCGTAGATCACCAGGAAGATGCAGATGGAAAGTATCTGCGTACACAGCCCCACGAAGATGCTCTGGAACCAAAGCCCCAGCAGGGCGCCGATACTCCAGTCCGCGAGCTGGGTCTCCAGGTCGGCGGTCACGCCGGATATGTCGATGCCTGCGTCCGAGATGATGACGCCGGCGCTCTGGCTGACCACGTTCTGCGCCACATCAAACACCGCCATGACGATGTTCCAGGTGTTGGTGACGATGAGCACCGCGCAGAAGGTCTTGAAGATCCACTTGAAGAAGATCCAGGTGTCGAAGTCGTGGAGGTTGTTCTTTTCTACGATGAGCTGGATGAGCTCATAGCACATGACAAAGGTGAGGACAATGCCGGCGATGGGGACGATCACGGTCTCCGAGAGATTGCGGACCATGTTGAAAATGCCGCTGTTCCACGCGGAGGGCGTCATACCCACCTCTCCGGCGATCTCGCCCACCTTGGTATTCAGGGTATCAAACATCCCGGTCAGGTTTGAAATGATACCGTCGATGAGCAGTTCCTGGAACCACTCCTGTATCGCGTCAAAGATCAACGGGGATCACCTCCTTTCCGGGAGGCCCCGTGGGCCGGGGCCTCCCGTGGGGTTTACTGGCAGACATCAGGCGGAGAGCAGGCCGGACAGCAGGGGGATCAGGGTCAGGCCGATGAGGGCGACACCGCCGCCGGCCATGAGCTGTTTTATCCCCAAATAGGTGTAGGAAAACGGCTCGATGGCGGGCGGCGGCGTGTCAAGAAATATCTATGGAGTTTTTAAGAACCGCCCCGGCGGGGCAGGTCAGGCTGTGACCTGCTCCACTTCCGGGATGGGTTTAAGATTAAAATGAATTTCGATAGAAATGTGTCTTGTCTTATCGCTGTCTATGCTCTCATGGACAACGATTTCTTTAATCAGGCGGTTTAAGGTGGCGGCGTCCAGTTCCGTGATGTCGGCGTATTCCTGAATGGCTTCCACCCACTGGCGGGCGTCACACGCAAGCCGGATTTCATCGGCCAGCTTCTTCCGGCCTTCCGTGACCTTTGCTTTCAACTCGGCCTGTTCCGCCTGCGTCTTTTCCATCAGCAGATTGAAGTTCGCTTCGCTGATACGCCCGGCAACCATGTCCTCATACAGCCGCAGCACCATCTTTTCCAGAACGTCAATCCGTTCCTCGTCTTTGGTAAGGGAACGCTCCAATGCTTCCCGCTGGCCTTTCTGCTCGGCTTCGCAGGTGTCGGTCAGCTTCCCGGCAACGGCTTCCCCGTCCATCAGGGCGGCTCTGGCGCACTCCCGGATTTTGTTCAGCACAAGGCTGTAAAGGGTGTCGTATTCAACCCGGTGCTGGGTACAGTGCTGCTTGCCGTAGGCGTTGTAGGTCTTACAGGAATAAATCTGTTTCGGGTGCTTGTCGTTAGTGTAGCGGATTGTCAGTGACTTTCCACACTCGCCGCACTTGATAAGCCCCGCAAACAGGCTGATTTCCCCGGTCTGGCGGGGGCGCTGCCGGGATTTCAGCTTGCGCTGCACGATGTCAAAGGTCTTGCGGTCAACAAGCGGCTCATGCTGGTTCTCCACGACAATCCATTCCTCTGGCTTTTTCTCCCCGATGGTGCCGATTTTGAAGCGGTATTCCTTCTTCTGGGAAGCGATAGCGCCGGTGTAGACGGGGTTCATCAGGATGTCCTTAATTACGGAGAAGTCCCACATATACCGCCCGTTTACCGGGTCTTTCTTTTCCCACTTGGTTGACACGTTCCGAAAGCCCCGTACCCGGTTCCAGTAGGTCGGGCAGGGGATTTTTTCATCTTCCAGCCTGCGCCGGATGTAGTTGGGGCCGTGTCCTTCCAGCGCCCACGCAAACAGACGCCGGACAATGGGAGCCGTTTCCTCATCAATCAGCAGATGGTTTTTGTCCTCCGGGTCTTTCCGGTAGCCGAAGGGGGCAAGGCAGCCGGTAAACTGGCCTTTCTGCGCTTTCAGCAGATAAGAGGAATGAACCTTCTTGGAAATGTCCTTGCTGTACATCTCGTTGAGGATGTTCTTGAACGGCGCTATGTCGTTGTTGTCCCGCATGGTGTCGATACCGTCATTCATGGCGATATACCGTACGCCGTTGCGGGGGAAGAAATCTTCAATCAGGAAGCCGGTCTGCAAGTAATTCCTACCCAGTCTGGATAGGTCTTTCGTGACCACAAGGTTTATCTGCCTGCGCTCGATGGCTTTCAACATCCGTTTTAGGTCAGGGCGCTCCATGTTCAGCCCCGTGTAGCCATCATCCTGATAGACTGCAACAACCTCCCATCCCTGCTTCTCGCAGTAGGTTTCCAGCATAGCCCGCTGGTTTGCGATACTGGCGCTCTCCCCGTCAAGGTCATCGTCCTTGGAAAGCCTGCAATAGATAGCCGCCCGGAAGCTGCCTGCCAGTATTGCGTCTACGCCTGTATATTCAAATCCGTTCATCATAACCGTTACCCGCACAATCCAGACGGAACACGGTCACTCTGAACCTTGTCTTTATTATATCCTAAATCTTGCTTTTTCACAAGATATTCTTTATCATTTCTCTGGCTGTATTTCTGTGCAATCAGGCTCACGAAAACGTCCGTAGCGTCCAGTTCGCCGTCAAATACCGTTGTGACATGGATTTCAGTTTTGTTTTTTGCCATAGGCAGTTACCTCCATAAATGAAATGAGCCAGACAGGAGAGGGTCGGCAACGAAGTCCGGCAACGGGCTTCAAAAAACCTCGAAAACAATCTCTGTCTGGCGGTTTGGTTATTATTACTTTTTCTTTTATTTTTCTGTTGCTTTGGTTGTCAGAGGGGAGAAAAGCCCGCAGTTACGGGCTTTTTCCCGGCAACCGGCCCGGCAACGGGATAGCAACGGGGTCGGCAACCGGCTGTCATTTCCCCGGATTTTTCAGAAGGGAAGCTCCATCTGTTCTGTGACTTCCACAAATCCGTCCGGCGTTTTTTCACGCCCGTTGTCAGCGCCCGTTGCCGGGGCTTCCCGTTCCCAGCCCTTCTGTCTGCCGTATCCCTCAAATATCCGGGGATTGGAGAAATACTTCCATCCCGTGATACTGTGGTTCATAATGTCGTTGACTTCCCGGATTTCCCACTGTTTCGGCTCGTCAAAGGGGTGGTTCAGGGCTTCCCTGAAAAGCTGCTTGGAGCAGACGGCGCTGCCGGTGTAGCGGTCAAGGTACGCCTGTATCATCCCGCCCTTGGTGTCCTCCGGCATGAAATCCCGCTGGTGTTCTTTGAGGTACTGTATCATTTCGGGGGTAAAAGACAGCTTGAAATCGCCGCTTTTGTAGGTTGTCATGGCTTCCGCCCATACCTGTTCGATATAGGCTCTGGAAGCGGCTTCATCGTCCAAAATGTGTACCTCGGCCCGTTCGGGGTAGACCATGACCGGCAGGAAGCGCCGGTTCCCGGAACGGTCAAGGGGCAGGAAGTCCAGGGCGTTGGAAGTCCCGCCGAACACGCACTGCCGCAGCCTGTCCTCCGGGTGGGTTTCGTAGGGGATTTTATAGACCTCCTTCTGGCGGCTTAAAAATGACTTGATTTCCTCTATGCTCTTGGCGTTGGCGGTGGCAATCATCTCCGACATTTCGATTATCCAGTGGCCTTGTAGCTTGCGGTACACGTTATCATCGTCCAGCTTCCGCAAATCATCGGAAAACCACTCGTCTTTTACCGCCAGCAACCGGAAGAAGGTGGACTTCCCGGCTCCCTGACCGCCCACCAGACAAAGCATGACCTCAAATTTACAGCCGGGGCAGAACGCCCGGTGGATGGCTCCCAGCAGGAACAGCCGCAGCGATTGGAAGGTGTAGTTGTCCGTGTCGGCTCCCAGAAAGTGCCGCAGGCAGTAGCGGATACGCTCTTTCCCGTCCCAGACAAGGCCGTTCAGGTAGTCCCGGATGGGATGGTAGCTGTTGGCGTCTGCGGCCAGATCGGCGGCGTCTGCTATCTTTTTCTCGCTGGTCAGGCCGTAGGTATCTTCCAGATACAGCCGGATATATTTCATGTCCGTGTCGGTCATGGCCTTGCTGCCGGTTCTGCGTTTCCTGCCGATGGGCTTTAGAAGGTCAATGCGCTCGGTCAGGAGATTTTTCGCAACCGCCCCGGAAAGGATGGGGTCATACTGGAACACGGTCAGGCAGTTGTGGATACTGTTCCGCACGCCGCCTTTCTCGGTGCCCTCCAGCATGGCCTTGACTTCCTCAACGCTCCGGGGCGGGGGTACGGCTTCGATGGTGTCTGTCACGGTCTGCCGCAGTCCGGGCGGCAAGGTCTGCCATTCTCCGCTCAAGGTTCCTCACTTCCTTTCCATAGCTGGCAATCAGGGCAGCCCGTTCCTCCATGCCGGAGAACAGCAGCACATCCAGCAGATATTCCACATGGGCTTGTTTCTGCAAGGCTTCCACGAAAAGCGGGTGCCATTCCTTGTCCGGCGTCTTGGGGGCATAGTCCCGCTTCCAGCGGCGCAGCAGATTGTGATAGTCGGACAGTACCCGGAAACAGTGGCGCTCCATGCGCTTGAATTGCTGCTCCGGGCTTTCCTGCCGGGGCTGGGGGCGGCGGCTCCTGCTTGGCGGCTCCTTATCCTCATAGGGGATGGAGAAATCCTGCGCCAGCATGAGGGCGGCTTCCTTGGGGCTGATATTTTCCAGACGGGAAACAAAGTCAATCACATCCCCGTCTGCCTGACAGCCGAAGCAATGGAAGCGCCGGTCAACCTTCATGCTGGGGTTTTTATCGTTATGGAAGGGGCAGGCGCACATCCCGTTTCTTCCTACCCGGATACCGTAATGCTCAGCGGCCTGCCGGGTGGTAACAGACTGCTTCACGGCTTCAAATACGTTCAATAGGCAAATCCTCCTGAAAATAAGAAAAGCGCCTGTCATTCTCACGGGGAAAATGGCAAGCGCCTGATTGGTTAAAGTTCCATATCCTGTTTTTGCTGGCGGCGGGGCGTCTGGCGTTTCTCTGCCTGTTCCTCCCGGATACGCTGCTCCCGGCCTTTGACCGCCTGCTGGATGGACGGTTTCTTTCCCGGCTCTGCGGTCTGGCGGTACTGCTCGGATGGCAAAACCTGATTGAGCCAGTGGCGCACATCCCGCAAAATCTTTACATCCTCCTGTACGGCAGTCAGCGCTTCCGTCTTGGAAGCGATATTCTCTGAAAGCTGTGCCTGTTCCCCGGCCAGCTTCTTTGTGCTGTACTTCGCCCCATCAAGGTGAACCTTGAAATACCGCAGGGCAGCGTTGTAGGCGTCCAGTTCCTCCTTATGGTCGGCGGCAAATTTCTCCTTGGGTTTCTTCCAGCGGATAGCGGCATATTTCGCATGAACCGGCTTGTTTGCTTCAAAGTTCTCGATATGGAAAAGCAGCCGGTCAATCTCTTTCACACGTTTCTCCATCGGCCTGATTTCCTCACGGATAGAAACGGCCTGTGCGCTGGCTTCATCCAGATAAGCGTCAAGGCTCTCTACGGTGGAAATCTCTTTCTGCCGCAGGAAGTCAAGGGCTTCCATGACCTTGTTGAAATCTCCAACAGTGCCTTTCAGCTTCCCCTTGGAAGTCCAGCCGGTACGTTCCTCGCTCCGTTTATCCAGATACCGGGAAAGCAGTTCGGGGATGGTCGGCTCCTTGGCCTGTTCCAGCGCTTCCAGCAGCGCCGCCTTTTTCTCTTTCAGGCCGGACAGCCAGCCCTTTAAGCTGCGTACCATCTGCCGGATAGACTGCATGAGGGAATTGGCGGCTTTGATGTCCCGGTTCAGGTTGCCGATGTTGGTCTGTATGCCTTTCTTCTCCAACTGGCTGACCGCTGGCCCCATGTGGACGGTGGGGATTTTATCAATCCCCTGTCGGGCATAGGAGCGAAGGTCAAGGCGCTCCGGGCTGCCGATGGCTTCCAGATAGCGGTTCGCCGTATCGGCCCAGCCCTGCCGCCATATCTCGGCGTACTTCTGGTCGTTCCAGTCCACGGTGTCCTCCTTGTGGCTTTTCCATCTGCCGGACGCAAGCCGGATACGCTCGCCGTTCTCGTCAAGGTCGTAGACCTTCCGGCTCTTGGGGAGCCATTTCCCGGTTTTGTCCATTGCCCGCATGGTAAGAAGGATGTGGGCGTGGGGATTTCCGTCCCCCTTGTCATGGATGGCGAAGTCGGCAATCATGCCTTTGGAAACGAAAAACTCCCGGCAGTAGTCCCGGATAAGGTCGGCGTACTGCTCCGGGGGAAGTTCCCTCGGAATGGCAAGCACGAATCTCCGGGCAAGCTGGGAGTTCCATTGTTTCTCAATCGCTTCGGCAGCGTTCCACAAGGTATTCCGGTCTGCGTACTCCGGCGGGGCGTGGGGCGGCAGCATGATTTCGGTGTGGACGATTTCGCTTTTATGGGAATAGTATTTCTGTTTCTGGTCGTATTCGGAAAACAGCCGTTCCCCGCTCTGGTAGGCGGCAGACGCAACGGCTGACTGGCGCTTGCTGCGCTGGATGATTTTCACATCAAAGTGCGGGCATGGCAAGCAGTGTCCTCCTTCCTCCCGGTGTCCGGGCATAAAAAGAGCAGGGAACCTGTTTCAAGATTTCCTGCTCGGTGGTGCCGCCGGTGGGCGGCTGGTATTCGGTTTTGAAAGTTCGGGTCAGATTGGCCCGAAGATAAGATATAATCTGTGTGATAAAGTTAATTTCGTGGGTGTCCTTAAAGAAGTTCCAACGCCCTTTTATACAGTGGGTCTAATTCACATCCACAACTCCCACATTCTTTATCAGCCTGCTTAATTGCTGATACCAAAGTGTCCTTATCAAATTTGCCGTCTAACCATTGCTGCGCCGGAACAGCTATTAAATCCCAGCCAGAAGCAACAAACTTCTGCATAATAGATTTCAATTCATCCATAAAACTTCTCCTTTCAGCGGAACAGATTTCCTAGTGTTGGCTTCATTATACTATGATAGCCCGCTTATGGGAATAGATAAATGGTAAACTTGCTGGACGGGAACAGCTTGCAGCGCAAGGTGTTTCCAGGCGGCAAGTCCACAAAGGGGTAGCTGGCGGCAGCCAGCGCAGGGGAAGTGTAGCTTCCCCTGTGATGATTGGCAGGAGCCGGAACGCTGCGGGCAATCATCCGCTTTCCGCAGGAAGCCCCCGGCAGGGCGCAACACACTACCTTCAGGTGGTGTATAGTTGCGCCCTCTTTCAGAGGGGCAGTCCACGGGCTGCGGCTCTGAAAGCAATCATGGCCGTTTCCGGCCTGCGTCCTCTCCCTGAAAATTGCCGTTTCCGGCAAATACTTTTTCCATAAGCTGCCGGGTGCTGTCCTGCCGGAACAGCAGCTTCAAGAACAAACTGACCTGTTCATCCGTGATAGCTTCCGGGTGGGGAAGGTAGCTTTCCAGCATGGCGGCTCTGGTGCAAAGCCGGTGTGTCCGTTCCTTCCGTGTCAGCGTCTTTATCTGGTGTTCCAATATCTTTTCTTCATGCTGCGCCCTTCGCAGCTTCCTTTCCGTTTTCTCTATCTCCTGATTGAGTTTTTCCAGCTTTTCATTCATAAGCGGCTGTCCTCCTTCTTGGGAATGAGTACATATATCTTGTTGGGTTCCCCGAAGCCCTGACGCACTCGCAGTATCAGTCCGGCGTCCTCCAATTCATTCAGGGAACGCTTCACGGTCATGGTGCTGCGGGCAAGTGCCGCCGCCAGTTCCACGATGGGGAAATGGATAAATAAAATCCCGTTGGCGTCCTCTATGCCGGATACGAAAACAATATCCAACATCCGGGCGTACATGACCTTGGCGGTGCTGCTGATCGGGAGCCGCAGCATGGCTCTCGGCAGCGGCATACAGGGCGGCAGGGTGGTGTCTGCGGTCATAAATTCAACTTCCATTCAATCGGTGTCCTCCTTTACTTTTCGTTTTGAGCGTTTGGAAAGATAATGGGGGCAGTCCACAATGACCGCCCGGAAACTCTGCTTGCAAGTACGCTGGCATTTCCGGCAAAGGTCGTTGTACGTTACCCGCCCCCGTTCATTGAGGAAGAAAGACAGTTCCAGCTTCCTCTTTTTCGGCATTCTCGGCATGGTGCCTCCTTAAACAGAAATCCGCCCATTTCAGCCGTAACAGCCGCAATAGACGGATAGCAGATTTTAGTGTCGTGTTTCGGGGCGATTTTCAAGAAAAAAACGGCCATAGAGCCGCCCGGAAATCTCCCGTAGTATTACGGATAGGGTAGACTATGCCCTATCGGATTGTTGTGTTTCGGTATCAATTCGGTGTTCATTTTCGCCGGTTCTCCCTGATGTCGTTCCTGCCCCTGACTCTCACAACGGCGTTTCGCTCCCTTTGGTACGCTCGTTACGGTCAGGGTTCCTCCATTTCCCTGCCGCAAGTCGTTGCGCTACATCGCCGGGGAGCATATCCCATACAGGCCGGTCATTCGATTGGAATAATCCATCGATGAACTAAGCCCATTATGGCACATTTTTGAGCCTTCTCCCGTATATCCACAAAGTAGGAAAACTGCCCCAAAATCGAAAATTTCCACGATTGCGGAACAGGTATGGTATAATGGGCTGGACGGCGGCAGCCAGCCGCAGGAAGGAGCGATGTATCTATGAAAACCCGCATTTCCGTACAGGAACGCCTGAAAGATTTACGGGTGGAACAGGGCTTAAATCTGGAAGAACTGGCGCAGAAAACCGGCATTTCAAAATCAGCCCTCGGCAGCTATGAAAACGACAACGATGAATACAAGGAAATCAATCACGGCAGCCTGTTGAAACTGGCAGACTTCTATCAGGTATCCGTTGACTATCTGCTCGGCCTTACCAACAACCGGAAGTATGAAAACACGCCGATAGAAGAATTACATTTAAGTGATGAAGTCGTGGAACTGCTGAAAAGTGAACGCTTCAACAACCGGCTGCTGTGTGAGATTATCTCCCATGAAAAATTCAAGGAACTGCTGGCAGACGCAGAAATCTATGTGGACGGAATGGCAACCATGCGTTTCCATGACATGAATAGCTCGCTGGCCGCTGTGCGGGCTATGATACTGGAAGAACATCCCGAAGCGGTGGCAGACCGGGCAATCAAAGTATTGGAAGCCGGTCAGGTAAAGGAAGAAGATTTCTTCTGCCATGTGACGCACAAAACATGGGACGTTATTCTTCACGACATACGCAAGGCGCACGAAAATGACAGCGAAAGTGCGCCGGATACCACGCCCGCCGATGAACTGATACGGGAAGTACAAAAGGCCATGCAATCGCCGGGGGATAGGATTCAGCAATTCACGGAGATGTTCTGCAAGGCGTTCCAGCTTAAATATAAGCGGCTCTCACAAGAGGAACGAAGCCTTTTGAAAAAGCTGTTCAAGAAATCCCCGCTGATAAAACAGTCTGGTATGAACTTCCGGCGCAGGCCGTGGAAATGAAAACTGCCGTTGCGGGAATGGGTGTTCCTGCAACGGCAATTAGTTTAGGGGATGATATTCACTTTTCATTCTTTGCTCGGATATTCTTTATCTCTCCAATACCACCATTTCAATTTTTCTGCTTCGTGGGTTTCATTCTCGGCAAAATATACGGCAAGGCGGAAAACATAAAGCTGGCACTTATCTTCCTGAAAGCCTTTATATAAGCAATCCTGTAAATATAATTCTTCTGGTTTCTTTCCTTTTAGGTCAGAAATCTCCCGTATACCAATGTTTAATAAGTCCTGCTCAATGTTTTTTCCAACTCCGGGAATGTCCCGCAATCTGCCCATTGTCTAATCCAACCTTTCTATCTTTACCGTGGCAATCGCAGATTGATTTGGTTGCCCGGTAACAAGGTCTTGCGGTGCCGGTATTAACATCATAAAACCGTCTGTCCCATATCTCTGCTCATAACCTTGTGCGTATTCTTTCTCAACAGAAATGTGCTGCACTTGACCGATAACCATAGCTGTTATTCCTGCGCCGCTTAAATCCTGCGTTTCCTTCAAGGTACATTCCATATTGATAAATGCTTCTTGGATGATTGGCGCATGAATGGTTTTTGCATTGGAAAGCGTAAAATAACCTACTGCAAATTCGTCTGTTTCCATATCGTTGTGTTTAATTGTGTCTACCAACTTATCATAATAGCTTATCGGGAGAAAGTTGATACAAAAGCATTTTTCCCTTTTGATATTGGCATAGGTGTGGGTATGCTGATATAGATTTCCCATTACTGCGAAGAAAGCAGTTTTATCCCCATGAAAGCAACTCCATGAATGGAAGCAGACATTCGGTTTCCCGTTTTCTTTCCATGTAGTAATTGCAAACAAAACGGTTGGTATTCCTGCGGTCACTTCAAAATGTGAAAACAATTCAAATTCTTCTGGATATGAGGGCTTGAAATACTGCGGAAAATCTTTTCCAATCTCTATCTTCATTGCACTACCTCCTTGAATTTGCGCTATCGTTTCTTTTCTATGATGTAGGACTGTAAACTTCTCTGACAACCATTCTTTTCATAAAACGCTTCAATTCCCGGTTGCGAGCCAAAATACAGCATTGTCGGTGTATTTTTCTTTGCCAGTTGGAGAAGCTGGCTTCCAATTCCTTTATTCTGATAATCTGGAAGCACAAGCAACTCTGTAATTGTTCCAAAAAAATAACCATCTGACAGGATACGCAGGCAGCCGACAAGCCTATCTCCGTCATAAGCAGTTATATTTTGCGTTTTAGATAAAGCATTTTGCGTTTTTTCAATATCATAGTCTCCCGGCCATACTTGGTTTACGAATGTAAGAAATACCGAAGCGTTAAGCATTTTATCATCAATTCTGTATTCCATTGTCCCTGTACCTCTCAAATTTCATTGGAGTAAATCTTATTCCATCAGATAATTGCTCACTATCCATATCAATAAAGCCCAGTTTGTGATAAACAGGAACCGCATACGGAGAAGAATTAACCGTATAAACCGGGTGATTGCTGTTATTCAAAACGCACTCCCATAGCTTTCGCCCAATACCTTGTCTATGGTACTTGGATTTTACAAAAAAGCAGCAAATGTGCTTTCGATTTTCATTTGTAGCAATTACGCCTCTCAACTCATCATTTTCATAGGCTCCCCAAAATTCCAGAGAAGCTACAATATCTTCATTTTCAATAAAGTCCCGGAATGACTTAACACCTTCATCAGAATAGTCAGGGGCTTCAAATTGTAAAAATGTTTCCCATATAAGGCTTAGTGCCGCAGTAATCTCAACTTTGTTTCTAATTTTCCGTATCATTCCTTATCCCCCTCCATTTAGACTAAACCTGTCGATTTAGACCGGCTTTATCATATTATGCTCATATAGTGTTTCAAAAGTGTTGACGGCTCCACCATGCTCAACGATTTTACCGTCAACTATCTTATCAATATCAATCCCTGTGAAAGACAGTCTTTTATGTGTCGGCTTTATTCCAATCCATTCTCCCTCATGAGTTCCTTCCATGACAAATTCAGAAATGATGTAATCTCCATCTTTGTACTGCCGGAGTATCCGCATTGTATAGTCTGGATATGTTTGCTTAACGGCTGTAAGGTGTTCTTTCATACCTTCCAATCCTAAAGGAATTTTTCTTTCTCCATCAATAAGGACACAATTCTCTGAAACATATTGAGGAAGTTCATTGAGCAAGTTGTTTGAAACAATGACTTCATAGAAATGCTTTATGGTTTCCTTTTTATTCATTTCACACCTCACAAATTAGTATCATCCGGTTCCAACTCAATCACATCCAAAATACCACAATTCAGGGCTTCGCAGATACGAACCAGCGTTTCCATGCTGATGTTTTTGCCTTTACCCATGTTGGCAATCATATTTGTGGTAAGACCGGCGGCAATCCGCAAGTCCTCTTTCCTCATATTGCGCTCAACCAGCGTGTGCCAGAGGGGTTTATAGCTTATGTGCATTTATCCTCCTGCCTTTCTCCCTGTTCCGGGGTTCCTGTTCCCATTATATCAAAGTTCTTGCTATTCCACAAACATTTCTTGACACAACCGCCGGTTCCGTCTGGATTGTGCTTTTCCTTTCTTCCCTTGATTACATCTACTTAGCCATAAGCTGCTTAATTCCCTGCGACTTGGAGGCAGGGTTGTCCTGCCCGTAACCTTCCAGGAGGTTGATGCCGCCCCACACGCACAGGCCGCCGCCCAGCGCGATCACCAGAGTCTGCAATACATCGATAGCGTTAGTGAAAAAATCCATAAATCATATTTCCTTTCTTCGTTGTAGAATTGTTATTGAAGGTCCGTTGCTGTCAATTCGTACATCTCGAAAGGCTCATCCGGCTTTACGATGGCCGGTTTGCGTTTCATGTACCGTTCCATATCAAAGAGGTACTTCTTGTCGGCGTCGGCGGTGTATTTGTAGTTCGGATGCTTCGTCAGGTCGTACTTGTCCGAGAGGAACGGGCGCACGCCCCGCAGCATGAAGATACACTTGCCTCCGTCCATCACTGCCAATTCGTCTTGTGTCATCAGCTCCTTTCCCAATTTTTGATAGGTGAGGCCGTGGGAAACCTGGCTGCCCCGGTTCTCGGATTGATTGAAACTGTCAATCGTTTCCTTCCCCAGCAGCTCCGAAATTTCTTTCAGGGTGGATTTCTCCTTGCCTCCCAAAAACAAGGTGCTGTCGCAGTTACCCACGATGGTATCCGCCGCGTCCTTGTAGATGGTCTTTAACTGGCTTTGCGACTGCAAAATAATAGAAGCCGATATTTCACGGCTTCGGATGGTGGCGATCAGCTTGTCGAAGTTCGGGATTTGACCGATGTTCGCAAACTCGTCCAGGAGGCACCGCACATGGACCGGCAGGCGGCCCCCGTAGAAGTCGTCCGCCTTGTCGCACAGCAGGTTGAAAAGCTGGGAGTACATGAGCGCCGCCACAAAATTGAAGGTGCTGTCCGTATCTGACAAAATCACGAACAGCGCCGATTTGCGGTCGCCCAGGGTGTCCAGCTCCAGCTCGTCCTCCGCCATGAGGTCCCGCAGCTCCTGGATGTCAAAGGGAGAAAGGCGGGCGCCGCAGCTAATCAGTATGGATTTTAGAGTTTTGCCCGCGGCCATTTTGAATTTGCGGTACTGCTTCACCGCGAAGTGGTCCGGGTGCTCCTTTTCCAGCTTGGCGAACAGGATGTCCACCGGGCTTTGGAACTCCTCGTCGTCCTCTCTGGCCTCGCTGGCGTTGATGAGGTCCAGCAGGGTGATGAAGTTGCGCTCCTCCGGCTCCGCCTCGTACCAGATGTACCCGATGAGGGCGGAATAGTACAGCCGCTCGGCCTATAGTGATAGGTAATCCTTTGAAGTTATCGCCGGATTTTCCCCCACTTCACACCGGACGTGCGACTTTCACCGCATCCGGCGTTCCATCGATTGTTTTCACAAGCATTTAATCAATCTCCAAATGAAATACTATTATTCTATTGCGGACAAACCAGCCCGCTCACGCAGACTGCTCACTTTTAACTTCAGTTCCTTTGTTGTTTTGAGAGTATCAGCTATCGCTTTCAGCTCATTCATCGGGCGTCTTTGCAGAAGCGGAAAGAATCTCCTGTGGAACAAAATCATGTTTTGATAGCGTTCCCTGCCGCCAAATTCTGCCGGAGTTTTCAGCCAGCATACGATGTCAGCCGCATTTTCAAAGAGTTCTCCACTTAGCGCACATTTTCCACGTTGAGCAGAGAATAATGAAATCCTGCTGTCTGTGAGTTCTGTGCTTCGACCCATAGACGGTTGATTTCTCAATCCCGCCAGAACAAATGAGTTCAGGCTTAGGTTTGTGTGTATCAATGCCCGTCCATCGGCCGTATAACTGCATACCGCTGTTTTCTTTGCCATCGGTATCTTGTTCTTGATATATGCGATAGGGTAGATAGGTTGGTCGATTCCTGATACATACCGTACCATTGCCGACTTACCGAACCGCTCCTTTTCGCTCTCGGTCATTGCACCGCCTTCTCGAACAAGTTTGCACCCGGTTTCTGTATTGAGCCGGTTAGTTAAAACTGTCATGACCTGCCTGTGGATTTTTCTGCAATCAATACTGACACAGGTAGCAAGCTGAAAATAATTCTGTATTCCCAGAACCATTGAATTGAACAGCCTTATCTCGTCTAAAGGTCTTTTTCCTTTGGACGGTCTGGCAATCCGCTTCGCTTGTTCCACCAGCTTTTGCTTTTCCAGTTCCAACTTTTTGTCACAGATATGAGATTGCACAGCGTACCTACCGCTTTTTGGTCTGACCCGTATCTTGAATCCGAGAAACTCTGAATAGCGTTTTCTGACATTGACTATCCTTGTTTTCTCCGGCGATACTTCAAGCCTTAGCCTCTCAGTTATCCACGCTGTTACAGCTTCTTTTGTTCTCAAAGCGTCCTCTTTATTCCGACAGAAGATTCTGAAATCATCTGCATATCTCACGATGTACATTTCTTTCAGTCCCGTTTTCCTCATTTTGAGAAATGCCTTGCTCCGGTCAAAAGTAATCGAGCTTCTGATTTTCCTCTCATACCCGTATTCCTTTACAAGAGGGTGGTTCTGCCATTGGCTCTCTACCCAGTTATCCAGTTCATTCAGCACGATATTCGCAAGTAGCGGTGAAATGATACCACCTTGCGGTGTGCCTTTGTCTGGAATGAGGGTAGTGCCATCTGGCATTCTAATCGGTGCTTTCAGAATCCGCTTGATAATAAAAATCAACTGTTTGTCGTGTATTCCCAAAGCCCATATCTGCCGCACCAGCTTACTGTGATTTACATTATCGAAAAAGCCCTTTATATCAAACTCAATCACATAATGCAGATTCATTCGCTGGAGCATGGTATAGGTTCTCTGCATGGCGTGTTCTACGGAGCGGTTCGGGCGAAAGCCGTAGCTATTGTCGCTGAATTTCGCTTCGCAGATAGGCTCCATGACCTGCTTGATACATTGCTGTACCAGCCTGTCCCAGATACAAGGAATACCCAACGGGCGGGTCTTGCCGTTTGGCTTCGGAATGTCTTTACGCCTGACCGGTTTTGGGCGGTATCCGTGATGACTTCCTGTGACAATAAACCTCACTTTCTCCACAACTGTTTCGGGCGGTAAACACCCGATGTCACTGATGTTTCTGTTGTCTGTTCCTGCTGTGTAGCTTCCTCCGTTTGCTTTGATGTTCCGATATGCCAGAAGAATGTTATCCCGGCTTAGGATTATATCCATAAGGTCGGTAAAGTTGTCTCCGTCCAGACTTCGGCGATAGAGTTCGTCAAAAACTGGCTGCATACCGTAATACTCGGCGTGCCGTAAATCGTCTACACATAGATTTTTGCTTTTCTTTGGCATAAGGCATCACCTCCTTTTACGAAAGTGACCCTTTTGGTCTTACTCGAATCCTTATGTTGGATTGAATAATGCCTGTTTATCTCAACCGACTTGTGGCCATTCCTCCGTAGCTCACATAACGCAAGCACATCATAGGTTCGACCACTGCTTTTCAGCAGCAGTTCGTCTGCTTATTGTTCTTCGTCAGATTATTCCTTGCGGAATCTGCTGCCTTTCCTCGTTCCGATAGTTCTATCTGTACATACATACCCTTAGGTTCCTGCTATAGACCTGTCGGCTTGCCTGTGCCTGTAACACAGCATGGTCGTTCGTAGGGCAAATTTCTACTGAACCACACCGACTGCGCTTTAACGCACCCACGCATTTCTGCGTGGTCTTCTTTTAGACCTGTACATTCGCAGGTTCGTCAGTCCGCCCGCCAAAGCGAACATTCTAACCATAGGTATCTTATAGACCCTCGGCCTATAGGTAACACAGTCTGCCGCCAGACCGCTTTCGACCACTTTTGGCAGTGGTTACGGTTACTCTCAGCCTTTGTCATGGGGCTTCGTACAAAAGCCATTACAGCTAATGCACGCCCATCAAGGGTAGGCGTTTCAGGGCGTTACCCCGTCATTCCACCTATCAAACTACCAGTTCTCCGAACAACGGAAAACCGTTGCCCGTGCGCAGACTTTTTACCGCCTGCGAACGAGTCGCACTGACCCAGAAATCCTCACTGGACTTTTCGCCCTCGCCCTTGGTGTTGAGGATCAGGGCGTTCACCAGCTTCAAAATGTCCTTCTCCGAGCGGATATACGCCAGAGGGTTATATTTCATGGACTTCTTGAAGTTGATAAGATTTAGGCTTTTGATGCGGTATCCCTTGCGGTCCAGCAGGGCCCCTACCTCGCATAATATCGTACCTTTCGGATCGGTGACTACATAGGAGGAATGGCACTGGAGCAGGTTTGGTTTGACAAAGAACCTCGTTTTGCCTGAGCCGGAACCGCCGATGACCAAAATATTCTTATTTCTGGCGTACTTGGGCTCTTTCGGGCGGCTCGACATGGTGATCCGCTCCGTCTGGGTGAGGAGGACATTCTGGAAAAAGTCCGGGTCTGCGTAGGGGGCGATGTCGGCTGGGGTGCCCCAGCGGGCGCTCCCATACTCGATTCCCCGGCGGTATTTCTTCGCGTTCTTGCCCTTGGAGTAGACCACCAGCCGGATCAGCACCGCGCCGGCGGTGCCCACGCACAGGTCCAGCAGATGGAAGCTGGGCGCCAGGCTGGCGAAGGCCGCCGAAAAGCCCTGCCCGATGTGGAGTAGCTTCTCCGAGGCGTCCGCCCCAGGCGCCAGCCGCACCCCTTGGCAGAGCTTGTCAAAGAGATACACGAAGATGAGATACGGGAGGTTGAGGATGATCTGCTTTTTCAGCTTATCGGTCATCGCGCCACCTCCCGGTCCTTGGCCTTGACCTTCTCCCGTTCCCGGTGCTTGGTCTTGGTCTGTTCCTGAGCCTGGGTCAGCCGCTCCCGGATGGTGGGGCGCTTCTCCCGGTTCAGGGTCATGGCGGTGAACTCCTTGAAGGCCGGCTGGAGCTGGTCCTTATCCTTCGCCTTGAAGAACACATAGTAATGCGGTGGGTCCGTGGTGGGGTCCTTTTTCAGGGCATAGTCGATGTCATACTTTTTCGCCACCGCCGAAAACGCCTTGATGTTCTGCTCCGTGATCTCAATGTTGGTCAGGGAGGCCCCATGCTGTTTGAGCTGGTGCAAGGTCTGTTTCCCCTGGTGTAAGCTGCGCTGGGAAGGTTTTTTCTGCATCTCCTCCAGCACCTTCTTCACGGCCTTTTGGAGCAGGTCCGCCGTCATCTTGCCGGTCTCCACCGAGAGGGAGACCACGCCCTGGGTGATTTCTTCCTGCACTCACATCACCTCCGATCTCCGCCGCCGTACATATCGTGGCTCACCAGGGAAGTGTAGTAGCTGTCGATGGTGGCCGGGGCGTTATACAAAGCGGCCAGCAGGTATTTCTTGATATTGCGGACATAGGTGGTGTTCTCCCGCATACGGTCCAGCACATACTCGATGTGGGAACTGTTCAGCTTCAGGAACCGGGACTTGACCACCTCCGCCGGGTAGTCATCCCCGGCGATGCGGATCATCTCCCGGTTGGAGCACACCGTGTCCACCATGAGCTCCACCAGCTCGTCCAGGCGGTCCCGGTCAAGGCGGTGGTTCTGGATGAGACAGTCATACTCGATGTTCTCCAAAATGAGTTCCCGATAGCTCTCCCGCTCCCGCATCCGGTCCCGTCCCTTCCGGTCCGAGCCCCTGGGGGTTTGGGGGATTGATTGGACAGGATTTGATCCTTCCGTACTTGATAGATCTTTTTTTGATTTTTCTTTACTTGATCTATTAGTATTTAATTGTGCGGGGTTTTCCTGTTCAGGTTCTTCCAAGACAGGGGAAGCCTGTTCAGGATTATCCAGGACTGGATTTTCCCGTTCAGGTTTTTCCGGTTTTGGTTCCGGCGGTCTGGGCTGCTCCAGGATGGTGTACTCGATGGCGCCGAGCTGGCCGTTGGGGTTGCGGACCCGCTGGCGGATCACATAGCCGTGTTCCTCCAGCTCCCGCACCCCGGCGCAGATACTGTCAACGCCATCCTTGCAGATCCGGGCCAGCCCCTTGGTGGTATAGTCCCACTCCTCCGGCAGGGAGAGCATGAGGGAGAGAAGGCCCTTCGCTTTCAGCGAGAGCGACTTGTCCCGCAGGTGATGGTTGGACATCACCGTGTAATCGCGGGTTTTCTCAATGCGGAATACCGCCATGTTGGATACCTCCTTCCTTCGGTTTTGAAAAGTGTTCGTTTCGGCGGGTTTGCGCCCCTGTATCGCCACCCGGCCTCCCATGAGGGAAAGGATATGGGCGGCCTCGTTTGCGCCGTCCACAGGCGAAAAAACAGGGGATTTCCCACCCGTTTTCATACAGTTTTGCGTGCCCCCCCGGCAGGGCATAAAAAAACGCCACAGGTTTGTGTTACCCATGGCGTTGCCCCGGCAGATGGCCGGTCTATATTCAGTTATATGGTCACGGGGCGGAGGCCCCGATTGACGGGTGCTGTACCCATATCTCGGCATTTCGTGGTCTTTCAGCGTGTCAAGGCTCACTCAACAGTAGTAAAATCGTAGTAAATGAGGTGGTTTTGACCTGTCTGAAATGCCCGTGGATACAGTGTTTTCAAGGGATAATCAGGTTTCGGCTTGATTTTTCTTTTGAAAAAATCTGCTCTTTTGATAAAATCCGCCAAAATACAACTACAAATTGTATAAAGCGCAATCAATAGTCCCTGTCGTAGTTGATGCTGTACCCGTCTTCCATCAAGTCCAGGGCCATGCCGGTGCCGATGGCCACGCAGTCGATGGGGGTCTCCGACACGTAGCAGCGCACCCCGGTCTCTTTGGAGATGAGCTCGGGCAGGCCCTTGATGAGGCTGCCGCCGCCGGTGAGCATGATGCCGTCCTCCCAGATGTCGCCCACCAGTTCGGGCGGGGTCTTTTCGAGGATGCCCTTGATGGTGGTGACCATGCTCATGGCAAACTCGTTGAGGGTGGCGGTGAGTTCGGAGGAGCTGACGGTGATCTTCACCGGCAGGCCGGTCTCCAGGCTGCGGCCCTTGACCTCCATCTCGGTCTCGGGGAGGACCCCCTCCATCACCGCGCCGATCTCCTTTTTGACCCGCTCGGCGGTCCGCTCGCCGATGAGCACCTTGCGGTTGAGGCGGACGTAGTTGATGATCTTTTCGTCAAACTGGGTGCCGGCGCACTTGACCGAGGTGGAGAGCACCACGTCGTTGAGGGAGATGACGGCGATGTCGGCGGTGCCGCCGCCCACGTCCACCACCATCCGCCCCCGGGGCTTGGAGATGTCGATGCCCGAGCCCAGGGCCGCGGCGATGGGCTCCTCCACCAGGAAGATCTTGCGGGCCCCGGCCGAGAGGGCGGCGTTGACCGCGGCCCGCGACTCGACGTTGGTCACCGAGGAGGGGACGCAGATGGCCACTTTGGGCTTGACCACGTAGGAGGAACTGACCTTGCGGATGAAGTACTTGACCACCTCTTCGGTCATGTCGATGTCGGAGATGACGCCGTTTTCAAGCGGGCGCTTGGCGACGATGTGGGCCGGGGTCTTGCCCGCCATCTCCTGCGCCTTTTCGCCGATGGCCAGCACCTCGCCGGTCTTTTGGTTGACGGCGATGACCGACGGCTCTTTGACCACGATCCCCTTGCCCACCACATAGATGATGATGGAGGTGGTCCCCAGGTCAAAGCCAATATCATAATTTGCCATTTGCTTCCCTATTCCTTTCCTTACCTGCGGCTGCCGCCGCGCAGAAATACACCCGTTCACAGCCCCTGACCCGCAGCATCTTGGCGCACTCGGCGGCGGTGCCGCCGGTGGTGACGATGTCGTCGCAGAGGAGGAGGGTCTTGCCCCGCACCGCCGCCCGGTCGGCCACCTCAAAGGCGCCCAGCAGGTTTTCCCTGCGGGCCGGGAGGCCCAGCCGGTGCTGGTAGGGGGTGTCGAACAGCTTGACCAGCGCCCCCTTCAAATAGGGGATGTCCAACTCTCGGGCCAGGTGCTGGGCCAGCAGTTCGCTGTGGCCAAACCCCCGTTCCCGCCGCTGGCGGGGGCGGCCCGGCACGCAGACGACCCCCTCGATCTCCTCCAGGGGGAGGACGGCGCGGCAGGTGTCGGCCATGTGGGCCGCCAGCACCTCGGCCGCCCCCAGTCGGGCGGAGAACTTGTAGGCGGTGATGGCCCGGCGGACCGGCCCCTGGTACCAGAAGGGGGCGATATCCCCCTCGGCGTAGGGCAGGGTCTCCCCCTGCGCCTCCAACACGCCCTTATGGTTTATTGTATCCGATATGCGGTGGCTTTGCAACGTGCATTTTGGGCAGACCCGCTGTCCCAGGGGGATGGCGTCGCCGCAGAAGGGGCAGACCCGGGGGTAGAGCAGGCGGAGGGCCGCCGCGAGGGCCCTCACCCGAGGATGTCCCGCAGAAAGGAGCCCAGCCCGCTGTATCGCAGGGTCTTGCGGTTGTTCTCCACCATCATCTCCACGGAGCGGCGGCTGCCCACGATCACCAGCAGCTGTTTGGCCCGGGTGACGGCGGTGTAGAGAAGGTTGCGGAAGTAGAGCTTGGGGTTGGGCTCCAACAGGGAGAGGATGACCGCGTCGAACTCGCTCCCCTGGCTCTTGTGGACGGTGACGGCATAGGCGTGCTCGATCTCCCCCAGCATGTCGGGGGTGTAGGCGGCGCGCTTGTCCTCGTAGCGGATGTGGATGAGGCCGTTTTGGCGGTCGATCTCCTCGATCTGCCCCATGTCGCCGTTGAAGACCCCGGTCCCCTTCTCGCCGGTCTCCTCCTGGGTGGTGACGATGTCGTAGTTGTTGCGCGTCTGCATCACCTTGTCCCCCTGGCGAAAGCTCATCCCCATATAGCCGATCTCGGGCTGGCCGCGGGCGGGGTTGACCGCCTCCCGGAGGATGCGGTTTTGCTGCTGCACCCCGGCGGCCCCCCGGCGGCCCGGGGAGAGCACCTGGATGTCGGCGGGAGAGAGGCCGTAGGCCTTTGGCAGCCGGGTGGTGACCAGGTCGCAGATGAGGGCCAGGCCGGAGGGCTTGTCCCTTGCGGGGAGGAAGAAAAAGTCCTTGTCCCGCTGGGCCAGGTCGGGCACCTGCCCCTCCAAGATCTCGTGGGCCGAGGTGACGATGGCGCTCTGGGCGGCCTGACGAAAGATGTGGGAGAGCCGCACCACCGGGAAAAAGCCGGAGTCGATGATGTCTTTGAGCAGGTTGCCCGCCCCCACCGAGGGCAGCTGGTCGTAGTCCCCCACCAGCACCAGCTTGCAGTTGAGCTTGATCGCCCGCAGCAGCGCCTCGAAGAGGAGGACGTCCACCATCGACACCTCGTCGAGGATGAGGACGTCGCAGTCCAGCAGGTCCTCCTCGTTCTTGGTGAAGGCCAGGGTACCGTCCTTCTGGTACCCCGCCTCCAACAGGCGGTGGATGGTCTTGGCCTCCCGCCCGGTGACGGCGCTCATCCGCTTGGCGGCGCGGCCGGTGGGGGCGCAGAGGGCCACCTTGCGGCCGTCCTTCTCGAAGAGCTCGATCATCCCGTTGATGGTGGTGGTCTTGCCGGTGCCGGGCCCGCCGGTGAGGACCACGAACCCCTGGCGCAGCGCCTGGGCGATGGCCTCCCTCTGGGTGTCGGCGTAGACGATGCCCAGCGCCTTCTCCTGGGCTGCGATCTGCCGGTCCCACTGGGTGCCGTTGTCGGGCATGAAGGAGATGAGCATCTGCAGACGGGTGGCGATGTAGCCCTCGGCCCGGTAGTAGTCGGGCAAAAAGATCATGGGCCGCTCGTCCCCGGTGTATTCCACCAGGTCCTCCCGCTCCAGCATCTCGCCGATTTCAAAGTCCACCCGCTCGGGGGGCAGGCCGATGTAGCTGGCGGTGACGGCGGCCAGCTTCTCCCGCGGCAGGCAGGTGTGGCCGTTTTGGGTGTTGTGGCGGAGCACGTGGGCGGCGGCGGCCTGCACCCTCTCCCCCGATTCGGGAGAGAGGCCCAGCTGGATGGCCATGGCGTCCGCCCGGTCAAAGGAGATGCCGATGAAGGAGAGGCAGAGGCGGTAGGGGTTTTCGCAGAGCAGCTCCTGCGCCTGGGGGCCCCAGAACTTCCACACCTTGATGGCCTCAGCGGCGGAGAAGCCGTACTGGGCCATAAAGGCCAGCAGGGAGCGGATACCGAAGACCCGCTGGTACTCCAGATGGATGTCCTCCGCCTTTTTCAGGGAGATGCCCTGCACCTGCGCCAGGGCGTCGGGGTCCTTTTCGATGACCTCCAGGGTGCGGCTGCCGAAGCGGTCGACGATGCGGCGGGCCGTCACCGGGCCGATGCCCTTGATGGCCCCGGAGGCCAGGTACTTGAGGATGGCCCCGGCGGTGGCGGGGAGTTTGGTGGTGCAGAGGCTGGCCTTGAACTGGCGGCCGAAGGTGGGGTGGTTGACAAAGACGCCGGTGAGCTCCACCTCCTCCCCCTCGCTGAGTTCGGAGAACTCGCCCACGGCGGTGATCAGTTCGCCCTCGCAGGAGATGTCTACCACCGACCAGCCGTTTTCCCGGTTGCGAAAGACCACCCCCTCCACCGTGCCGGCGAGCTGGATGAGCTGCTCTGCGCGTTCCACCTTGTCCCCTTCCCCCTTCAAAAAGGGCCGCCTTCTGGCGGCCGATACGTCCTGTATTCCGTGTACCAGTATACCCCAACTGCCCTCTCAATGCAAACCCAGTTGGCGGGGGTCGAATGTCTCCCAGACCTCGGGGAAGTCCTCGCTGCCGTAGAAAAAGCCGAGGATCTCCCGCTGCTCCTCGGTGAGCTCGCCGGGGCTGGTGAGGACCAGCTTGCAGGCAAAGGTGCTGCGCTCCACCGTGCGGCGAAGGCTGCGCAGGGCGTTCTCACAGTCGCCCGGCCGGGCGGGGAGGGGCGCGATCAGGTAGAGGGGCAGCTTGCGGCGGCGGTCGATCAGGTCGCCCAGCAGGCCCACGCACTCGGCCAGCCCCACGGCCGCCAGCACCACCAGCAGGAGTTTTGCGACGAATTCCATACTCAATCACCTCTTGCGCCAGTGTATGGGAAGGAGGGGCAAAAGGTGCCCCTCCCGCCCCCTTTTTGTGGGAAAAGCGGGGAAAAAGTGCTGGGGCGGCAGCGGCTCCCCTTTCCCCGAAGGGGGCGCAAAACCGCCGTTTGGGCGCAGGCAGCTCCCCCTCGTCTGTCCCGGACAAAAAAGGGGCCGGGCAGGCCACTCGGCCCGCCCGGCTCCCCTGCCGGCAGGTGAAATTGGTTCGGCCGCCCGTGCGGCCGCAAAAGGGGCTACTGCGCCGAAACGGCGGCCCGGAGGGCGTCGACCCGGTCGGTCTTCTCCCAGGGGACGTTCAGGTCCTCTCTCCCCAGGTGGCCGTAGGCGGCCAGCTGGCGGTAGATGGGGCGGCGCAGGTCCAGGTCGCGGATGATGGAGGCGGGGCGGAAGTCAAAGACCTTCACCAGCGCCTCGGCCAGCTTGTCGTCGCTGACCGCGCCGGTGCCGAAGGTGTCCACCAGCACCGAGACCGGGTGGGCCACCCCGATGGCGTAGGCCAGCTCGACCTCGCACTTCTTGGCCAGGCCGGCGGCCACCACGTTCTTGGCGGCATAGCGGGCGGCGTAGGCGGCGGAGCGGTCGACCTTGGTGGGGTCCTTGCCGGAGAAGGCGCCGCCGCCGTGGCGGCCGTACCCGCCGTAGGTGTCGACAATGATCTTGCGGCCGGTGAGGCCGCTGTCCCCCTGGGGCCCGCCGATGACAAAACGGCCGGTGGGGTTGACCAGGTACTTGGTCTTTTCGTCCAGCAGGGCGGCGGGGACGATGGGCTTGATGACCAGCTCGATCATGTCCTCCCGGATCTGCTCGAGGGTGACCTCGTCGCCGTGCTGGGTGGAGATGACCACCGTGTCCACCCGCACCGGGGTGTCGCCGTCGTACTCGACGGTGACCTGGGTCTTGCCGTCGGGGCGGAGGTAGTCCACCGCCCCCTCCTTGCGGACCTTGGTCAACTGCTTGGCCAGCTTGTGGGCCAGGGAGATGGGCAGGGGCATCAGCTCTTCGGTCTCGTCGCAGGCGAAGCCGAACATCATCCCCTGGTCGCCGGCGCCGGTGCCGGCGTCCTCCTCCCCCGTCTTGGCCTCGAGGGCCTTGTCCACCCCGAGGGCGATGTCGGGGGACTGCTCGTCGATGGAGGTGAGGACCGAGCAGGTGTCGCAGTCAAAGCCGAACTTGGCCCGGGTGTAGCCGATGTCGCGGATGACCTGGCGGGCGATCTTGGGGATGTCCACATAGCAGCTGGTGGTGATCTCCCCCATCACCATCACCATGCCGGTGGTGACGCAGGTCTCGCAGGCCACCCGGCCGGCGGGGTCTTTTTCCATGATGGCGTCGAGGACGGCGTCGGAGATCTGGTCGCAGATCTTGTCGGGATGCCCCTCGGTGACCGATTCGGAGGTGAAGAGTTTTCTCATGCTCACAGTTTTTTCCTTCCTTTCAATGCACGCGTTTTTCTGCCATTGAAGAGATCACTTTTGCCGGGGTCGAAAAAAAGCCCGGTGGCAAACACCGAGCTTTTATGCGAAGCTTATCTTTCGGCTTTACCCGCAGGATTTGGCACCTTGCACCCCCGCGGGGGGCAGGTTGTCGGGCTTCACAGGGCCTGTTCCCTCAGCCACTCTTGATAAGTGATATTCAATTGTGCGAAAATTAGTATACGCTATTTGGCGGAGGTTGTCAACACCGGCTCTTCCCTGCCGAAAACCAGCTTGCTGATGGGCTTGTAGACCAGGTAGGTGATGGCGCTGTTGCCCAGGGCCTTGACCAGGTTGAAGGGGATGATGATGGGGATGAGCATGGCCGCCACGTCCTTGGCGGTCCCCCCCATGAAGAGGGGGGTAAAGACCAGGTTGCACAGGCACATGACGGCGGTCATGGCCAGGGAGCCCAGCAGCAGCCCCACCAGCGCCCCCTTGCGGGTGTGCCATTTTTGGTAGAGGGAGCCGGCCAGCACCGAAAAGACCCCGGTGGCGAGAAAGTGCATGAGGATGCCGATGACCCCCGACCCGGCGCTGACGGTGAGGCCCTGGATCACCGAGACCACGGCGGTGAGGGCCAGCCCCGCCCAGGGGCCGAAGAGGAAGGTGCCCACCAGGATGGAGACGTCGGCGGGGTCGTACTCCAAAAAGGCGGCCCCGGGGATAATGGGGAAGTGGATGAGGGCCACCAGCACGATGGAGATGGCGGCCAGCATGGCCATGGTGGTGAGCTTGCGGGTGCGGTTGGCGGTTTGTCTGGACATAAAAATCCCTCCAAAAAAAGTGTTTGGAAGGTCTGTCTGGGACGCAAAAAGCCCTCGGTCTGAAAAGGCCGAGGGCGTGCGGACGCAGAAATGATGCGCCGTTTCTCTCATCCGGACTATACCGTCGGCTTCGGAATCACACCGAATCAGTCCGCCGGCCGGGGGCCGGAGGAGTCGCGGGCTTCAGGGCAGGGCCCTGTCACCGCCGGTGGGGAATCGCACCCCGCCCTGAAACAGACTTTCTACTCTCATTATAGGCCGCCGGCCGCCGTTGTCAAGGTGGGGACGGGCCTTTTTTGTGCGGGGAGGGGCGCTAGAGCTCCCTCTCCAGGGCGTAGTTGGTGAGGGTCTGTTCCCCCCGCTTGACCTGCTGTTCCCTGACCACCCGGTACCCCCGGGCCAGGAAGAAGGGCAGGGCGGTGATGGAGGCGTCGGTGCGCAGCACCTTGACCCCGCCCTGCAGGGCGCGGGCCTCCAGCGCGTCCACCAGCAGGGCGGCCAGCCCCTGGCCCCGGCAGTCGGGGTGGACGTAGAGGCGGTCGAGATAGCTGCCGTCCAGGTCGCCAAAGGCGGCCAGTCCCCCCTCCCCTTCCACCACCAGGCTGTAGTGCTGGGTGAGGGTCTTCTGCCAGCGGGAGCGGTCCGGGTTTTGGGGCGCCCAGGCGTCCAGCTGGGCCTGGGTGTAGTCCCGGGCACAGCAGCCGTGGACGGCCCGGTAAAAGAGGTCGAGCACCCCGTCCAGGTCTTTGGAACGATAGAGGCGCAAAAGCACAGGTATTCCCCCTTGCGTGATCTTTTGTTGGCGTATGGGACAGCCGTCGAGCAGAGGCCCGCGCCCCCCTCCTCGAGAGGGGCGGCCAGACGGGGCGGGGAAGGCCGCACAGCCGAGGTTTGAGAGACTACTTCAAAAAGCCCTCGATGATCTTGGCCTCCGCCTCCTCGGCGGTGAGGCCCAGGGTCATCAGCTTGGTGAGCTGTTCGCCGGCGATCTTGCCGATGGCCGCCTCGTGGATGAGGGCCGCGTCCAGGTCGTTGGCGGTGAGTTCGGGGATGGCGGAGACGGTGCCCTCGTCCATGATGATGGCGTCACAGGCCGAGTGCCCGGTGCAGCGGACGTTGCCGTTGATGCGGGAGCGAAAGAGCTGTTTGGAGCGGCCCTTCGCCACCGAGCGGGAGATGAGGTCGGCGCCGCTGTCCTCGCCGTTGAGGTCCACCTCGAAATTAGTCTCGGCGTACTGTTCGCCGTGGGTCATCAGCTTTTCGCGGACCACCAGCCGGGCCCGGAGGCCGACCACGCCGGTGGTCAGGCGCTGGGTGGAGTCCACCCCCTTGATCTGGGTGGTGTCCATCTCCAGGTAGCTGCCCTCCTGCAGTTCCACATAGGTCTGGGGGTTGATGATGCGCTGGCCGCTGCCCTCGCCGGTGCCGATGTGCTTCTCCCGGTAGAGGACGCGGGCTCCCGGCTCGAGGTAGAAGCGGTGGATGCCGTTGTGCTGGGAGCTCTCCTCCCCGTCGATGTGGACGCCGCAGCCGGCCACCACCACCACGTCGGCCCCGGCGCCGATGTAGAAGTCGTTGTAGACCAGGTCGTCCACCTTGCTGTGGGTGACGCAGGCGGGGATGTAGACCGTTTCGCCCTTGGTGCCGGGTTTGACCCGGATGTCGATGCCGGGCTTGTCCGACTTGGAGCTGATCTCGATGTTCCGGCTGTTCTGGCGGCCGGCGCAGCCGGTGTCCTCGCGGATGTTGAAGGCCCCGGTGAAGCCGGTCTCGGGGTCAAAATCGCTGATGAGCGATAGCAGCTGTTTGGTGATGTCGTTCACGGGTTACTCCTCCCCTCTGCAAAAGGCGCAACGGTCCCCCCGCAGGAGACCGGGCAGAATTTCGTCCTTCGGGCCGTGCATGGTGAGGGACCCGCCCGAGAGGACCACGATCTCGTCGGCGATGTTGAGGATCCGCTCCTGGTGGGAGATGATGAGGACCGAGCCCTCGGTCTCCCGCCGCAAGTCGGCAAAGACGTCGATGAGGTTGCCGAAACTCCAGAGGTCGATGCCGGCCTCCGGCTCGTCGAAGATGGTGAGGGGGGTCTTGCGGGCCAGGACCATGGCGATCTCGATACGTTTCATCTCGCCGCCGGAGAGGCTGGCGTTGGCCTCGCGGTCGATGTAGTCGCGGGGGCAGAGGCCCACCGAGCGCAGGTAGCGGCCGATGTCGCAGTCGGAGAGGGTCTCGTCCCCGGCGGCGAGGGTGATGAGGTCGCGCACCGTCAGCCCCTTGAAGCGCACCGGCTGCTGAAAGGCAAAGCCGATGCCCATCTTGGCCCGCTCGGTGATGGAGGCCTGGGTGATGTCCCGGCCGTCTAGGAGGATGCGCCCCTCGGTGGGGGCAAGGATCCCGGCAATGACCTTGGCGAGGGTGGATTTGCCGCCGCCGTTGGGGCCGGTGATGACCACAAAGCGGCCATCGTCAACGGTGAGGTTGACGTCTTTGAGGATCTCCCTGTTGGCGCCGTCTTCGACCTGCAGGGAGATGTGTTGTAATTGCAGCATATTCTTTCTCCGCATCTTTCACAAAACAATTTTGAACGGTATTAGTATACCACATTTTCCCGCCTTTGCAGCAGTAAAATACCAATTTGGTGAACATTTTGTTGGCCGTGGGCCGAAAAGGGGAAAAAGAGGGCTGGGACGGGGAAAAGCAGCTCTTCTGCGAGCTCTCGCGCGCTCCCCGCGGCCCTTCTGTCGCAGAGGGGGGCGGAGAGGGGGGCTTCCAAAGCGGATAAACAGGACGGCTCTGCTCATCCCGCCAAATAGGGATAAAAAGCCGGGCATTTGCGAGGGCAGGACATTGAAAAGCCCCGGAAAAACCAGCAAAACCAATGGTCTCACAAAACAGAAAGGCGCCTACTACGCCATTTTTGAAAGGACCTTGAATGGCATGGTTGCGCTAAAATACAGACAATTATTTGACGGCAGTTTCCAACGTCAAAAGATGCTGCCGCCTGTTTTGTATGAAGTGGGATCGCGCACCTTAAATCAATGCCCATGTGCCATAGAGGAACACAATAGTTTGATGGATGGCGACCGGCTATTTTTAAATATAACAGCCATGTATCACAGTTCTAAACGTTTCTGTATTTTCAAAAAAGCATTAACGATATTGCAAATACTCCAAAAAACGCTTTACCGCAAGTGAAGCTGTCTTTTTACTTCGCAGGGCAATTCCAATTTTTCGATACGTAGGCACATCTAATTCTTTTGCAATAATTCGATATGGGACACGCCTCAAAATCAGTTCAGGAAGAATACTGATACCAAGCCCACTTTCTACCATTGACATAATTGCATAATCGTCCCATGTTGTAAAATGCACATTAGGCGTTAGATTACAGCGTTCAAAAATTTCCGACACTTCTGCTTTGGCACCTTTCTCCAAAAGCATGAACGGTTCGTCACAAAGGGACGCAACAGAGATTTTTTCAAGGTGTGCCAAAGCATGATTTTCTGGCAGGATTGCAAGCAGTCTGTCCTGTTCTAAAAATACAGTTTCAAACTCCGGACGGGTAGGTAAACGCAAAAAGCCGCAATCTACGCGTCCATCTGATATCCATGATTCAATTTCCGTATAATCTCCTAGCAGCAATTCATAGTCAATGTTCGGATATGCCTTTTGAAATTCTCTAATGATGTTCGGAAGCCAATGCGTTGCCACACTAGAAAATGTGCCAATGCGGATAAGCCCAGATTGCAAACCGTTCAGCTCGTCCACTTCCATTTGCAACTTTTCATATTCTACACAAGCGCTCTTTGCACAGGGAAGAAGCTTCATTCCGTCACTTGTCAATTTTACACCAGTTCTTCCCCTTTCCAGCAAGACAACCTTCCATTCTTTTTCTAAGTCGTTGATCATACGGCTAATGCCCGACTGGGAGTAATTCAACATCTCTGCGGCTTTTGTAAAGCTGCCATGCTCAACTGTTTTGACAAATGCCATATATTTTTGAATATTCATGTCCATGTGATTGCCCCACCTTATCAATCCGTTTTTATTATATTATTCATGACAAACATTCGCTTTTGTAATTATAAATAGCATGGTAAACTGAAAGCGAAAAAAAGTCAAACAGGAGTGTGGCCGAAAAGTGTTCTACGTAAGTGAAATCCAAACCGAAGCCCCTTGTCGGTTTCAGACACCACTTCAAAAGCAAGTCTATGCGACATTAGAAAAACTGCAAGTCCCTTTTGAGCGCGTCGACAGCGATGAAGCTATTGCAATGGAAGATTGTGTTGCCATTGATGAAAAGCTGCAGATAAACATGGTGAAAACGCTGTTCCTCTGTAATCGACAGCAAACAGATTTTTATTTATTTATCACCGTTGGCAGCAAGCCATTTCGCGCTAAGGATTTTAGTAATGCCCTTGAAGTTGCCCGTGTTTCTTTTGCGCCAGCAGAACAAATGGAGACCATGCTCGGCACAAAAATAGGCGCAGCAACTGTTTTCAGTAGCCTTTTAGACACCGAAAAACGGGTAAGAATTGTTTTTGATAAAGAGGTGCTTGTTGAAAAATGGTACGGCTGCAGCGACGGCACAACGACAGGGTATATAAAATTGAGGACAGAGGATATTTTCCAGAAATTTCTGCCGTTTACCAATCATGAGTTGTCTGTCATTGAGGTGTAATATGGGATTATATCAAAATAGGATCGTTGTAAAAGTAGGGACTTCCACACTTACAAATGAAATGGGACACAGTGACCTGCGTTCTTTTGATCGCCTTGCGTGCGTTCTGTCCGACATTCAAAATATGGGCTACGAGATAATTTTGGTATCGTCTGGCGCGATTGCCGTTGGGACGAACAAACTGAATATGAAGGAACGCCCTTCCAGTATGCGAATGAAGCAGGCGGCAGCGGCCGTAGGGCAGTGCAGCATTGTGTTTTTGTATGACAAATTTTTCAAGGACTATGACAAAACAGTCGCCCAAATATTGCTAAATGCAGAAGATATAAAACAGGAAGAAAAAAAGGAGAATTTGACAAATACGTTCAACGCACTGTTGGAAATGGGCATTATTCCAGTAGTCAATGAAAATGATTCTGTTAGCTATACCGAGATAGAGTCAGAGGACAGGTTGTTTGGAGACAACGATATGCTTTCGGCCGTTGTTGCAGTTCTATGCAGGGCAAAGCAGCTGATCATTTTGTCTGATATAGACGGTCTGTATGACGCAGACCCGCGGCTATATCCAGATGCAAATTTGATAAGCCAGATACAGAAAATCGACAAAACCGTATATGCTCTTGCAGGCGGTGCAGGTTCAAGGCGCGGAACAGGCGGTATGAAAACAAAACTTCGAGCCGCTGAATTAGCCACCTCTCAGGGAATAAACACCGTCATTACAAACGGGAAAACACCGGAAGCATTATATGAAATCGTAAAAGGGAACAAGGTGGGCACTCTATTTGTAGGAAAAATACAATGAAATAGCGTGGCACACAATCACAAAGTTGCTGTTTGAATCTACATACAGACGATATCCACCGCACGGCGGTTTTGATAAATAGGTCAAAGCCGCCGCTTTTCCTCCACCTACAGCAGAGCCAACCGAGTGAGTCAACAGCAATGGGCTACGCTCACCGCGCTCACCGCGCTCTCCACTCCCCCCTTCCCCTCATCGCAGAAGGCACACAGGTGCTCTTCAAAAACGGAAAGACGGGGCACCACCGCTCTTTCCACCAAGGATGCAAAAAGTCGCTCATTTGCTGCGGCCGTCCCACGCCGAAACCGCCAGGGGGAGGGGGTGGCAGGCAGCTTGCGTTGGGACGCAGCTGACAAGACGCCTCCTCTCCTTGGAGGACAAAGACAAACTTCTGGATAAATGGCCAGAATAAGCGGCCAGCAGCCAGTGTTCACGAGAAGAGGCGGCCGACCGATTTCCGGCGACAGCTGTCCTTACCGCTTCCCCCATCCCCCATTCACTCTGCCCACTTTCTCTTCAGCCCGGCGCAGCGGCCAGCCCCTTTCGCCTTGCAGGCGCTCCTCTGAGGTGCCTCCCTCTTCCCCGCTCTGTCAACAGACAGACGGACAGAGAAAAAGCGCTCCGGCAGAATTGCCGAAGCGCTTTTTGAATGGCTAGAAGCTAGTCGCGGATGCCGGTGACAACGCCCGAACCAACGGTGCGGCCGCCCTCGCGGATAGCGAAGCGGAGGCCTTCCTCGATGGCGATGGGGGTGATCAGCTCGACGTCCATGGTGACGTTATCGCCAGGCATGCACATCTCGGTGCCCTCGGGCAAGGAGATGACGCCGGTCACGTCGGTGGTCCGGAAGTAGAACTGGGGACGGTAGTTGTTGAAGAACGGGGTGTGACGGCCGCCCTCTTCCTTCTTCAGGATGTACACCTGGCCGGAGAACTTGGTGTAGGGGTGGATGGAACCGGGCTTGGACAGGACCTGGCCGCGCTCGATCTCATCTCTCTGGATGCCGCGGAGCAGGGCGCCGATGTTGTCGCCAGCCTCAGCGTAGTCCAGGATCTTGCGGAACATCTCGATGCCGGTGACAACGGTCTTCTTCTTCTCGTCGGCCAGACCAACGATCTCGACCTCGTCGCCGGTGTTCAGCTGACCGCGCTCCACACGACCGGTGGCGACGGTGCCGCGGCCGGTGATGGTGAAGATGTCCTCGATGGGCATCAGGAAGGGCAGGTCGGCTTTGCGCTCGGGGGTGGGGATATACTCGTCAACAGCGTCCATGAGCTCCAGGATGGGGGCATACTCAGGGGCGTTGATGTCGGTGCTGGTGGACTCGATGGCCTGCAGGGCGGAACCCTTGATGATCGGAATGTCGTCGCCGGGGAAGTCGTAGCTGCTCAGCAGCTCGCGGATCTCCATCTCGACGAGCTCCAGCAGCTCTTCGTCGTCGACCTGGTCAGCTTTGTTCATGAAGACAACGATGTAGGGAACGCCGACCTGACGGGACAGCAGGATGTGCTCGCGGGTCTGGGGCATCGGGCCGTCAGCCGCGGAGACAACCAGGATCGCGCCGTCCATCTGGGCCGCACCGGTGATCATGTTCTTGACGTAGTCGGCATGCCCGGGGCAGTCGACGTGCGCGTAGTGGCGCTTGTCGGTCTCGTACTCAACGTGAGCGGTGTTGATGGTGATGCCGCGCTCTCTCTCCTCGGGGGCCTTGTCGATCATGTCGTAGGCCTCGTACTGGGCCTGGCCCTTCATTGCCAGGACCTTGGTGATGGCGGCGGTGAGGGTGGTTTTACCATGGTCGACGTGGCCGATGGTACCAATGTTCACATGGGGTTTGTTTCTTTCGAAATGCTGCTTAGCCATTGGTGTTCCTCCTTTTTCTTCGCTTGTAATAGCGCAATTATCGTCTGTCAGACAGACCTCTCAATGTACCCCTATTGTAGCAACTTGCCAGGGGAAATGCAAGGCCCAAAGCCGGGCGCAGGGCGGGGAACTAGTCCTCTTTTTTGCCCCGTTTGCTCATGATCCCCTCGGCGATGGACTTGGGGACCTCAGAGTAGTGGCTGGGCTCCATGGTGTACTGGCCACGGCCCTGGGTCTTGGACCGCAGGTCGGTGGCGTAGCCGAACATCTCGGCCAGGGGGACGAAGGCGTTGATCTGCTGGGCGCCGGGGCGGGACTCCATGCCCTGGATCTGGCCGCGGCGGGAGTTGATGTCGCCGATGACATCGCCCATGTACTCCTCGGGGACGATGACCGCAACCTTCATGATAGGCTCCAGGATGACCGGGTCGCCCTTGCGCATGGCCTCTTTAAAGGCCATGGAACCGGCGATCTTAAAGGCCATCTCGGAGGAGTCGACCTCGTGGTAGGAGCCGTCGTACAGCTCGACCACCACGTCGACCACCGGGTAACCGGCGAGCACGCCGGTCTGCATGGCGCCCTGGATACCGGAATCAACGGCGGGGATATACTCTTTGGGGATGGCGCCGCCGACGACCTTGTTGAGGAACTCATAGCCCTTGCCGGTCTCGTTGGGGCGAACGCGGATCTTGACGTGGCCGTACTGGCCGCGGCCGCCGGACTGGCGGGCATACTTGTGGTCCACGTCGCTCTCGCGGCGGATGGTCTCGCGGTAGGCGACCTGGGGCTTGCCCACGTTTGCCTCGACCTTGAATTCCCGCAGCAGACGGTCGACGATGATCTCCAGGTGGAGCTCACCCATGCCGGCGATGATGGTCTGGCCGGTCTCCTCGTCGGTGTAGGTTCTAAAGGTCGGGTCCTCTTCAGCCAGTTTGGAGAGGGCGATGCCCATCTTCTCCTGCCCGGCCTTGGTCTTGGGTTCGATGGCGACCCGGATGACCGGCTCGGGGAACTCCATAGACTCGAGGATGATGGGGGCCTTGGGGTCGCAGAGGGTGTCGCCGGTGGTGGTGTTTTTCAGACCGACCGCCGCGGCGATCTCCCCCGCGTAGACCTTCTCAATGTCTTTTCTGTGGTTGGCGTGCATCTGCAGGATGCGGCCGACCCGCTCGCTGTTGCCCTTGACCGAGTTGTAGACGCTGGTGCCCGCGTCCAGGGAACCGGAGTAGACCCGGAAGAAGCAGAGCTTGCCCACAAAGGGGTCGGTGGCAATTTTGAACGCCAGGGCCGAGAAGGGGGCGTTGTCGTCGGAGGGACGGCTCTCCTCTTCGTCGGTCTCGGGGTTGACGCCCTTGATGTCGGGGATGTCGGTGGGGGCGGGCATGTACTCGACGATGGCGTCGAGCAGCAGCTGCACGCCCTTGTTTCTGTAAGCGGTGCCGCACAGAACCGGAACCATTTCATTGGAGATGGTGGCCCGGCGGATGACTTTCTTCATCTCGGGGATGGTCAGCTCCTCGCCGTCGAGGTATTTCATCATCAGGTCCTCGTCCAGCTCGGCGACTGCTTCCACCAGCTCAGCATGATACTTGTCCGCCAGCTCCCGCATATCCTCGGGGATCTCCTCGTCGCGCACGTCGTTGCCCAGGTCGTCGTAATAGACTTCTGCGCGCATGGTCATCAGGTCGACGATCCCCTTGAAGGTCTCCTCGGCGCCGATGGGCAGCTGCAGGGGCACGGCGTTGCACTTCAGGCGGTCTTTCATCATGGCGACAACATTGTAGAAGTCGGCGCCCATGATGTCCATTTTGTTGACGAAGGCCATGCGGGGGACTTTGTAGTTGTCGGCCTGCCGCCAAACCGTCTCGGACTGGGGCTCCACGCCGCCTTTGGCGCAGAACACCGTCACCGAGCCGTCGAGCACGCGCAGAGAGCGCTCCACCTCAACGGTGAAGTCCACGTGGCCCGGGGTGTCAATAATATTGATGCGATGGCCCTTCCAGTGGGTAGTCGTAGCAGCGGAGGTAATGGTGATACCGCGCTCCTGCTCCTGCTCCATCCAGTCCATTGTTGCCGCACCGTCGTGAGTCTCACCGATTTTGTGGTTGATACCCGTATAGTACAGAATACGCTCGGTGGTGGTGGTTTTACCAGCATCAATGTGAGCCATAATGCCAATATTTCTAGTCAGTTCCAGAGAAACGTCTCTTGGCATAATGCCCTCCTTATCAGGGTTTGCACGATTCTGTGCAGATGTTTGCCGAGAATATCGAAAACACTACCAGCGATAGTGGGCGAACGCCTTGTTGGCCTCGGCCATCTTGTGGGTGTCCTCGCGCTTTTTCACGGACCCGCCGGTGGAGTTGACGGCGTCCATCAGCTCAGCGGCCAGCCGCTCTTTCATGGTCCTCTCCGAACGCTTGCGGGCGTACAGGGTGATCCACCGCAGGCCCAGGGTCTGCCGGCGGGCCGGACGGACCTCCATGGGGACCTGGTAGGTGGCGCCGCCGACACGGCGGGCCTTGACTTCCAGTACGGGCATGACGTTTTCCATGGCCTCGTCAAACACGTCCAGGGGGTCTTTCCCAGTCTTCTCTTTTACGATGTCAAATGCCCCGTACACAATCTTCTGGGCCACGCCCTTCTTGCCATCATACATGATGCTGTTGATCAGGCGGGTCACCATCTTGGAATTGTACAGCGGATCGGGTAACACGTCGCGCTTGGCAATCTTACCTCTTCTTGGCACTTTTCTTCCCTCCTTCATATCAATGAATTCACAGGTACTCGAAAGCGACAAAACTCCCGTGCTGCCAAGGACAGGCATTTATAAAAACGCCGACACATGGCAAAAAAAGTCTTGATTACTTCGAAGCACCAGCCTTGGGCCGCTTGGCGCCGTACTTGGAACGGCTGCGCATCCGGCCGGAAACGCCCTGGGTATCCAGCGTACCGCGGATGATGTGGTAGCGGACACCAGGCAAGTCTTTGACACGACCGCCGCGGATCAGGACGACGCTGTGCTCCTGCAGGTTGTGGCCGATACCGGGGATGTAGGCCGATACCTCCATACCGTTGGTCAGCTTCACACGGGCGATCTTACGAAGCGCCGAGTTCGGCTTTTTCGGGGTCATGGTACGAACGGCAGTGCAGACCCCTCTCTTTTGGGGAGAAGACATATCGCTCTGCGCCTTTTTGATGGAGTTGAACCCCTTCTGCAGGGCGGGAGCAGTCGACTTCTTCACCGAGACCTGTCTGCCTTTGCGTACGAGCTGGTTGAATGTTGGCATGTTGCACCTCCTCTTTGATAAAATGTTTTTTTCTATATGAAAAGGGCGCGTTTTCAGCAAACGCGCCCTCTCATAAGCCCTATTTGCTCAACATTCAAAGTTTAACACTTCACCAATATTATTGTCAAGCATTTAGGCAATATTGCCAGTCAAATCTGAGAAAATTTCCCGCAAAAGCGGGGCGTTTCCCCCGATTTTCCCGGATTTCTCCCCCCTTGGGGGAAAACGGGGTCGGATCTAGTCGCCCAGCCCGTCGAGCTGGTACTCGCAGGGGGCCACCTTGCTCACCAGGTCGCCCGCGGACTGATGGGTGAGCTCCACGTCGTTGTAGACGTCCAGCCCGGTGCCGGCGGGGACCAGCTTGCCGATGATGACGTTCTCCTTGAGGCCGGTGAGGGGGTCGACCTTGCCCTTGATGGCGGCGTCGGTGAGGACCCGGGTGGTCTCCTGGAAGGAAGCGGCCGAGAGGAAGCTGTCGGTGGCCAGGGAGGCCTTGGTGATGCCCAGCAGCACCGGGATATAGTCGGCCTTCTGCAGGCTGACCTCGCCCTCGGCGATGCGGCGGTCGATCTCCAAATTGGCCTTGATGAGGTCGGATTTCTCCACCACCGAGCCGGAGATGAGGTTGGTGTCGCCGGCGTTGTCCACCCGCACCTTCTTCATCATCTGGCGGACGATGACCTCGATGTGCTTGTCGTTGATGTCAACGCCCTGCAGGCGGTAGACCCGCTGCACTTCCTGGATCAGGTAGTTCTGCACCGCGGTCTCGCCCTGGATGGCCAGCACGTCGTGGGGATAGACCGAGCCCTCGGTAAAGGCGTCGCCGGCCTTGACCTGGTCGCCCTCGGCCACCTTCAGGCGGCTGCCGTAGGGGATGAGGTAGCTGCGCTCGTCCTTGGTCTCGTTGTTGGTGACCACCACGTGGCGGGCCTTCTTGATCTCGCGGATGGAGACCACGCCGTCGATCTCGCTGATGATGGCCATGGTCTTGGGACGCCGGGCCTCGAACAGCTCCTCGACGCGGGGCAGACCCTGGGTGATGTCCTCCGCCGAGGCGATGCCGCCGGTGTGGAAGGTGCGCATGGTCAACTGGGTGCCGGGCTCGCCGATGGACTGGGCGGCGATGATGCCCACCGCCTCGCCGATGGAGACCTCTTTCTTGTTGGCCAGGTTGGCGCCGTAGCACTTGGCGCAGATGCCCCGGGCGCTGTGGCAGGTGAGGATGGAGCGGATCTTGGCGCTGGTGACGCCGGCGGCCACGATCTTCTCGGCCAGGATGTCGGTGATGAGGGTGTCGCGGTCGGCCAGCACCTCGCCGGTCTCGGGGTGGCAGATGGGCTCGGCGGCGTAGCGGCCGGTGAGGCGCTCCTGCAGGGGCTCGATCATCTCTTTGCCGTCGCGGATGTCCTCGATGATAATGCCGTCATGGGTGCCGCAGTCCTCCTCTCGGACAATCACGTCCTGGGAGACGTCCACCAGGCGGCGGGTCAGGTAGCCCGAGTCGGCGGTCCGCAGGGCGGTGTCGGCCAGGCCCTTGCGGGCGCCGCGGGAGGAGATGAAGTACTCCAGGATGTTCAGGCCCTCGCGGTAGTTGGCCTTGATGGGCAGCTCGATGGTCTTGCCCGAGGTGTTGGCGATCAGGCCGCGCATCCCGGCGAGCTGGCGGATCTGGTTGATGGAGCCGCGGGCGCCGGAGTCGGCCATCATGAAGATGGGGTTGTACTGGTCCAGGTTGGCCGTCAGGGCGTCGGAGACCTTGGTGGTGCACTCGTCCCAGATCTCGACCACCTGGTTGTAGCGCTCGTCGTCGGAGATGAAGCCCCGGTTGTACAGGGCCACCACCTGGTCGATCTTCTGGTCGGCCTCGTCCAGGTACTGCTGTTTCTGCGGGGGGATCACCGCGTCGCAGACGGCGACGGTGATGGCGCCCTTGGTGGAGTACTTGAAGCCCTGGGCCTTGATCTCGTCGAGCACCTCGGCGGTGGTGGCGGTGCCATGCACCTGGATGCAGCGGTCGATGATCTGCCCCAGCTGTTTCTTGGTGACCAGGAAGTCGATCTCCAGGTCCAGCAGCTTCTCGGGGTCGCTGCGGTCCACATAGCCCAGGTCCTGGGGGATGGGGTCGTTGAAGATCAGCCGGCCCACGGTGGTGTCGATGAGCCGCTGGTGCTTGACCCCCTCGACCTCCCTCTCGCGGCGGACCTTGATGGGGGCGTGCAGCCCCAGGATGCCCTCCTGGTAGGCCATGAGGGCCTCGTTCTGGTCGCGGAAGACCATCCCCTCCCCCGGCTCGCCGGGTTTCTGCATGGTCAGGTAGTAGGAGCCCAGCACCATGTCCTGGGTGGGGACGGTGACGGGGCGGCCGTCGGAGGGTTTGAGCAGGTTGCCGGCGGCCAGCATCAGGAAGCGGGCCTCGGACTGCGCCTCGGCGGACAGGGGGACGTGCACGGCCATCTGGTCGCCGTCGAAGTCGGCGTTGTAGGCGGTGCAGGCCAGGGGGTGCAGCTTGAGGGCGCGGCCCTCGACCAGCACCGGCTCAAAGGCCTGGATGCCCAGGCGGTGCAGGGTGGGGGCGCGGTTGAGGAGGACCGGGTGGTCCTTGATGACGATCTCCAGGGCGTCCCAGACCTCGTTCTTGGCGCGCTCCACCATCTTGCGGGCGCTCTTGATGTTGCCGGCGGCGCCGGTCTCCACCAGGCGCTTCATGACAAAGGGCTTGAACAGCTCCAGCGCCATCTCCTTGGGGAGGCCGCACTGGTGCATCTTCAGCTCCGGCCCGACCACGATGACCGAACGGCCGGAGTAGTCGACCCGCTTGCCCAGCAGGTTTTGCCGGAAGCGGCCCTGTTTGCCCTTGAGCATGTCGGAGAGGGATTTCAGGGGGCGGTTGTTGGGGCCGGTGACCGGGCGGCCGCGGCGGCCGTTGTCGATCAGGGCGTCCACCGCCTCTTGCAGCATCCGCTTCTCGTTGCGCACGATGATGTCGGGGGCACCCAGCTCCAACAGCCGTTTCAGGCGGTTGTTGCGGTTGATGACCCGGCGGTAGAGGTCGTTCAGGTCAGAGGTGGCGAACCGGCCGCCGTCGAGCTGCACCATGGGGCGGATGTCGGGGGGGATGACCGGGACCACGTCCAGGATCATCCACTCGGGCTTGTTGCCCGAGACGCGGAAGGCGTCCACCACCTCCAGCCGCTTGAGCAGCCGGATGCGCTTTTGGCCGGTGGCGGTCTCCAGCTCGGATTTCAGTTCCTTGCTGAGCTGCTCCAGGTCGATGTCCTGCAGCAGGGCCTTGACGGCTTCAGCCCCCATCCCCGCTTTGAACTCGTCCTCGTACTTCTCCCGCATGTCCCAGTACTCTTTTTCCGAGAGGAGCTGTTTTTTCTCCAGGGGGGTGAACCCGGGGTCCACCACGATGTAGGAGGCGAAGTAGAGCACCTTCTCCAGCAGCCGGGGGGAGATGTCCAGCATTAGGGCGATGCGGGAGGGGATGCCCTTGAAGTACCAGATGTGGGAGACCGGCGCGGCCAGCTCGATGTGGCCCATCCGCTCCCGGCGGACCTTGGAGCGGGTGACCTCGACGCCGCAGCGCTCGCAGATCTTGCCCTTGTACCGCAAGCGCTTGTACTTGCCGCAGTAGCACTCCCAGTCCTTGGTGGGCCCAAAGATCCGCTCGCAGAACAGGCCGTCCCGCTCGGGTTTCAGGGTTCTATAGTTGATGGTCTCGGGTTTCTTGACCTCGCCGTAGGACCACTCGCGGATCTGCTCGGGCGAAGCAAGGCCGATTTTGATCGAATCAAACACATTAAATTCCATTGGCGACCCCTTCTTCTATAACCAGTCGGATTATTCTTCGTCTACCAGCTCTTCGGCCCCGTCGGCCAGCTCGGAGAAGAGCTCTTCCCCGCTGTCCTCCAGGCCGATCTCGCTGCCCGCGTCCTCGGGCACATCCTCCATGGTCAGGTTCTCGTTGACCTCGCTGTCCACGGCCACGTGGGAGAAGGCCTCGTCGTCCACCACTCTGGGAATGCCCATGTCCTCGTCGTCAAAGTTCTGCTTGAGGTCGATCTCCTCGCCCTCTTTGTCCAGCACCCGCACGTCCAGCGCCAGGGACTGGAGCTCTTTGATCAGCACCTTGAAGGACTCCGGCACCCCGGACTGGGGCACGTTCTGGCCCTTGACGATGGCCTCGTAGGTCTTGACGCGGCCCACCACATCGTCGGACTTGACGGTGAGGATCTCCTGCAGGGTGTAGGCGGCGCCGTAGGCCTCCAGGGCCCAGACCTCCATCTCGCCGAAGCGCTGGCCGCCGAACTGGGCCTTGCCGCCCAGAGGCTGCTGGGTGACCAGGGAGTAGGGGCCGGTGGAGCGGGCGTGGATCTTGTCGTCGACCAGGTGGTGGAGTTTCAGGAAGTACATGTAGCCGACGGTGACCGGGTTGTCAAAGGGCTCGCCGGTGCGGCCGTCGTAGAGCACGGTCTTGCCGTCTTCCCGCATCCCCGCCTGCTTGAAGGCCTCGGTGATGTCCTGCTCGTGGGCGCCGTCAAAGACCGGGGTCATGACCTTCCAGCCCAGGGCCTTGGCCGCCATCCCCAGGTGCACTTCCAGCACCTGGCCGATGTTCATTCGGGAGGGGACGCCCAGGGGGTTGAGGACGATGTCCAGGGGGGTGCCGTCGGGCAGGAAGGGCATGTCTTCCTGGGGCAGGATGCGGGAGACGACGCCCTTGTTGCCGTGGCGGCCGGCCATCTTGTCGCCCACCGAGATCTTCCTCTTCTGGGCGATGTAGCAGCGCACCACCATGTTGACCCCGGGGCTGAGCTCGTCGGAGTTCTCGCGGGTGAAGACCTTCACGTCCACCACGATGCCGTACTCGCCGTGGGGCACCTTCAGGGAGGTGTCGCGCACCTCGCGGGCCTTCTCGCCGAAGATGGCGCGCAGCAGCCGCTCCTCGGCGGTGAGTTCGGTCTCGCCCTTGGGGGTGACCTTGCCCACCAGGATGTCGCCGGCCTGCACCTCGGCGCCGATGCGGATGATGCCCCGCTCGTCTAAGTCCTTGAGGGCCTCTTCGCCCACGTTGGGGATGTCGCAGGTGATCTCCTCGGGGCCCAGCTTGGTGTCGCGGGCCTCCAGCTCGTACTCCTCGATGTGGATGGAGGTGTAGACGTCGTCGCGGACGATCTTCTCGTTGATCAAGACGGCGTCCTCGTAGTTGTAGCCCTCCCAGGTCATGAAGCCGATGAGGGCGTTTTTGCCCAGGGCGACCTCGCCCCCGGCGGTGGCGGGACCGTCGGCCAGCACCTGGCCGGCCTCGATCTTCTCGCCCTTGGAGACCATCACCCGCTGGTTGAAGCAGGTGCCCTGGTTGGAGCGGAGGAATTTGATGAGTTTGTAGCGGTCGAGCTCGCCCTTCTCGGTCTTGATGAGGACCTCGTCGGCGCTGACCGCCTCGACCACGCCGGCGCGCTTGGCCAGCACGCAGACGCCCGAGTCGACGGCGGCCTTGTACTCCATCCCGGTGCCCACGATGGGGGACTCGGTCTTGAGCAGGGGCACCGCCTGGCGCTGCATGTTGGCGCCCATCAGGGCGCGGTTGGCGTCGTCGTTTTCCAGGAAGGGGATCATGGCGGTGGCCACCGAGAGGACCATCTTCGGCGAGACGTCCATGTAGTCCACCTTCTCGCGGGAGATCTCGAGGATCTCGTCCCGGTGGCGGGCGTTGACCTTCTTGTGGAGGAAGTGGCCCTCGTCGTCCAGCGGCTCGTTGGCCTGGGCGACCACGTAGTTGTCCTCCACGTCGGCGGTCATGTAGACCACCTCTTCGGTGACCACGCCGGTGGCCTTGTCCACCTTTCTAAAGGGGGCCTCGATGAAGCCGTACTCGTTGATCTTGGCGAAGCTGGCCAGGTAGGAGATCAGGCCGATGTTGGGGCCCTCAGGGGTCTCGATGGGGCACATCCGGCCGTAGTGGCTGTAGTGGACGTCGCGCACCTCGAATCCGGCCCGGTCGCGGGACAGGCCGCCGGGGCCCAGGGCCGACAGGCGGCGCTTGTGGGTCAGCTCGGCCAGGGGGTTTGTCTGGTCCATGAACTGGGAGAGGGGCGAGGAGCCGAAGAACTCCTTGATGGAGGCCACCACCGGGCGGATGTTGATGAGCGCCTGGGGGGTCACCACCTCCAGGTCCTGGGCCTGCAGGGTCATCCGCTCGCGGATGACCCGCTCCATCCGGGAAAAGCCGATGCGGAACTGGTTTTGCAGCAGTTCGCCCACCGAGCGGATGCGGCGGTTGCCCAGGTGGTCGATGTCGTCGGTGGTGCCGACGCCCTGCGCCAGGCAGAGCAGGTAGTTGATGGAGGAGAAGATGTCGTCGATGATGATGTGCTTGGGCACCAGGTCGTCCTTGCGCTCGCGGATGAGCTCGCGCTTTTCGTCGTCGGACTGGGCGGCCTCGAGGATCTCCCGCAGGACGGCAAAGCGCACCTTCTCGCGGATGCCCAGCTCGGTGCAGTCAAAGTCCACGAAATCGGCGATGTTCACCATCCCGTTGGAGATGCACTTGACCGGGCGGCCCTCCACGTCCAGCACCACGGTGTCCAGGCCGCTGCGCTCGATGCGCTCGGCCACGTCCCGCTTGATGGCGACGCCGGGCTCGCAGAGCAGCTCGCCGGTCAGGGGGTCGATGGCGGGCTCGGCCAGCTTCTGCCCGGTGATGCGGGAGGCCAGGGCCAGCTTTTTGTTGTACTTGTAGCGGCCCACCTTGGACAGGTCGTAGCGGCGGGCGTCGAAGAAGAGGTTGTCGATGTGGGTCTGGGCGCTGTCCACCGTCGGGGGCTCGCCGGGGCGGAGCTTGCGGTAGGTCTCCAGCAGGCCCTCCTCCACGCTGTCGGTGGTGTCCTTGTCGAGGGTGGCCATGATCTTGGGGTCCTCGCCGAAGAAGTCGATGATCTCGGAGTTGCGGCCCAGCCCCAGGGCGCGGATAAAGACCGTCACCGGGATCTTGCGGTTTTTGTCGATGCGCACATAGAAGATGTCGTTGGAGTCGGTCTCGTACTCCAGCCAGGCGCCGCGGTTGGGGATGACGGTGGTGGAGAACAGCTCTTTGCCAGTCTTGTCGTGATCCATGCCGTAGTAGACGCCGGGGCTCCTCACCAGCTGGGAGACGATGACCCGCTCGGCGCCGTTGATGACAAAGGTGCCGCTGTCGGTCATCAGGGGGAAGTCACCCATGAAGATCTCCTGCTGCTTGACTTCGCCGGTGACCTTGTTGAGCAGCCGGGCGGTGACCCGCAGGGGGGCGGCGTAGGTGGCGTCGCGCTCCTTGCACTCCTCCACCGAGTACTTGGCCTCTTCGTCCAGCCGGTAGTCCACAAAGTCCAGCACCAGGTTGCCGGTGTAGTCGGTGATGGCCGAGACGTCAGAAAAGACCTCCTTGAGGCCCTGTTCCAAAAACCATTGATACGAGTTTTTCTGCACCTCGATCAAGTTGGGCATTTCCAGCACTTCGTTGATCTTGGAGAAACTCATTCTCACGTTTTTCCCCAGTTGGACAGGCTTGACATTCACCATAGGCTCGATCACTCCATTCCTCTATTGCACAACCTGTTTTTTACAAAATCGACCCGTTCATTTTGTCAAAAATAAAGGTTGCTTTCGCCAGCGGTTAATGATATAATGCCTTTTAGCAAAGACATAAATATCCATTTTGATACAGTATATCAGTATAGTACAAGTTGTCTCTTCTGTCAACTGATTTTCGTCGTTTTATAGGACTTCTTTTTCCCGAAGGGAAAAAGGGGTCTTTTTCTTTTGTCCCCCTCCCCCGCCGTCTGACGCAGGGGCGAGGGGGAGGGCGGCGGGCGAGGTACTGTGGGGAGACCGGGGAGGCAGGACGGCCCGCGGGAGCGGCAGAGAGCGCTGTACAGAGGGCGACCGGGGAAAGCGCCCGGTGCAAACCGGCTGGGGCGAAAGGGGCAGAACGCGGGCGCGGGAAAAAAGCCTTGTGGGGGCGGACAAACGCCCCTCTCCCTTTTGGGGCGGGCGGCGAGTAGGGGGCCCGTGAGGTCGGCCGCGCGGGGCGGCGAGAGGGCGAGGGGGCGGGCGGCAAAAGCGCGTGAAGGCCACACAGGGCAGCGCACATGGCGCAGACACGCGGAGGGCGGAGGACGGGAGACAGAGGCGGCGGGGACAGCGGCAGAGAGCGCTGTACAGGGGGCGACCGGGGAAAGCGCCCGGTGCAAACCGGGGGAGGGCGAAAGGGGCAGAGCGCGGGCGCGGGAAGATAGCCTTGTGGGGGCGGACAAACACCCCTCTCCCCCTCGGTGCGGACGGCGGTAGGGGGCCCGTGAGGTCGGCCGCACGGGGCGGCGAAGAGGGCGTGGGAGCGGGCGGCAAAAGCACGCGAAGGCCACACAGGGCGCGGACACGCGGAGGACGGAGGACGGGAGACAGAGGCGGCGGGGACAGCGGTGCGAAACAGCGCGAACAGGGCAGCTCACAGGGGCGGGAGCGGAAAGCCGCGAGGGCCATGCGGGACAGAGAGACCCCATCAAGTCTGCGCAGATGAAGGGACGGCGCGCGGGAGCGGCGGCACAGACTGCGGGAAAGGGGCGCTCGAAGACAGCTGCACAGTGAAGAAGAGGACCGGGTCGCGCGCGGGGAGCTGGGGGCGTCCTCCCGCAAAGGCCGAGCGGGACAAAAGGGCCCACACGGTCACACAGAAGGGGCGAGGCTATTGGTGGAAAGGGCGGCGAGAGGGCGTGGGGGCATGCAGGGGCGGGAGGGGAAGTTCCCACGGGCGCTGCCCAGGGCCAAAGGGCGGGCCGCCACAGGGCAAAACAAGGGGAGCGGCGCGGCCGAGGGAGGAAGCTGTCGCGGGCATCCGGGGCAAAAGAGAGGGGGCCTCCCACGCTGCCTGCAAGCGCGAAAGCCCCCTCCCTCTTTCTCTATTTTCCCTTTAGCGGGACCCGGACGGGCCCTCCCCCGCCATGGCCTGGCGCATGGCCCGCAGCAGCAGCTGGTGGCCTTCGGTGATGGCCTGGCGCTGCTCCTCGCTCAGGAGGCAGTAGGCCTGCTCCTCCGCCGCGGAGAGGGAGTCAAGCACCGGGTAGAGGGCCGCCTCCCCCGCCGGGGTGATCTGCACCGACTTGTTGCGGTGGTCCCGCTCGTTCTGGTGGCGGCGGATGTAGCCCTGCCGCTCCAGCCCGGAGAGGATGAAGGAGACCGTCTGCTTGGGGAGGGCGGTCTTTTCGCAGATGTGCTTTTGGGTGCAGCCCTCGGGGTTGTCGCGGATGACGTAGAGGGCCACCACGGTGTTGAACTGCAACCCGTGCCGCTGGCACCAGGCGCTGTACAGGCTGTCCATCTGGTACCAGTGCTCGTAGTAGGCGCGCACGTGTTCGCGTATTCTCTCCTGCTCGGTCATGGCCTCTTCCCCCCGGCTGTCAAACGGTCTCATGTGATACGGTTTCTCCTGTCTTAGTATGGCGCTTTCCCCCCGAAATTGCAAGGGCCACTTTCCCCAAAAAGAAGGCGTTTTTTTCGCCTTTGCTTAAGCGGTGCATTTTTGGTATAATCTTGTCAGAGAAACCGCCCGGTGGGAGGGGCTGCTGTCCCCCCGCCGGGCGCCGGGGGACGCCGAGGGGGCGTCGGCCCGGCCATTTTTAGGCGATGAGGAGGCGTGCGGTGTGAAGAGAGCGGCGACGGCCATCTTTTTGGCGCTGGCCCTTTTGCTCTTCGGCACGGGGCTGGGGAAAGAGCGGTCGGTGGACAGTGTCACCTGCAAGCGGATGGTGCTCTACGGCGGCTCCATCTATGTGGAGAACCGGGGCGACACCCCGGTGCGGCTGCCCGACGAGAGCTGGGGCGAGGTGGGCGAGGTGCGAAACGCCGTCTTCGCCAACGAGCGGCCCTCCCTCCCCTACTACTCCAACGCGGTGGAGCTCATCGGCAGCAGCCTCTACGGCAGCGCGGACGCGCCCGAGACCCTCTACCTGCAGTTGGCCTCCGGCGGCATCACCAGCTACCTGCGCTTTGACCAGGCCAAGAGCGACGCCTCCATCTACCGGCCGGTGGTCCGGCTGGACGGGCGCTACTACGCCGAGGCCGGCTACGTGGACAGCCTCCCCCCCGAGGGGGAGGGCTGGAAGGTGTCCGGGGTCATCACCAACTCCGGCGACCCGGGCAAGGCCCCCAAAAAGGACTACGCCGCCAACTGGCAGGACCTGGTGGGGGCCAAGGTCGTCCGCCGGGAGGACAGCCCCGACACCCTCTACCTGCAGTTCCCCCTGGGGGGACAGGACTACGTGATGCGCTGCACCTACCTGCCGGTGGACGAGGAGGGGGCCGCCCCCCAACTGGTGGTGGGCGGCAAGCTCTACACCGAGGTGGGCGAGGTGGACGCCCTGCCGGAAGAGGGGTTCGCGCAGGCGGGCAATGCCGTCAAGGACGGCAGCGCCAACCGTGCCCCCAAAAAGGAGCTGGGCACCAACTACGCCGCCTTTGTGGGCAGCCCGGTCTACCGCAACCCGGAGGACGACAGCGCCGTCTACATTCAGTACTACCGCGGGGTCTCCAACCGCATCCTGGAGTTCCGCCTCGCCGACGCGGGGGGCGCAAAGAAATAAGCGGCCAAAAAGGGGCCGGTGGGATTTTTCCCACCGGCCCCTTTCTCTCTGCCCGAAGGGCGGGAGCTAGAGGAACTGGTCCACCGTATAGCCCTCCATCTTTTGGTTGACGGTGTCGGCGATCTCGGCAAAGACGCCCCGCACCTTGCAGCCCTGCTTGTCGCCGCAGCTGCACTCCCCCTCTTCGTGGAGGCATTTGCTCAAGTAGACCGGGCCCTCGATGATCTCGACGATCTCCCGCAGGGTGATTGCAGAGGCGGGCTTTTGCAGCTCGTAGCCGCCCTGGGTGCCTTTGTAGGAGCGCACCACCCCACCGGACACCAGCTTGCTGAGGATCTTGAGGGCAAAGCGGAGGGTGACGCCGGTGGCCTCGGAAATCTTTTTGGCCTCGGTCCGGCAGCCCACCGACGCCAGGTGCCGCACGATCCGCACGGCGTAATCGGTCTCTCGGGTAAAATACATGGGACTTCTCCTCAAACTACACAAAATCACTATACATTTGTTTCAGTATACCCAATCGGGGGCATTTTGTCAAATGGCGGTTCGCCGTTCCCGCGGCAAAAGGCCCCTCTCCGCCGCTCGGGCGGAAAGGGGCCTTTTTGGGAGGCGGCGGGCCTGCCGGCAACGGCGGGGGGGCCGCCGGGGCGGGGGGCGCTCCGACTTTTGTTTCAGGCAAAGCGCCCTGCCCGAGCCCCTTTGCTGTCAAAAGGGATAGGCGGTCGGTTTACCCCTGTCTGTCCGCCCGCTTTTTCAGCGCAAGCAGGGCCAGCAGCCCCCCTGCCGCCGCCAGCGACAACAGCGGCAGCCCGTTGGAGCGTTCGCCTGTGTAGGGGCCCTCTGCCTCTGCTCCCCCACCTGCGAGTTGGCCGCCCCACTCCCCCTCCCGCAGGCTGTACTGCAGGAAGAGGGAGGTGCGGTTGCCGGCGGAATCCTCCAGGGTGTAGGTGATGAGGTAGTCGCCGGGGCGAGTGGTGTCGATGGCCTCCACCGCCTTGCCGTTTTGGGTCACGGCAAAGCGGATCTCCTTGAGGGCCCCGTCCGGCTGGGCCGAGGTGAACTGGTACCGGCTTTGGAGGAGCGCCCGCAGCTCGTCGCCGTCCAGCGAACCGCCGGAGAGGGGCGGGTTGGAGACCGCCTGCACCAGCCGGTCCTTTACGGTGGCGTACTTGGTGCCGTTCTGCCAGTCCTCTATGATTTCCGGCTCGTCCAGCGCGCTGCCCGGCTCCACCGTCTCGTCCCCGGGGTTGTAGTCGATTGCGGGCGGCAGGTCCCTGCCGAGCAGGTTGTAGGTCAGATAGACGGTGGTCTGATTGCCCTGGCTGTCGGTGACGGTTTGGGAGATGACGCAACTGCCGGGTTTGGCGGTGTCCAGGCTGCCTGCCTTCCCCTCCACCGTCACGGCGACCGGGCCGTAGGTCAACACCCTGTCCCCCTGGGCGCTGCCGAACTGATAGCGGCCCTTCAGGATTTCCGCCGCCACCTGGGCGGTCAACTTGCCGCCGTAGGCTGCGGGGGTCTTTACCACCTCGGTGACGGTGTCGTAGATGTAGGCGTGCTTTTTGCCGGTCTCCGCGTCCTCTTTGACCACCGGCTTGGGGAGGGGTTTCAGGGGGTCAAAGGAGGGACCCACCGGCGGGTCGGGGTCCTCCCCCCACTCCACCGTGGGCGGGGCCTCCCGGTCGATGAGGGTGTCGGTGAGGACCACTGTGGTGGTGTTGCCGTCGGCGTCGGTGGCCACACAGGTGACGGTAAAGGCGCCGGGCTGGGTGGTGTCCACCCCCTGGCCGGTGACATCCTTTCCCCCCTGGGCGATGGTGTACCGATAGCTCAGCCCGTCGTCCCTGTCCACATTGGAGGAAAAGCCGTAGCGGCTGTCAAAGAGGTCCTTGGCGTCCTCCACCGTGAAGCGGCCGCCGTAGAGGGGGGCCTCCCGGTCGATGGATTCCTGCATGCTGTCGGCGATGAGGGCATGGGTGAGGCCGTTCTCGTCGGTGCTCTGCTCGGGCACCGGCAGGGTGGCGCCGGGGTCGGCGGGGGTGACGGCGGGCGGGTCGTTGCCCGTCACCGCCTGGGCGGCGGAGGCGTTCCCCGCTGCGTCCACCACCCGGTATCTGCCGTTTTGGGCGACGGCGTGGGTCTGGCTGGCGGCGCCGTTGCCGTCGGTGAGGGGGTACTCCTGCGCGGTGACCCAGCTCTTACTGGCCGCGTCGTACCGCTCCAGCTTCCAGACCCCGGCGAGGCCGTCCGTCAGGGTCAGCGCTCCACCCGCCCCGGCCGCGAGGACGGGGGCGGTCTTGTCGATCTTGACCGTATCGTCCTTTAGGGTGGACATCTCCCCGGTGGTGGGGTTGTGGGCCTGCAGCCCCAGCTCCTTCCCCCCCAACTCATCGGTGAAGGACTGGGTGGTGTTGCCCGGGACCAGGTAGTGCACATCGCTCACGTTCTTGTTGTCCACGATGTGGAACTCGCTGAAGTCGCCGGGGAAGAAGACGATGGACACGTCGGCGTTGTTCCAGCCGTTTTCGTTGGCTGGGGTGCGGGTGTAGTGGTAGTCCTTTCCCGCCTCCCCCTGCTCCTCCACCGGCTTTTCAGGGTCCAGGGGCACCAGCTCGATGGGGGGGATCAGGGTGTCGCCGGAATGGCGCTTGGACTGGAAGAAGTCGTCCAGCATCATCTGCCCCACAGTGACTGCCATGCCGTCGGGGTTGTCCACCACCGCCTTGTAGGTGATGACCGTCTCGGTGGGGGAGCAGTCGAAGGGGATGCCCTCGCCGGTGATGTTCACATCTGCGGTCTCCACCCCGTTGATGGTCACCGTCTGGTCGGCCGTGTCGGGGAAGGAGAGGCCAGCGGTGGGGTAGTCCTTGCTGTCGGAGAGCTGCAGGTGGCACTGGACGGTGCCGCCGTTTTCGTAGCCATTTTTCACCTTGGCTTGGATGGTGACCTCGGTGCCGTCTTGGATGACGGTCCCCTCGAGAAAGGGGGCCCCGTTTTTGTCCAGCAGGGTGGTGGAGACAAAGACGGGCTTGTAGTCGGTGTAGGCTGCGCGGATGAAGGTTGCCTCGATCTGCTTGTCGTCGGGCAGGCGTTTGTCTGCGCCGGAATTTTTGTTGTCAACGCCGCCGTAGAAAATGACTGATGTGTCTTCAAGGCTGGCGGCAAAGGGGCTGGCATAATTCATTATATGATAACTGCCGCTGCCAACTTTCGGCAGCCCGTTCTCGTCGACATCCGCCGGGTCGGCGATTTCGATGGTGAACCTGCGGGCCGCCGCACTGTAGGAGAAGCGGTACCGCTTGGTGCCGTAAACCTGGGTGGTGGTAAGTGGTGTCAAAGCGGGGAAAGCATTGTTATACCGCACCCCAATTCCAACTCTTGTTCCCGACGCCCCCACAAAAAAAAGATAGTCTCCAACAAAAAAGCCACCGGAATTACAGCAGCCATAGCCGAAGTTGTCGATGGTAAAGTCAGCGAGAAATTCCCAATTGGCCTTTAGAGAAACGGGAAACTCCGACTGAATCTGTGACTCGCTAGTCCAAGATGTCGATTGGCTGGGAGATTGATATTCATGCACACCATCCGCCAGGTGGATGGTGTTTCCGTTTATTAGAAGAGGATCCCCCATATTTTGTATTGTAGTGGTGAAAATCTCGCTGAAATCGGTGCACTGCACCACCTCGTCTTCAGCCGGCTGCTCCTCGCCCCCCTCCGCGGCCAGGGCGGGAAAAGCGGTGAGGGCCAAAATGGCAGCCAGTGCCAGCGCCGCCGATCGCTGCCAAAAAGAAATTTGCGCACGATGCCGCATATCAAAGCATCTCCTTCCACATTTCTTGTCGAGCAATTTTCCCTCTCACCAGATTAGGTGTACCTAACCATTCGCCGCGATCCCTCTTCGCCTTTTATTGCAAACTGTTAAAACAAACTGTATTCTCCCTTGCATTTTGGCTTTTTTTGATATATACTTAGTGTCAATCAAGTTGATCGAAAATCTACACTTTTTGCATTTTTTGCCGTCCTGCCGGTCCGGATGTAAAAACACCCCCTGCTGCGCACGGCAGCAGGGGGTGTTTTTACGCGCTGTTCGGCAGCTTCTCACATAGAAGCTGTCCCTTCTGTGTGGATCTGACCGGGCGTCAAGAAAGGGGGCCTTTGTGGGGAGAGAGGGCTCCCCTAGTCCAAAAAGTCCTTGAGTTTTTTGCTGCGGCTGGGGTGGCGGAGTTTGCGCAGGGCCTTGGCCTCGATCTGGCGGATGCGCTCGCGGGTGACGTTGAACTCCTTGCCCACCTCTTCCAGGGTGCGGGAGCGGCCGTCCTCCAGGCCAAAGCGGAGGCGGAGGACCTTCTCCTCCCGGGGGGTGAGGGTCTGCAGCACCTCGCCCAGCTGTTCGCGCAGCAGGGTGTGGGAGGCGGCTTCGGCCGGGGCGGGGGCGTCGTCGTCGGGGATGAAGTCGCCCAGGTGGCTGTCCTCCTCCTCGCCGATGGGGGTCTCCAGGCTGACCGGCTCCTGGGCGACCCGCATGATCTCCCGCACCTTGTCGGCGGGCATGTCCAGCACCTTGGAGATCTCCTCGGCGGAGGGCTCGTGCCCGTTTTGGTGGAGCAGTTGGCTGGAGACCTTTTTCACCTTGTTGATGGTCTCCACCATGTGCACCGGGATGCGGATGGTGCGGGCCTGGTCGGCGATGGCCCGGGTGATGGCCTGGCGGATCCACCAGGTGGCGTAGGTGGAGAACTTGTACCCCTTGGTGTAGTCAAACTTCTCCACCGCCTTGATGAGGCCCAGGTTCCCCTCCTGGATCAGGTCGAGAAACTGCATCCCCCTGCCCACGTACCGCTTGGCGATGGAGACCACCAGCCGCAAGTTGGCCTCGGAGAGGCGCTTGCGGGCGTAGGGGTCGCCCTCGGCCATCCGCTTGGCCAGTTCCACCTCCTCGGCGGAGGTGAGCAGCTGCACCCGGCCAATCTCCTTGAGGTAGACCTTGACCGGGTCGTCGATGTTGGCTCCGTCGGCGGCGGTGGCGTAGCGCTTGCCCTCCTCGATCTCCTTGGAGGAGATCTTCTCCTCGGGGAGGGCGGTCTCGGCGGCGGCCACCAGCTTGAAGTCCTCCTCCGGGTCGATGTCCTGGTCGGGGACCAGGTCGTCCATGATCTCGACCTTTTTGGATTCCAGCAGCTCGTAGAGCTTGTCCACCTCCTCCACATCGAAGTCGTACTTCTCGATGAGGTCGGTCAGCTCCTGGGTGGTGAGCTTTCCCTTTTTGACCGCCATTTCGGCGATGGTGAGCATGGCTGCGGCGTTTTCGGTTTTCGACATATTCGCTTCTCCTATTTCTTTTTGTCCTTCAAACCGGCGATGAGATCGCCCAGTTGGGTTTCCGGTGTCTGCGCGATGCGCTCTGCCGTGAGCTTGCGGCTCTCCTCTTTCAGGTTGCGGATGTTGAAGTCCACGTCCTCTTTCCCCACCTTGAGCCCGGCGCTCTTGGCCAGCATCCGGGAGACCCGGGCCAGCTCTTCGGGGGTGAGGAATTTGGTCAGATAGGTCAGATCCGGCCCCTCGGGCAGGGGGCAGCTTTTGAGCAGGCCGTAGAGCCGGCGGTCAAAGTCGGTGACAAAGTCCCCCTCCTCCACCGCGGCAAAGATGTACCTGGCCCACTGGCCGTCCCGCACGGCGGTGGCGATGAGCATCTCCTCGGCGGTGGCGGCCCGGGGGTTGGCGGCCGCCTGGGGGTTGACGGTATCCCGCCGGTCGAGGACGGTGTTCACCAGCTCCTGCCGCGCTCGCCGCCGCTCCTTGCGGCGGCGGGAGCGGCGGATGTCCTCGACTTGGAGGAGGACGTTGTCCTTTTTGACCCCGCTCTTCTCAGCGGCGACCCCGGCGTAGACGTCCCGCTCCCCCGGGGTGGGGAGGGCGGCGATGGCCTGGGCGGCCTCCCGCAGGTAGGCGATGCGGCCCTCGGGGTCCTCCAGATCATAGCGGCCCTCGATGCGGGAGAGCTCGTGCTCGGTGGAGCCTTTGGCCTCGTCCAGCAGCCGCTGGAAGCGGTGGGCGCCGTTTTTCTTGATGAACTCGTCCGGGTCCTTGGCCCCGGGGATGGTGAGGATGCGGATCTTCAGCCCGGTCTGGGCCAAAAAGCCCACCGCCCGCTTGGTGGCCACCTGCCCCGCCTCGTCGGCGTCGTAGGAGACGATGACCTCGCCGGTGTACTGGGCGATCAGCCGGGCCTGGCTCTCGCCGATGGCGGTGCCCAGGGTGGCCACCGCCGTGGGGAAGCCCGCCTGGTGCATGGCGATGACGTCCATGTACCCCTCGGCGAGGATGAAGGGTTCCCCCTTGTGGTTTTTGGCAAAGCCCAGGGCGAAGAGGTTGCGGTTTTTGTGAAAGACCGGGGTCTCGGCGGTGTTGAGGTACTTGGGCTTTTCGTCCCCCAGGTTGCGCCCGCCAAAGGCGATGACGTTGCCCCGCACGTCGATGATGGGGAAGATGACCCGATTGCGGAACTTGTCGTAGGTCCCGCCCTTTTTGGAGCGGGCCACCAGGTCGGCCGCCAGCAGTTCGCTGTCGGAAAAGCCCTTTTGGCGCAGGGCGTCCCGCAGGGACGACCAGCTGTCGGGGGCGTAGCCCAGGCCGAAGTGCTTGATGGTCTCGTCGGTGAGGCCCCGGCCCCGCAGGTAGTCCAGCCCCGGCTTTCCGGCCGGGGTCTTGAGGACGGCGTAGAAAAAGCGGGCGGCGGCGCGGTTTGCCTCGAGGATGCGGAGTTTGAGTTTGCCCATGGAGTCGTCGACCCCCTGCTCGGGCACCTGCATCCCGCAGCGCTGGGCCAGCCACTTGACCGCCTCCACGTAGTCGAGGTTTTCGATGTTGCGGATGAAGGTGATGACGTCGCCCCCCGCCCCGCAGCCAAAGCAGTAGTAGGACTGGGTGTCCTTGTAGACCACAAAGGAGGGGGTCTTTTCGGAGTGGAAGGGGCAGAGGCCCTTGACGGTGTTGCTCCCCGCCCGCTTGAGGGGGACATAGGGGGAGATGACGTCCTCGATGTCGTTTCGGAATTTCAGTTCGGTGATAAAGCTGTCTGGGATCAACGGTCTCTCCCCTCCTTTTCTGCCATATTTTGAACCGTTTTGGCGCTACGATGTAAGCGCGATCCCCCCCCGCGGGCCAAAAAGGGGCGCCCGGCCCGCCCGCCGGAATAGGGGGCGCGGCCGCGCGGCTCTCTGCAAAGAGCGGGGGGCGGGCCCTAGAGGCTGTCCTCCAGCCGCCAGGAGCGGGGCACAAAGATGCGCTCAAAGGCGGTGACGGCATAGCCGTCGGTCATGCCGGAGATGTAGTCCACCGCCGCCCGCTCGGCCCCCTCGTCCCGGGCGATCTGCCGGTAGAAGTCCGGCATCTTCTCGGGGTGTTTGACCAGGTGGCCGTAGAGGAGGGCCACCAGTTCGCAGGCCTTCCCCTCCTCCTTCTTGGCGGCGGAGTTGGTGTAGACCACCTGGTACATGAACCGGTGCAGGGCGTCAAAGGCGCGGTAGACCTCCGGGCCCATGCGGATGTCCTCGCCGCTGTTTTCCAGCAGGGAGCGGACCATGGTGGTGATGCGGGGGTTCTTCCCCCGGCCCAGCACCGCCACGCAGTCGTAGGGGAGCTCGTTTTCCTCCAGGATGCCGGCGGTGATGGCGTCCTCGATGTCGTGGTTGATGTAGGCGATCTTGTCGGCAAAGCGGACCACCCGCCCCTCCAGGGTGCAGGCGTCCTTGCCGCGGGTGTGGCAGGCGATGCCGTTTTTGGTCTCAAAGGTCAAATTGAGACCCCGCCCCTCCTTCTCCAGCCGCTCCACCACCCGCACCGACTGCAGGTAGTGCTTGTAGCCGAAGGGGGCCAGTTCATTGAGGGTGCGCTCCCCGGCGTGGCCGAAGGGGGTGTGCCCCAGATCGTGCCCCAGGGCGATGGCCTCGGTCAGGTCCTCGTTGAGGCGCAGGCCCCGGGCAATGGTGCGGGCGATCTGCGACACCTCCAGGGTGTGGGTGAGCCGGGTGCGGTAGTGGTCCCCCTGGGGGGAGAGGAAGACCTGGGTCTTGTGCTTGAGCCGCCGGAAGGACTTGCAGTGCAAGATCCGGTCCCGGTCCCTGGCGTAGGGGGTGCGGATCCCGTCCTCCGGGGCGGGGACGCGCCGGCCGCGGCTCTCCTCCGACAGGGAGGCGTGGGGGGACAGGGTCTCCCGCTCGATCCTCTGGGTCATCTCGCAAACGGTCATCTTCATTCACCCCTTTACCTCTATATACGCCAACGGCCGGGCGGTTTCCTTCTTTCCGGGACCCTTTTTTTGCAAATTTTTCTCCCCCGCGGCGCCCCTCCCCCTATTTAAGAGGGCGAAAGGGGTCGATTCCTGTCACCCCGCCGCAAATTTTTTTACAGGTGGGAGAAGACGACCTCCCCCAGCCGGGGGGTCACCCGGCCGCCGCTGCGCTCCACCAAGTCGGCGCAAAGGCCCTCGGCCGCGTCGGCGCGGACGGTGAGGCGCAGGGTCACCTGCTCCAAAAAATCGCACCCCTCCTGGCGCAGGGGGTAGTTTGGCAGCAGGTTCTCCACGATCGGGTAGAAGTCGTAGGGCAGGGCGACCACCACCTGCCTGCAGGCGCAGACGGTGACGATGTCGGCCGCCGCCACCGCCAGGGAGGCGGCTTTGGAATAGGCCCGCAGCAGCCCCCCGGCCCCCAGGAGGATGCCCCCGAAGATGCGGGAGACCACGATCACCGCGTCGGTGATCCCCCCCTTTTGCAGCACCTCCAGGGTGGGCTTGCCGCCGGTGCCCTGGGGCTCGCCGTCGTCGCTGCAGCGCTGGCCGTTTTGGCAGCGCAGGTCGTAGGCAAAGACGTGGTGGCGGGCGTCGCGCAGCTCCCCCCGCACCCGCTCGACAAAGGCCATGGCCTCCTCCGGCGAGGAAGCCGGGGCGATCCGCCCGATGAACTGGGACTTTTTGATGGTGATGCTGTCGCCCGCCTCCCCTGCCGGGGTGCGGTAGCTCTGTTGGTCCACGCTGGGCCCTCCTCCCCTCTTTGGCGGGACAAAAAGAAAGGCGGTGTGAACCACACCACCCTCATTTTTTGGACACGCCAAAAGCTATTTATCCAGATTAAAGCGCCGTTTGAAGCGGTCAACACGTCCGCCGGTATCAACCAGTTTCTGTTTGCCGGTATAGAACGGGTGGCATTTGGAGCAGACCTCGACGCGGATGTCGCCCTTCGTGGATCTGGTCTCGATCACTTCGCCGCAAGCGCAACGGATGGTCGCTTTGTCGTAGTTCGGATGAATCCCCTGTTTCAACGCAGTCACCTCTTTCACCAAAGAAACGTTACTTTCAAGATAATAGCACAACCGCTTTTAAAATGCAAGACGGTTTGTCCCACTTTTTTGAAAAAAATCGCCCTCCTATGGGCTTTTTTGCTAGAGGGCGGCGATGGCCCCCACCAGGGCCTGCACGTCCTCGTCCCGGGTGGCCCAACTGGTGCAGAAGCGGACCGCCGTCCGCCCATCATCCAGCTCCCCCCAGCTCTCGAAGGCAAAGTCTTGCCCCAGGGCCTCCCCCTGCGCGGGGGTGAGGACGAAGAACTGCTGGTTGGTGGGGGAGTCGAAGTAGAGGGGCACCCCCGCGGCGAGGAAGGCCTTGCGGATGGCCATGGCCTGCTCCACCGCCCGCTTGCAGATGGAGCGGTAGAGCCCGCCCTCGAAGAGGACGTCGAACTGGATGCCCAGCAGCCGCCCCTTGGCCAGCAGCCCGCCCCGCTGCTTGATGAAGTAGCGAAAGTCTTTTTTGAGGGCCGGATCGGAAATCACCACCGCCTCGCCGAAGAGGGCGCCGCACTTGGTGCCGCCGATGTAGAAGACGTCGCAGAGCCGGGCCAGGTCGGGCAGGTCCAGCTCGCTCTCCGGGCTGGCGAGGCCGTAGCCCAGCCGCGCCCCGTCCAGGTAGAGGGGCAGCCCCCAGCGGCGGCAGACGGCCGCCAGCTCTTCCAGCTGGGTTTTGGTGTAGAGGGTGCCGTTTTCGGTGGGGTGGGAGATGTAGCAGGCCCCCGGCTGCACCATGTGCTCGCTGACGTCGCTCGTGAAGTGGGCGCGGCAGTAGTCGTCCACCTGGGCGGCGGTGATGGTGCCGTCTCGCGAGGGCAGGGGCAGCACCTTGTGGCCGGTGGCCTCGATGGCGCCGGTCTCGTGGCAGGCGATGTGCCCGCTCTCGGCGCAGAGGGCCCCCTGGTGGGGCCGCAGCAGGGCGGCGAGGACGGTGGTGTTGGCCTGGGTCCCCCCCACCAGGAAGTGGACGTCCAGGTCCTCCCTTCCGCAGGCGGCGCGGATCTTTTGGCGGGCGCTCTCGCAGTAGTGGTCGGCGCCGTAGCCGGGGGTCTGTTCCAGGTTGCTCTCGCACAGTTTTTGGAGGATGGCCGGGTGGCAGCCCTCCACGTAGTCGCACTGAAAGTAGGTCATGGTCTCTCTCCCTCTCCGGTGGGGCGGGGCGCGGGCCCTCCCCTCGTTTTTCCTATATAAGAGAGGATACCCGCCCCGGCCGGGGCTTGTCAACACGGGCGGGGGCAAAAGGCGGAAAAAAGGGCCGGCAAAGCCCCCCAATAGTTGCCAAAAGAAGAAAAGAAAGCTATGATGGTGGTATTCCCCTGCGCCAACCTTTGCATACTGATAACAGCCGGTTTCCCCCGCGCCCCCGGGGTGCGGCAGGAGCGGCGGACAGCAAAAAAGGAGTGTTGTAAACGTGACATGGCACAGCCAGACCCCGGAGCAGATCGCCGGGCAGCTCGACTCCGACCTGGAAAAGGGCCTCTCCCCCAGCCAGGCGGCCGACCTGCTGGGCCGGGTGGGAGAGAACAAGCTGCAGGGCAAAAAGCCCAAGACCCTGCTGCAGCGCTTTTTGGCCCAGCTCAAAGACACCATGGTCATCATCCTGATGCTGGCGGCGGTGGTCTCCACCGTGATGGCCTTTGTGGATGAACACGGCGACTTTTTGGAGCCGGTGGTGATCGTGGGGATCGTCCTCCTCAACGCCTGCCTGGGGGTCGCCCAGGAGAGCAAGGCCGAAAAGGCGCTGGAGGCCCTCAAGGACATGAGCACCCCCCACGCCCGGGTCATCCGCGGCGGCCAGGCGGAGGTCATCTCCTCCACCGAGCTGGTGCCCGGCGACATCATCGTGTTGGAGGCGGGGGACTTTGTCCCCGCCGACGCCCGGCTGATTTCCTCCTCCAGCCTGCAATGCGAGGAGTCGGCCCTCACCGGCGAGTCGGTGCCGGTGCAGAAGGAGGCGGCCGGCACCGTGCCGGAGGACGCCCCCCTGGGCGACCGGCACAACATGGTGTACAGCGGCTGCAGCGTCAGCTACGGCCGGGGCACCGCCATCGTCACCTCCACCGGCATGTCCACCCAGATGGGGAGCATCGCCGCCCTCCTCTCGGGGGAGGAGGACGGCCAGACCCCCCTGCAGCACAAGCTGGAGCAGATGGGCAAGATCCTGGGGCTGGTGGCCCTGGCCGTCTGCGCGGTCATCTTTGTCATCGGGCTGCTGGGGGGCACCCCCATCGGCGAGATCCTGCTGACGGCCATCTCCCTGGCGGTGGCCGCCATCCCCGAGGGGCTGCCCGCCATCGTCACCATCGTGCTGGCCATGGGCGTGTCGCGGATGGTGAAGAAAAACGCCATCATCCGCCGGCTGCCCGCGGTGGAGACCCTGGGCAGCGCTTCGGTCATCTGCTCGGACAAGACCGGCACCCTGACCCAAAACCGGATGACCGTGTTGCAGACCTGGGTGGACGGCGAGGACCGGGCCGAGGACATCTCCCGGGAGGAGCGGCCCTCCGACCCGGCGGTGGCCCTGCTCAAGCTGGGCACCCTCTGCTGTGACGGCACCGTCTCCGCCCAGCCCGACGGCACCCTCAAGCACATCGGCGACCCCACCGAGACCGCCATCGTCGCCGCCGCCCTGCGCGCCGGCGAGGAGCAGGAGGCCCTGAACGCCGCCTACCCCCGCCAGTTCGACCTGCCCTTCGACTCGGACCGCAAGCTGATGACCACCGTCAACCTGATCGACGACCAGCTGCACGTCATCGTCAAGGGGGCCTTCGACATCCTCAGCGAGCGCTGCGTGGCTGGGGACGTGGAGACCGCCCGCCGCATCAACGAGGAGATGGGGGGCGAGGCCCTGCGGGTCATCTGCGTGGCCCACAAGGTCATCTCCCTCCTTCCCCTGCCGGAGGACGCGGCCGAACTGGAGCAGGGGCTGACCCTGATGGGCCTCATCGGGATGATCGACCCGCCCCGGGAGGAGGCCAGGGACGCCATCGCCACCTGCCTGAAGGCGGGCATCCGCCCGGTGATGATCACCGGCGACCACGTGGTCACCGCCTCGGCCATCGCCCGGCAGATGGGCATTTTGAAGGAGGGCGAGCGGGCCATCACCGGCGCGGAGCTGGCCGCCATGAGCGAGGAGGAGCTGGACCGGCGCATCGCCGAGTTTTCGGTCTACGCCCGGGTCACCCCCGAGGACAAGATCCGCATCGTCAAGGCCTGGCAGAAAAACGGGCAGATCGTCTCCATGACCGGCGACGGGGTCAACGACGCCCCCGCCCTCAAGGCCGCCGACATCGGCTGCGCCATGGGGATCACCGGCACCGACGTGGCCAAGGGCGCGGCGGACATGGTCCTCACCGACGACAACTTCGCCACCATCGTGGTGGCCGTCAAAGAGGGGCGGGGCATCTTCCAGAACATCGTCAAGTCCATCGAGTTCCTGCTCAGCTGCAACATCGGCGAGATCTTGACGGTGCTGGGCTCCATGCTCCTCTCCTTCGGCTCCCCCCTCACCGCCATCCAGCTGCTCTGGGTCAACCTGGTGACCGACGGGCTGCCGGCCCTGGCCCTGGGGATGGACCCGGTGGACAAACACGTCATGGACGAGCCGCCCCGGCCCAAGAGCCAGGGGATCTTCAACCCCGCCCTCTGGGTGCACATTGTGTTGCAGGGGCTGATGATCGCCGGGCTCACCATCACCGGCTATGCCCTGGGCCGCTACGTCTTTGGCAGCGACCTGGTGGAGGAGGGGCGGACCATGGCCTTTTTGGTGCTGGCCTGCAGCCAGTTGGTGCACGTCTACAACATCCGCGCCAAGGGCTCCCTCTTCGCCCAGAACCCCTTTGCCAACAAGTACCTCAACGGCGCGGTGCTCTGCAGCCTGGCGCTGATTTTGCTGGTCTCCCTGATCCCGCCGGTGGCGGGGGTGTTCGGGATGTACCTGCTGCCCGCCAAAGCTTGGTTGGCCGTGGCGGGGCTGAGCCTGCTGCCCATCCCCCTGGTGGAGCTGGCCAAGCTGGTTTCCAGGGTGTTTGCCAAAAAGTAAGGCGATTTTCCCCTTTTGATTGGAAAGAGGGCCCGGCCGGGGCGTTTCCCGGCCGGGCCCTCTTTGGATTTTACCTTTTTGCGGGGGGTGGCAGGGGGAGATTTGCCGGTTTTGTCCCCTACATTCTGTTGCATTCTGTAAACTGCGGCTTCGGCGGGAGGGCAGTTGGCGGGGAATGGGGAAGTGTGCTTTAAAGGCGTCGGATCCTCTCCTGTCGCCGTCTACCTGCCGGTGCGCAGCGAGGGGACACCCTCTCCTTTGCCCTGCCCGAGGGCGTCTACCGCGCCGAGATCGCCGACGGGCTGGGCAACCGCTCGGCAGGCGAGGTGATGGTCGCCCCCTGAACAGCCCAAAAGAGATGGAGAGCCGCACGGCCCAGACGGGCGGTGCGGGGGCAACAGAGAAGGCAGACACTTTCGTGTCTGCCTTCTCTGCCGAAAAATAGAGGGAGAGAAACGTTTGACAGGAGACGCGGGAGCCGTCGCCGCACAAAGAGGCGGCCGTCCCTCTGCGGACAGCCGCCTCTTCTTCCGTCAGGGCCGACGCTCCGGCCCCCTATTGCAGAGGATCGCCCTTGCGCGGGCGCACCCGAGCGGGGGACACGGGGCCCTTTCGTGCTGAGCCCGCCCGCCGGCAGAGCGCCCCTTCAAAGGGAGCTTTAAATCTGCCCGCTCCGCTTCTTGCCCAGGAACAGGGCGATGGCGGCAAGGCCAAACAGGCCGCCGGCAACCGGCCAAACGAAGCCATCCCCCGTCGTCGGCGACGAGCTGTCAGGCGATCCCGGCGCGTCGGGGGTCTCGGGCAGATCCGGTGCATCGGGCACATCGGGCACGTCCGGCACATCGGGTACGTCCGGCGAAGGGGGCGCCGCTTTCTCGGCAAAGGTGGCCTCGATCTGACCGGGTGCAGCGATATTGGAGAAGGTGTATGTTCCCACCGGGCCGATCTCCTCGCCATTGACCTTGACCGAGGCGATCCCATACCCCTCGTCCGGCACAATGGAGAGGGTGAGCGACGACCCCTCCAAACAGTCTGTGACGCCGCTGGGAGAGATCGTCCCCCCCGCCCCTGCAACGGCGGAGATTTGGTAGACCGGGGTACTCTGGCGCAGGCCCAACGCATATACCGAGAATTTTTGTACCCGCAAAACAACATAGGGGATCCCCTGCACCGTGTCGATGTAGTAGCACTCCCCCCCCGCTCGCGGCGCTGCCCCGCGCCAGCTGGACAGGCGGGGTATCCCCGTGCTGCCGCCAGACGACGATGTCCTCGAGAGCGCGGTGATTGGCGGCGAGCTGGTCCGCCAAATCGCCGGACATGGGCAGGTAGACGGTGAGCAGGCCCGGCGACTCCACAATGGGCTCCGCTGAGCGCTCCACCTCCACCCCACCCTGCAAAACCTTGAGGGTTTTGGTGAGGGAGAGGTCGAAGTAGTCGAGCAGGAGATGGTCCGTCTGGGCGACAGGGCCTGCAAACACCTCCCTCTCCGGGGCATTTTCCGACACCGGCTCGGCGGTCAGGGTCACGGTGATCTCCACCGCAGACCCCTCGCCGCTCGCCCCGCGAATGGCCTCTTTCTCCGCCTGGGAAACAGCCTCTTCCAGGCCGTCGGCCGCCACGGGGACACTGCCGGAAATCTGGGTGTTCAGCCGCAGCTGCGCGTCTTTAAAGGACACCGACACAGAGGTGCTATCCCCTTCCACCGAGACGCTGCAGGTGCGCATCACATCGATGCCCGCGCTGTTTTGGCAGGTGACTTCCAGGGTGTAAACCCCATAGGGCAGGTCGTTAAAAACCGCTTTCCCCATCCCGTCGGCGACCTGGGATTGGAGGATCTTCTCCCCCTCTTTGACGACGACCAGCGCCCCCGGAAGGGGCTTTGTCTCATCGCTCACCGACACGTCCAGATTGCCTGCCGGGGCCCACTGTGCAATCAGGGTCACCGCCCCGCGCGGCATGGCGAGGGATCCCCCCGCTGCATAGAGGGAATCCCCCACCTTCCAGCCCTGGAAGGCATATCCTTCCCGGGAGGGAGCTGTTGCAAGGGTGACGGATTCGCCCGGATAGTAGAGGCCGCCCACCGGAGGCGTGCCGGCTGCTCCCCCCAAGTCGTAGGCGAGGGTCTGGGCCCCTGTGATGGCGATGACATCCCCCTCGTCATTCAGGCAGAGGGCGGTATCCTCGTTCAGTTCGACGCCGGTGAAGCGGTCGGCCCGCAGCGCCGTTTGAAGCCCTTCATTCGCGGGAACAATGACCGCCGTTCCCACCGCTTTCACCTGGGGTGCCACCCGAATGCCGCCCGCCGAGCCGGTCAGGGGGCCGGTGAGGGTGATCACCTCCCCCTCCCTCAACAGGATGGAGCCGGACGCGCCAAAGGCAGGCTGCCCCTGCAAGGTGATGCCGCCGCTGGTGGGCGCCTGCACTTCGGCCGTCTTGCGGAGCATGAGCTGACCGTCGATCTGGCCGCCGCCCAGGTTAATCCCCCCAGACCAAGCGCCGGTATCGCACATCCCGATCACATCTTTTCGCACTGTGCCCCCGGTGAGGTTGAGTTCAAAAGCACTTCCTGCCACACACTTTTGACTACCTACCACCGAGCCCTCTACCACTCCCCCACTCATATTGATCGCGTATTTGGGGGCGGGGGTACTGGCCCGGCAGCCAATCAAATTTCCGCTCACGCTGCCGCCGGTGAGGTTGACGGTGACATCTCCCCCAAATTTGGTTCCCCGGTAGCCGCTGCCCCCCAGGTCCCCCACGATCGAGCCGTCTGTCACGGTGAGGGTACACCCGCCCGCACAGGTATCGCCAAACTGTTGGCCGCCGGCAAACACCCCACATGTGCCCAAACTCTCGCTGCCGATGACCGCGTTCCCCGAAATGGTGACAGACTCCTTGCCGGCAAAACTGCCATTCCCGCTGACGGAGCCGCTGTACACCGCCTGGGCGACGAAGGCCGAGCCGCCAATCGAGATGGAGACGTCCCCACCAACCGAGGCGGTATCAAAATTGACTGCAGCGATGATCCCGTTTTGCCCATTGGCGCCGACGATCCGGCCCCCCGTCACGGAGATGGTCACATCCCCCTCGACAGGGCTCATATAGCTGCCGCTCAACCTGTCGATCGTGCCGCCGGTCATGGAAATGTGGACATCCTCTATGGGGGTCGGATAGGGATAGGCCAGGGTCCCGGCCGCGATCTCCCGCCCAGAGAGGTCATAGCCCTTGTCCCGGTCGCCCTGTAAGCTGGTGCTGTCAATGGCGAGGGGCTGCTCGCCGCTGTCCACCACGCCATTTTTATTTTCATCCCAGTAGAGTTTGGTATAGCCTGCCTCCTCGCCCTCCGTCAATACCACATCGGTGTCCCCCAAAAAAAGGATGGGATCGGAGTCGATGATTTCGGGCGGGTCGGCGGCGTGCACGGCGCCGGGTGGGATCACCCCCACCAAAAGTTCCACTACAAGCAGCCCTGAAAGCCATTTCTTTCCCATTATGCATCCTCCTCTTGGACAGAGCGCCCGGCTCTGCCCCCTCGTTTGTCCACCGCGTACGGCCCGGCGGCAGGTTGCCCGTTTTCCCTGGCGTATCCGCAGGCTTACTCCTCTGCCAAAGTTGACGTCTCACAGCGGCGAACAAAAAAATTGTGTTCTTTTTCTTTCTCTGTTTTAGAGGGGGATCAGTACAGAAGAAAACCTGTTCTTCTCATATTTTCAACTGGCTTATTCGATATTTTAGAGCGATAAACTTGAAAGAAAAAGGGTACTTTTATCATACTCCTTTATTTCTACTTATTCCACCACAAAAAATCTTTTTTCGATTTTATTTGACGGCAAAGCCCTGCCTCCCCACCCCGTTGCAGGGGAAACAGCTGGCATTTTACAAAAAAATTCGCTCTAAAAAAGGCACCCCCTTTTACAAGAGGGCACCCTTTAAACAGTTTTCCGTACCGGTCAAACGGCGTCTCTCCCGCCGTCTTTCTAGACCGCGGGGCGGATGGTGATGCGCACCACCTCGGGGCGGTTGAAGAGCCGCAGGGGCAGGGGGTAGTTGCCCAGCCCGCTGGAGATGAAGAGGTTTGTCTCCCCCTTGGTGTAGAGGCCCTTGTCGTAGATGGGGCCGCCCTGGAGCCGGGGGAACCAGCGGCCGTCCACCTGGGCCGGGCCCAGCAGGGGCAGCCGCACCTGGCCGCCGTGGGTGTCGCCGCAGAGGGTCAGGTCGGCGCCAAAGGCGAAGAAGGCCCGGGCGTTGGGGATGTGGGCCAGCAGGATGCTGAAGCGGTCCTCCGGCGGGGAGGGGAAGGCGTTGTGCAGGTCAAAGGTGCCGGTGTAGGACTGGTTGTCGATGCCGTAGAGCAGGATCGTCTCCTCCCCCACCGTCAGCTCGGCGGTCTCGTAGTCCAGCACCGTGACCCCCCGCTGCCGCAGGGCGGAGAGAAACCCCTCCTCCCCGTCGTGCTCGCCGGGGACAAAGTAGACCGGATACTGCCCAGCCAGCTCTTCCAGCAGGGCCAGGGCGGTGGCTCTGCCCCGCTCGTCGTCCCGGGTGTACATGTCGCCGGTGACCAGGACGGCGTCGGGCTCCTGCTGCTTCACCCGCGAGAGCAGGGCGCGGTTGCCCCCGCCGAAGGTGGCCCCGTGCAGGTCGCTGAGCTGCACCAGGGTCAGGGGGGCGCTCACCTTCCCGCTCTCGATCGCCACCTTGGTGGTGACGAGGGCACAGGTCTGCTGCCACCAGAGGGCCAGCAGCAGCAAAAAGGCCAGCAGGGCCCCCATCCACCAGCGAAAGCGAAATCCTCTCTTGCCGCGTTTTGTCACCGGGCACTCCCCCTCTCTTGCTCCCCTCAGGATAGCGCCAAAGGATGACGGAGGGCCGCACAAATTTCTTACGATTTGCAAAACCTCGGCCCTCCTCTTGCTGTCCCGTCGCCCTACTCCCTTTCCTTTCGACAAATTCTGCGCTATAATGAATTTAACAGCGCGGCCGGGCGGCGGTCCGGCACACGCACGAGGAGAGGGGGCGAGGCGGTTGTTCTGCGCGCTTTCCAGCTTTGGGGTGTACGGGATGCACGCCTACCCGGTGTCGGTGGAGGTGGACGCCGCCCGCGGACTGCCCGCCTTCGACCTTGTGGGGCTGCCCGGTGCGGCGGTCAAAGAGGCGCGGGATCGGGTGCGCGCCGCCGTCAAAAACACCGGCTTTTCCTTTCCCGTCAGCCGGCTCACCGTCAACCTGGCCCCGGCGGACGTGAGAAAGGCCGGCTCGGTCTACGACCTGGCCATCTACCTGGGGGTGCTCTGCGCCTCGCAGCAGCTGAGGGCGGACCTGTCCGGGTCGGCCTTTTTGGGGGAGCTCTCCCTCAAGGGCGACCTGCGGCGGGTGGCCGGGGTGCTGCCCATGGCCATCGAGGCCAAGCGGCGGGGGTTCGCCCGCCTCTTCCTGCCCCGGGAGAACGCCTGGGAGGCCGGGGTGGTGGAGGGCATCGACATCCTGCCCGCGGCCACGGCGGAGGAGGTCGTCGCCCACCTGACGGGGACGGCCCCCATCTCCCCCTTTGCCGGCGGGCGGGAGAGCGTGCCGGAGGGAGAGGAGATGCTCCCCGACCTGGCCGATGTCAAGGGCCAGTACCTGGCCCGCCGGGCGCTGGAGGTGGCGGCCTGCGGCGGCCACAACCTGCTGATGGTGGGGCCGCCGGGGGCTGGCAAGTCGATGCTGGCCAAGCGGCTGCCCTCCATCCTCCCGCCCATGACCTTTGCCGAGCAGTTGGAGACCACCATGGTCCACTCCATCGCCGGGCTGCTGCCGCCCGACACCGCCCTGGTGCGCCGGCGGCCCTTTCGCGCCCCCCACCACACCATCAGCCCGGTGGGGCTCACCGGGGGCGGCCCCACCCCCCGGCCGGGGGAGATCTCCCTGGCCCACAACGGGGTGCTGTTTCTGGACGAGCTGGCCGAGTTCTCCCGCGGGGCGCTGGACGCCCTGCGCCAGCCCCTGGAAAACGGCTCGGTCACCATCACCCGGGCCCAGCACACCCTGACCTTCCCCTGCGAGATCATGCTGGCCGCCGCCCTCAACCCCTGCCCCTGCGGCTACCTCCACCACCCCACCCGGCCCTGCACCTGCACCGCCGGCCAGATCGCCCGCTACCGCGGGCGGGTCAGCGGCCCCATCCTCGACCGCATCGACCTGCACCTGGCGGTGGAGCCGGTGGAGTACAGCGACCTCTCCTCCCGGGAGCGGGGGGAATCCTCCGCCGCGGTGCGGGCGCGGGTGGCGTCGGGCCGGGAGCGGCAGCTGGAGCGGGCGGAGCGCACCGGCGCCCTCTGCAACGCCCGGCTCTCCCCGGCGGCGGTGGAGGCCGTCTGCCCCCTGACCCCCGGGGCCGAGCGGCTGCTGAGGGAGGCCTTTGACACCCTGGGACTATCGGCCCGGGCGCGGGACAAGCTGCTCAAGCTGGCCCGCACCGTGGCCGACCTGGACGGCTGCGACCAGATCGCCGAGGCCCACATGGCCGAGGTCATCCAGTACCGGCAACTGGACCGGCAGGGCGGCTGGTAGGCGCAAAAAAGAGGGCCCCGCGGAAGGGAGTTTCCTTCCGCCGGGCCCTCTTTTGCCGCGGGATGGGGGTCAGCGGCCCCTCTGCTCCCGCCGCACCTGGGCGACGATCTGCTCCGCCGCCTCCTTGTCCTGCTTTTTGACGTAGATGTAATAGAGCTTTTCAAAGCGGGAGCCGCTGCCGTCGCCGCCCCAGTCCCAGCGGCCCATCCGGTCGCTGTTGGGGGTGCGCCAGCAGTAGGGGATGCCGGCTTTCGTCAGAGCCCGGGTGATGGCCGTGCTCTCCGCCAGGGAGTAGCCCATGTAGATCTCCGGCCGCCCGATCCAAAAGAGCATTGCAAACGCCTCCTTCCGGCGCAGTGCGCCCGCTGCTAGGTGTGGCTGCACAGGGGGATGCGCCCCTCGGGCAGCCAGTCAAAATCCCCCTGCACAAAGAGCGCGTCCTCCCCCGCGCAGGGGATGGGGGCAAAGCCAGGGGCCTGGTCCCGCCAGAAGCCCAGCTCCACCCGCCGGGTCGCCGGCCCCGCCAGGGCGGCCACCGCCTCGTTCAGGCTGTCGGGGCCCCAGTGCTGCCAGAGGGTGAGGGTCTCCCCCGCAAAGGTGGCGGCGGCCACCCCGCCCCGCGGCAGGCGGTAAAAGCCGTTTTGCAGGGGGCCCAGGGCGTAGAACAGGCAGAGCGGGCCCCCGCCCACCTGCCAGATGTCGGCCCCTGTCGGGGCGCCCTCGTCCAGGGAGAAGAGCTCCCGCTGCACCGCCGGGTCGCTGGTGTCCAGGGGACGGGCCGTCCCCTCCCCCGCCCCGCACAAGGGGCGAAAGAGGAGCTGCTCCTCTGCCCGGACAAAGCCGAATTTGGGGTAGAAGTCCAACACGCTGGGGTTGGCAAAGAGGAAGAGGCCGTCGCACCGCCCCTTCCAGTCGGCGAGCACCCGCCGGAGCAGCCGGGCGGAGAGGCCCTGCCCCCGGCAGGCGGGGTGGGTCTCCACCGTGCCCAGTTGCAGGTAGCGCCGCCGCTGCCCCCGCACCCAGAACTCCATGGGGCTGACCGAGACGTGGGCCACCACCCGCTCCCCCTCCACGACGGAGTAGGGGATGTAGCCCTCCCCCCAATAGCCGGCCCGATACCACCCCTCAAAGGAGAGGCCGAAGACCGCCTCGGTGAGGGCGTTCAGGCTTTGGCGGAGGGCGTCGTTCTGCCGGTAGCCCACCGCGATTTTCCGCTCCGGAATGGCGATCCCCCCTCTCTGCCCCCATCATACCCGGCGGAAACGGCCCTGTCAATGGGGGGAGGGCGTTTGGCGGGGCTGTACGGTGGGGGCATGGGTGCGGCGGAGGCGGCCACGCCGTCTCCACCCGGACCCCCCCGGCCATTCGGCTTTTGCGCCGGGCGGGAGGCGGAGGCCCTGCTCCCCCTGCGCCCGCCTGTTCGGGAACAGGCACACCCTTCCCCGGTACAACAGGACGTTTTCGACCAGCATTCCCCTGTACAATGGAGAAAAGGGGGCCGCGCGGAGAGGCCCCCCGGCCAGGGCCCCCCTCCCTGTGCCGGGGTCTCTCTCCCCCACCCGTCCTGCGCCGGGCGACAAAGAGCGCCCGCCCGGCTCGTTCGCCGGACAGGCGCTCCTCTCTCACTTGTGGTATTTGATGTTGCCGCCGATGCAGAAGGCCCGGTAGAGCTGCTCCAGCAGCATCACCCGAAACAGTTGGTGGGGGAAGGTCATCTCCGAGACCGAGAGCCGCAGCTGGCAGGCGGCCTTGACCCGCTCGTCCAGCCCGTAGCTGCCGCCGATCACCAGATCCAGCGAGCTGTGCCCCGAGAGGGGCAGGCCGGACAGCAGCTGGGCAAAGGCGGGGGAGGACATCTGCCGCCCCTCCACGCAGAGGGCGATGGCGTAGCTGCCGCTCATCTTGGCCAGCAGCCGGTCCCCCTCCCGGCGGATCACCTCGTCTATGCTGTCGTGCAGCCGCTCCTCCGGCAGCTCGATCACGTTCAGCTTGCAGAAGGCCTGCAGCCGCTTGGCGTACTCCGCACAGCCCTGTTGCAGGTAGCGCTCCTTGCACCGGCCCACGCAGAGCAGATTGACCCGCATCATCTCAAAACGCCCAGAGGAGGGAGGCCTCGTCCCGGGGCATGACCTCCAGCATCACGTCCTGCCCGGCGCCCACCAGGGCCCCCATCTGCCGCAGTTTGGCGGCGCTGGTCTCGAAGGCCAGCCCGGGGAAGTTGGAGTTGATGCTCAGGTGGGCCAGCAGAAAGCGGCTGACCCCCCGGCGGGTCAGCTCCTCCACCGCGTCGGCACAGCAGTCGTTGGAGAGGTGCCCGCTCTCGGAGATGATGCGCCGCTTCAGGTAGTAGGGGTAGCCACAGGCGCGGAGCATGTCCTCGTCGTAGTTGGACTCGATGAGCACCGCGTCGCTGCCCTCCACCCGCTCGTAAAACCGGTCGGGCAGCACCCCCATGTCGGTGGCCACGGTGATCTTGCGCCCCTCGTCGGTGGTGACGATGTAGCCCTGGCTGCCCTCGCAGTCGTGGCTGGTGGCCATGGCCTCCACCGAGAAGCCGGGCAGCCGGGCCGGGCAGCTCTCGTCTATGTAGCGGACCTCCACCTCGGGGGGGAGGGCGTCCTTCTGGCGCAGGGCGGCGGCGGTGGCCGGCGAGGCGTAGAGGGGGACCGGCCGGTTTTTCAAAAACACCTTCAGCCCCCGCACGTGGTCGATGTGCTCGTGGGTGATGAAGACCCCCAGCAACCCGGCGGGGTCGATCTCCCGCCGGGCCATCTGCTGCAGGGTCTGGCGGCAGCTCTTGCCCATGTCCACCAGGATGCCGCCGCTCTCGCCGCCGATGTAGGTGCTGTTGCCGCTGCTGCCGCTGTAGAGCGAACAAATGGAAGTCATAAAATCTCCTTTTTCAAAGGGGGACGGGAGGTCACTCCTCCACCTTTTTGATGTCCGCCCCCAGGTCGCGGAGCTTGGAGATGATCTCCTCGTAGCCGCGCTCGATGTGGCGGATGTCGCTGATCTCGCTGGTGCCCTCGGTCATCAGGGCGGCGATGACCACCGCCGCGCCGGCCCGCAGGTCCACCGCCTGGATGGCGGCGGCGTGGAGGGCGGGCACCCCGCTGACCACCGCCACCCGGCCGTCCACCTGGATGTCGGCCCCCATCTTCCGCAGCTGCTCGGTGTAGGCAAAGCGGTTGTCCCACACCCCTTCGGTGATGATGCTGGTGCCGTCGGCCACCGAGAGCAGGGCGGTGATCTGGGGCTGCATGTCGGTGGGGAAGCCCGGGTGGGGCAGGGTCTTGACGTTGCACTTGCAGACCGGGCCCTCTCTCTTGACCCGCACCGCCTCGTCGTACTCGGTCACCTGCACCCCGGCCTTTTGCAGGGTGGCGGTGATGGATTCCAGGTGCTTGGGGATCACCCCGCTCACCAGCACGTCGCCGCGGGGGGGGGCGGCGGCCACCATGTAGGTGCCCGCCTCGATCTGGTCGGGGATGATGCCGTACTCGGTCTGGCCCAGATGCTCCACCCCGTGGATCTTGATGACGTCGGTCCCGGCGCCGCGGATGTCGGCCCCCATGGAGTTCAAGAAGTTGGCCAGGTCCACGATGTGGGGCTCCTTGGCCACGTTTTCCAGGATGGTGACCCCCTGGGCCTTGACGGCGGCCAGCATCACGTTGATGGTGGCCCCCACCGAGACGATGTCGAAGTAGACGTGGGCGCCGATGAGCCGGTCGGCCTTGACGTGGATCACGTCGTCGTTGATGGTGGCCTGGGCGCCCAGCGCCTCCAGCCCCTTGAGGTGCTGGTCGATGGGGCGCACCCCGAAGTTGCAGCCCCCCGGCAGGGCGACCCGCGCCTCGCCGTACCGGCCCAAAATCGAGCCGATGAAGTAGTAAGAGCCCCGCATGTACTTGGTCAGCTCGTGGGGCACGTCGGTGCAGTTGATGGTGGTGGGGTCGATCTGCAGGGTGTTTTTGGTGATGGGGGTGACGGTGGCCCCCATGGACTGCAAGATGGCCACGGTGGTGGCGATGTCGCTGATGGCGGGCACGTTTTCAATGATGCAGGGCCCCTCGGCCAGCACCACCCCGGGCAGGATGGCCACCGCCGCGTTCTTGGCGCCGCTGATGTTCACATCCCCCATGAGGGGCTTTCCGCCCCGAATAACGATCTTTTCCAAATCCAAACTCTCTCCCTTTATCTGCGGGCAGATGCCCGCCTCCCAAACCCGCGCCAAGGGCCCCGAAGGGGGTGGGCGCGGTGGCCGAAAAGAGGCGGCCGCCCTTCGCCCGCCCGGGCGGGACAGCCCCTCTGGTATGCTTCTGCAGTCGTTTCTGCTCTGGCCGCCGGGCGGCCTGCTGTGTCTGTTGGGTCGGCAAAAGCCGGTGACGTCCCGAAAAAGGGCGCAAAGACCCTTCCCGGTAAATCAAATTATAGTATACCATCTTTGCCGTTTGTTGAAAAGAGAGTGCGGCGCATTTTTCGGCGGCTCTTCCCGGGCGGGGGCTCCCTAGTAGAATGCCCCAAAAAATTTTCCAGATTCCGGTCGGCGGGGGTTGGGAGAGGGGAATTTTGTCAGCCCGGCAGGCGGTTTTTGCGCAGCCATTCCAGGGCGCAGTTGGCGTAGAGGGCCGCCCCGGTGGGCAGGGCCCGGTCGCGCAGGAAGAGGGCGGACTTCTCGGCCCCGTCCGCCCCGCCATCCCCCGGCTCGCCAAAGCCCAGGTAGAGGTGGGCGGTGGGCACCCGGTTGGAGAGAAAGGAGAAGTCCTCCGACGGCATCACCGGGCCGGCGGCCAGGTCCATCTTCTCGGGGCGGACGATCTCCCGCACAAAGGGGGCCAGTTCGGCCAAAAGGGCGCTGTCGGTGTGGATGGAGCCCAGTTTCAGCTGCTGCTCGATGGAGGCGGTGGCCCGGTAGAGGGGCGGCAGCTTCCAGCACAGCTCCTCCATCCGACGCAGCAGGTGGGTGCGCAGGTCCGGGTCGTAGGCCCGCAGGGTGCCCCACATCTCGCAGCTGGAGGGGATGATCCCCCCCGGCCCCCCGGCGCGGATGCCGCCGACGGTGAGCACCGCCGTGGCGGAGGGGGGCGTCTCCCGGGCCACCAGCTCCTCCAGGGCCTGGTAGAGGCGGACGGCCACGGCGATGGGGTCGGCGCAGTTGTGGGGCATGGCCCCGTGGCCCCCCAGGCCATTGACGGTGATGTGGAAGCTGTCGGTGGAGGTGAGCACCCGCCCCGGGTGGGCGCAGACCGCCCCCAGGGGATAGGGCGCCAGGGCGTGCAGGGCCAGGACCGCGTCCACCGGGGGGTCCTCCAGCACCCCGGCGTCCACAATGGCCTTGGCGCCGGGGCAGCTCTTGTCCACCCCCTCCTCGTTGGGCTGAAAGACCAGCTTCACCGTCCCCTCGATCTGGTCCTCCACCCGCTTGAGGAGGCGGGCGGCCCCCAGCAGCATGGCGGCGTGGGCGTCGTGCCCGCAGGTGTGGGCCGCCCCCGGGTTCTGGGAGCGGGCGGGGTGCCCGGCGGGCTCGTCCACCGGCAGGGCGTCGTAGTCGGCCCGCAGGAGGATGGTCTTTCCCCGGCCGCGGCCCACGGTGGCCACCAGGGCGCAGGGGCAGATCTCTTTGGGGGCGTAGCCCTCGTGCTCCAGCTGGCGGCGGATGTGATTGCACCCCTCCTGCAGGTCAAAGCCCAGCTCCGGGTGGGCGTGAAAAAAGTCGCGGTCGGCGGCCATGGCATCCATCATGTCGCCGCGAAAAGCCCGCGCGGACAGCTCGTACATCGGTCGACCCTCTCCTTTTCCCGCCGGGCGCGCCGGCGGCCGTTTCTGTCTCCCACTATACCATCCCCTCCGCCCCCCTTACAAGGACAACCGCCCCTGCAAAAAAAGCGGGGCAGCTCTTTTGAGCTGCCCCGCTGGGGAAAAGGCGATCGGGCGCTTAGACGTAGCTGGCCGGGTTCCTGGCCGAGCCGCCGACGCGCACCTCAAAGTGGCAGTGGTTGCCGGTGGCGTTGCCGGTGCGGCCCACGGCGGCGATCTTCTGCCCGCGGGAGACCGACTGGCCGGCCGACACGTAGAGGGCGCTGCAGTGGGCGTAGAGGGTCTGCATCCCGTTGCCGTGGTTGATGATGATGTGGTAGCCGTAGGGCCCGCTGGTGCTGACCTTGGAGACCACCCCGTCGTCCGCGGCGTAGATGGCGGTGCCGCTGGGGGCGGCGATGTCCATGCCGGTGTGGCCGTAGTAGCCCCAGTAGCCGCAGCTGACATAGCCGCCGGCCACCGGCCACCGCAGGGAGCCGCTGCCGGTGGGGCCGCTGCCGTTATAGGTCTGGGTGCTGCCCGAGTAGGAGGGGGCGGGGACGTTGGTGCCCACCACCTTTTTCTCGGTCACCGGTTCGGAGATGACCTTGGCCGCGAGGATCTCCTTGTCGGTCTCCTCGCCGCCGATGAGGGTCTGCTTGGCGGTGATCTCCTTGACCCCCTCCTGGCCCTGGACCACGACCTTCTCGTAGCCCTTGTTGTAGCTGTTGGTCTCGCTGGTCTCGGTCTCGTAGGGGATGGACTCCTCGTAGGTGATCTCCCGCACCACCTTCACCTGCAGGTAGGGGACCGAGCGCTGCACCCGCACCGGGGTGCCGGCGTAGAGGCTGTCTTCAATGGTGGGGTTGAGGGCCACCAGCTCCGAGAGGGTGACGTTGTTCTTGGCGGCGATGCCGATGGGGGTGTCCCCCGACTCGGCGGTGTAGGTCTTTTCCGCCTGCTCCTCCGAGTGGAGCAGGGCGATGATCTCCTCGTCGCTCTTGACCGTCTCGTTGGGGTAGAGGCCGGTCTTGATCTCCACCGACTTGGAGAAGTCGACGGTGCCCTCGGGGTACTCCTCCACGTAGGGGGCCTTGATGGCCGCCAACTCGGCCTGCAGGGCGGTGGCGTCCACCACAGCGCCCTGCAGCGCCCCGTCCACATAGAGGCCGGCGGCCTCGGTGATCTCCTCGCCGGAGGAGGCGATCAGGGTGTCGGCCAGGGCCTCGGTGGTGACCACCTCGGCCTTGGGGACCACGGCGATGGAGTAGGTGGGGCTCTTGATGAACTCGCTCCCCTCCTCGTCCTTGATGGCGATGCGGTCGTTGACCACCTTTTTGGCCTCGTTGAAGGTGGTCTCGCTGTCCACATAGCCCACCACCTGGTCGTTGTACTCGACCTTGAGGACAAAGTTGAAGTTGAGGATGAGGGCGATGACCGCGGCGCTGACCCCCAGGGCCGCCACCGGCATCAGGTAGTTGAGCACCTTAAAGAGGGTGGGTTTGGTGCGCCCATACCAGTGGCCCAGCTGTTCGCGGCCGGAGCGGTTGGGGTCCTTGTGGGCCCGGTGCACCTCTTTGGCGCCCTGCACCACGTGGTGAAAGGCCCGCTCCAGGGGGTAGGCGATATGCTTTTTCGCCCAGACCAAAAAGAGGGCGAAGCTCTTGCGGATGTTGTGGGGGAGGCGGCGGAGGGCGATCCCCAGGGAGGTGAAGAACTTCTTCATCACCTTGGTGAACCGGGCCCACCGGTGTATGGCCACGGTGCCGACATAGCAGCCGTAGCGGTCAACCCTTTGGAGGATGTATCGACAGGTGCGCTTCCAATCTCTCTTCTCTTTCCCGGTGCCCCCGCTGTGGTCCTGCTCGCCAACGGAACGCTTCTTGCCAAACAGGCCGCCAGACAGATGCGACATCCAATCACTCCTTACTCGCTGTACTGGTTGCAAATCTTACAGAAAGGTTACAACTTGGTTACTATTATACCTCTGTGCTGTAAGATTTCAACCCCTTTTCCCCGATTTCAAGTATCTTCCAGCGAATCAAAAACGGCAAAAACGGCTTTGCCATGCGGTTTTTTCGTCTTTTAAAAAGTTACAAACTCTGTAACTTTTTGTGATTTTCCCCTGCAAAGAAGCCCATTTTTCCCCTATTCCGGGACTTCCTGCCGCCAAAAGGGGAGGGTTTCCTCCCCCACCGGGCCGCAGAGGGCGGCCATGTCCGCCGGCAGGGGGGCAAACAGCCGCACCCACTCCCCCCTCTCCGGGTGGAAAAAGGCCAGCCCTGCGCAGTGCAGGGCCTGCCGGGAGAGGGCGGCGCAGTCCCCGCCGTAGAGGGCGTCGCCCAGCAGGGGATGGCCCAGGTGGGCCATGTGCACCCGGATCTGGTGGGTGCGCCCGGTCTCCAGGGAAAAGGCCAGCAGGCTGCGCCCGCCGGGCAGGGGGCGCAGGGTGCGGTAGTTCGTCACCGCCCGCTGCCCGGCCGGGTCCACCCGGCGCAGGCCGCTGTCCTCCCCCGCCCGGGCGATGGGGGCGTCCACCCTCCCCGCAGGGGGCTGGGGGGCGCCGGACACCGCCGCCAGGTAGACCTTTTTCACCCAGGCCGGGCGGGCCACCAGCAGGGAGGCCGCCAGCTGGTTTTTCGCCACCAGCACGCAGCCGGTGGTGTCCTGGTCCAGCCGCCCCAGCACCCGAAAGGGGGCCTGCATCCCCAGCCGGTCGCAGTGGGCGGCAAAGACGTTGGCCAGGGTGTCGGCCGGGTGGGCCCAGGAGGTGTGGCAGGGCATCCCCGCCGGCTTGTCGAAGGCGACGAAGTCCTCGTCCTCCCAGAGGATGGGGACCGGGGTGTCGCAGCGGGCGTAGGTGTTCTCCTCCTCCCGCAGGGTGACTTCCAGCCTGTCCCCCTCGGCCAGCAGGTCCACGGTGCGGACGTGCGCCCCGTTTCGCAGCAGCCCCAGGGGATCCTTTTTCAGGCGGGTCAGGGCCCGGCTGGAATACCCCTTTCCCTTTAAAAGGGACTTGACCGTCCGCCCGGCCTCCGCCGGGCCGATGGGGTAGACAAATCGGCGCACCGCTCTCCCCTCCCCTCTCTGCGCGCGGCGCAAAACAAAAATCAGTATAGCGCATCCGGCCTAAAAAAGAAAAACGCCGCCGCCCGGTCATTCGGGCGGCGGCGTTGACGCGGTTTGGCAAGACTGCATATCTGCCCTCGCGGGGGTCCTTTTGGCCTACCTCTCGGCGGCCAGGGCGGCGTTGATCTTTTCCGTCAGCTCCTCGGCCATGGCCGGGGTGAAGCGGTCGCCGGTGGCGCCGTCCAGGTGCTGGGCCATCCCCCAGAAGATGACCTTGAAGTGCTCGTCCAGGGCGGGGCCGATCTGTTCGGGCAACAGCAGCCCCTTCTCCACCAGGTAGTCGTAAAAGACCCGGCGGGCGGTGGGATTTTCCAGCAAGTCGGTGTAGTGGGTGTCGGTGGTCATGGCGAAGGGGGCCGCCCGGTCGCTGACAAGCTGCAGCCGCTCCTCCAGGCGGATGTCCCGGGAGTGGGGGCCCACCTGCAGCAAATATTCGCCGCTGTCGGCCACCCAGCCGCAGGCCGGGTCATAGTAGCAGAAGTCCCGGCTGTCCAGCCAGAGCTCCACCCGCTTTTTCTCCCCGGGGGCCAGCTCCACCCGGCAGAAGGCCTTCAGCTCCCGCTCGGGGCGGGGCAGCTTGGAGCAGCGGTCGCGCAGATAGAGCTGCACCACCTCGGCCCCGGCCATGGAGCCGGTGTTCTCCACCTGGCAGGAGAAGCAGACCCGGCCGGGCAGCGCCAGCTCCCGGGTGGAGAGCCGGGGCTCGCTGTAGGCAAAATCGGTGTAGGAGAGGCCGTAGCCGAAGGGGTAGAGGGGCTCCACCCGCTTTTTGTCGTAGTAGCGGTAGCCGGCGTAGATGCCCTCGCAGTAGAAGTGGCTGTCCCCCGCGCCGGGGAAGTTGAGGTAGGCCGGGGTGTCCTCCAGCCGCTTGGGCAGGGTCACCGGCAGCCGGCCGCTGGGGTTTTGCAGCCCCCAGACGATCTCGGCGGCGGCGCGGCCGCTGCCCTCGCCAGAGAACCAGAGGTCCAGCACCCCGGCCACCCGGTCGATCCAGGGCATGGCCACCGACTCGCCGTTGTAGAGCAGCACCACCGTGTTGGGCTGCACCGCGGCCACCGCCTCGACAAGGGCCTCGGTGGCGGGTTCCAGGGCCATGGTCTTGCGGTTGAAGTCGTCGTCCTCGGGGGGGAGGAAGGCGCCGGCAAAGACCAGGGCCACCTCGGCCTCGGCCGCCACCTTGGCCGCCTCGGCCAGCAGGGCGGGGTCGGTCCGGTAGTCGGCGGTGTAGCCGGGGACAAACTGCAGCTGGCAGCCGGGGGCGGCCAGGGCGGCCAGCTCGTCAAAGGGGATGTCGGGGCAGCGAGCGTTGATGGCGGCGCAGCCGGTGCCGTTGAACTGGGGCTTTTTGGCCAGGTTGCCCAGCACCGCCACCTTTTTCACCCCCGGGCCCAGGGGGAGGACCCCGTCATTTTTCAGCAGCACGGCGCACTGGGCGGCCGCCTTGCGGGCCAGTTGGTGGTGGGCCTGCCAGTCGACTTGGGGACGCTCCTTTCCCTCTTTGCTGTAGTGCAGCACCAGCTTGAGGATCTGCCGGCAGCTCTCGTCCAGCCGCTCGGCGGGGATGCTGCCGTCCTCCACCCCGGCGACCAGGACGTCGACGCAGCTCTTGCTGGGGGGCATCTGAAAGTTGAGCCCGGCCCGAAAGGCCTCCTTGGAGTTTTTGACCGCCACCCAGTCGCTCATCACCAGGCCGTCAAAGCCCCACTGCTCCCGCAAGATGTGGGTGAGCAGCTCCTCGCTCTCGCAGGCCTGCACCCCGTTGACCTTGTTGTAGGCCCCCATCACCGCGCAGGGGCGGGCCTTTCGCACCGCCCGCTCGAAGCCGGCGAGGTAGATCTCGTGCAGGGCGCGGGGCTCCACCACCGAGTCGATCCAGGTGCGCTTGTAGTCGGCGTTGTTGCAGGCAAAGTGCTTGATGCAGGCAGCCACCCCGCCGCTCTGGATCCCCTCCACCATCCCGGCGGCCATCTCCCCCGAGAGGGCCGGGTCCTCGGAATAGTACTCGAACCCGCGGCCGGCCAGGGGGTGGCGGCGCAGGTTCATCCCCGGGCCCAGGAGCATCCCCACCCCCTGGGCCTTGCACTCCTCGGCGATGGCGGCGCCCACCTCCCGGGCCAGCTCGGGGTTCCAGGAACAGGCCAGGGCCGAGCCCGCCGGGTAGCAGGTGCTGGGGATGGTGCGGGCCAGGGCCTCTTCGCTGTCAAAGGAGAAGAACATCACGTTTTCGTAGAGGTCGTTTTCCTCCTTGTCCTCGCTCCCCTGCTGCAGCCGCAGGCCGCTGGTGCCGTCGGCCATCACCAGGCTGGGCACCCCGTACTGGGGCATGGCCACCGTCTTCCAGTGGGTGGCGCCGGTGCAGAGGCGGGCCTTCTCCGCCAGGGTCATCTTCTGCAGGATCTCTTCGATTTGGTGCATTCTTTGCCCTCCCTTTTCCTTGGCCGCCGCGCCCCACAGCGGGCGGACGGCTGTCTCTGACTGCATTGTACCGCAGCGGGAGGGGGACTTTCCTTCCCATTCCCTAAAAAAAATAGGCAAAACTTGCGTTTTTCCGTTGCAGTTTCGGGGCCAATCGGCTACCCTGAGAGGGAGGAGAGGAGGATGCGAGATGACGGAGGCGATCTGGGAGCAGATGCGGCCCACCGGGCGGCTGCTGGGCAATCTCTACATCCACGGGGAGACGGGCATCCACCCGGTCCCCGCCCACTGGCACCCCGAGCTGGAGGTCAACTGCTACCTCTCCACCCCGGTGGAGCTGGTGCTCAAGGGGGAGAGCTTCTCCCTGCCGGCGGGGGCGGTGGCCCTTGTGCCCGGGGGCGAGGTGCACAGCCTGACCCCCCACAAGACGGACGCGCCCGAGGGGATCTCGGTCTTTTTCACCCCGGCCCTGCTGCGGCAAAACGACGCCGGGTTCGACCGGACCGGCTTCCTGCGGGGGCCGGTGGAAAACCCCGCCCTGGCCGGGGCGATGGCCGCCCTGCTCGCCCAGTGGAAGGCGGCGGCGGGCGACCCTCTGGGGCACCTGCTGCTCAACGCCCGGTTTTGCGAGCTGCTGCACTGCCTGCTGCGCGACTGCCGGACGGCGGACGCCCCCCCGGGGGAGGGGAGCGTTCGCCAGTGGGAGCGCTGCCGCCAGGCCCTGGACTTTCTGGCCGGGCACTTTCGGGAACCGGTGAGCCTGGAGGGGACGGCGGCGGCGCTGGGGCTCTCGGCGACCCACCTGTCGCGGCTGTTCCGGCGCTGCCTGGGCACCGGCTTCAAGGCCCACCTCCAGTCCCTGCGGCTGGACTGGGCCCTGGGACAACTGGACGGCTGGGAGGGCGGGCTGCTGGACCTGGCCCTGGCGGCGGGCTTTGCCGACTACCGGGCCTTCTGCGCCGCCTTCCGCCGCCGCTTCGGGGTGACCCCCCTGCAGTACCAAAAGGGGCGGCAGATGGGGGAGGAGCCCTTCTCCCGCGCCCCCTGGATCGGCTGGGAGCGGGGCGAGGGGACGACCGCCGGGTGATATGGAAGGAGGAAGGACGGTGAAGAGATGGCATGCCCGCTGTGGGCTCTGGTTTCCGGCGATCGGCATTCTGCCGGTGTTGGCGAGGGAGTGCGCCCTGTCCTCCTCCCGCCGGCAAAACCTGCTGCCCCTGGCCAACCTGCCCCTCACCGCCCTGCTGCACTGGCTGGCGCCGGGGGTGCTCTCCCCCCTCTCCAGCGGGGTCTCCCTCACCCGCTGGCAGGCGCTGGCGCGGTGGCTGCCCCACTACCTGCTCTTTGTGCTGAGCTATCTGGGGTACGGGTTGCTGCTGGACCGGCTCCTGCGACGAAAAAAGCGCCGCTGACGGACAAAACAGGGGACCGCCGACAGCGGTCCCCTGTTTTTCTTCCCCATTCAAATGGAAATCAGCGAAAGTGCCCGGTGAGGGTCGCCTCCTGCAACACGTGGCCCTGGATGGCCTTCAGCAGCTGCTTCTTTCGCGAAGTGGGGTGCAGCTTCAGCCGGCAGTCGAGGGCAAAGACCCGGAAGCGGTAGCGGTGGGACCAGTGAAAGGGGGGCTTGGGTCCCCGGTACCGATTTTTGCCGTAGCCCACCCCCTGCACCGCCCGACCCAGGGGACCCGTCGGATCGCCCCCGGGCAGGCCGCCGGGGAGGAGGATGACGGGGGGGATGTTCCAGACCACCCAGTGGTTGTAGGCCGGGATGGGGTGGTCCAGGTCGTCCATCAGCAGGGCGAGGGTGACCGCCTCCTTGCAGAGCCCGCTCAGGGCCAGCTCGGGGGAGCGGTCCGCCCCGTAGCCGGTGCACTCGATGGGGATGAGCCCCCCCTCTTCAAAACAGGGGGAGGAGAGGGACAGTTCTTTCACGCTGCATGCCGCCTTTCTCTTTTTGTCTTTCGCCCTTGGCCCTTGGCCCTTCGCCCCGCGGCAAAAGAGAGGCCCCGGCGCGGGTGGCCGGGGCCTCTCCCCTGCGCCCGGGCAGAGGGATCTTTTATTGCTCCGCAATAAAAAACAGTTCATCTCCATGGCCGTGGGCCAAGGATGGCCCATGTGGCCGAAAAAATAGCCTGCGGCTATTTTTTAAGCTGCTTTACTTGCAGACTTCCACCGACCAGCCGGCGGGGCCCTCGACCTTGCCCCACTGAATGCCGGTGAGGGTGTCGTAGAGGCGCTGGGAGACGGGGCCGATCTGGCCGCCGCCGATCTCCATCACCTTGTCGCCCCACTTGAGCTCGCCCACCGGGGAGACCACGGCGGCGGTGCCGGTGCCGAAGCACTCCTTGAGCAGGCCCTTGTCGTAGGCCTCGGCCACCTCGTCGATGGCCAGGCGGCGCTCGCTGACGGTCAGTCCCCAGCTGGCCATCAGCTCCAGGGCGGACTTGCGGGTGATGCCGGGGAGGATGCTCCCCTGCAGGGCGGGGGTCACCACCTCGTCGCCGATGACGAAGAAGATGTTCATGGCGCCCACCTCTTCGATGTAGCGCCGCTCGACCCCGTCGAGCCAGAGGACCTGGGCGTACTTCTGCTCAGACGCCTCCTCCTGCGCCTTGAGGCTGGCGGCGTAGTTGCCGCCGGTCTTGGCAAAGCCCATCCCGCCCCGCACGGCGCGGACGTAGGACTTTTCGACGTAGATCTTGACCGGGTCGAGCCCGGCGGCGTAGTAGGGGCCGGAGGGAGAGAGGACCACCACGTAGTAGTAGCTGTTCGAGGCGTGCACCCCCAGCTTGCCCTCGGTGGCGATGATGAAGGGGCGGATGTAGAGGGAGGCGTCGGGGATGTGGGGCACCCAGTCGCGCTCGATCTCCACCAGCTGCTCCAGGGCCTTCAGGCAGAAGGCCTCGTCCACTTTGGGGATGCACAGCCGCTCGCAGGAGGTGTTGAGCCGCTTGAAGTTCTCCTCCGGGCGGAAGAGGAGGATGCGGCCGTCGGCGGCGCGGTAGGCCTTCATCCCCTCAAAGACCTCCTGCCCGTAGTGCAGGCACATGGCGGACGGGTCCAGCGGCAGGGGGCCGTAGGGCTTGATGACCGGGTCGTGCCAGCCCCGGCCCTCGGTGTACTCCATCACGAACATGTAGTCGGTGAAAATCGAGCCGAAGCCCAGCTTGCTCTCGTCCTGGGGTTTGGCTTTGAGGGCGGCGGCCCGCTCGAATTTGATCTCGGTCATGGTACTCTCTCCTTTTTTCATGGCTTTTTTCCATTGTAACACGCGGGGGGCGGTTGTCAATCGCCCGCCGGGCGGGAGAGACGCCCTAGTAGGCGACCCCCTGGGCCAGCATGGCGTCGCAGACCTTGGTGAAGCCGGCGATGTTGGCCCCCACCACCAGGTTGCCCTGGCGGCCGTACTTCTCGGCGGCCTCGTAGGCGCTGTGGAAGATGCCCACCATGATGCCCTGCAGCTTCTGGTCCACCTCTTCGGCGCTCCAGCTGTAGCGCATGGAGTTCTGGCTCATCTCCAGCCCGGAGGTGGCCACCCCGCCGGCGTTGGCGGCCTTGGCGGGCCCAAAGAGGACCCCCGCCTGCAGGAAGGCCTCCACGGCCTCGGGGGTGGAGGGCATGTTGGCCCCCTCGGCCACGGCCATCACCCCGTTTTTGATGAGGGCGGCCGCGCCGTCGGCGTCCAGCTCGTTCTGGGTGGCACAGGGGAGGGCGATGTCGCAGGGGGTGTTCCAGATGCCGCGGCTGCCCTCGGTGTAGGTGGCGCCGGAGACCCGGGCGGCGTACTCGCGGATGCGCCCGCGCTCCACCTCTTTGATCTGCTTGATGACCGCCAGGTCGATGCCCCGCTCGTCGACGATGTAGCCGGCGGAGTCGGAGAGGGCGATGACCTTGGCCCCCAGCTCGGTGGCCTTCTGGGCGGCGTAGATGGCCACGTTGCCCGAGCCGGAGATGACCACCGTCTTCCCGGCGAAGGAGTCGCCCTTCATCTTGGCGAGCATCTCCTGGGTGAAGTAGCACAGGCCGTAGCCGGTGGCCTCGGTGCGCACCAGGCTGCCCCCGTAGGTGAGGCCCTTGCCGGTGAGGACGCCGGTGAACTCGTTTTTCAGCCGCTTGTACTGGCCGAAGAGGTAGCCCACCTCCCGCGCGCCCACGCCGATGTCCCCGGCGGGCACGTCGGTGTCGGGGCCGATGTGGCGGTAGAGCTCGGTCATAAAGCTCTGGCAAAAGCGCATGATCTCCAGGTCGGACTTGCCCTTGGGGTCAAAGTCGGAGCCGCCCTTGCCGCCGCCCATGGGCAGCCCGGTCAGGCTGTTTTTGAACACCTGCTCAAAGCCCAGGAACTTGATGACCGAGGCGTTGACGGTGGGGTGCAGCCGCAGGCCGCCCTTGTAGGGGCCGATGGCCGAGTTGAACTGGACCCGAAAGCCCCGGTTGACCCGCACCCTGCCGCCGTCGTCCACCCAGGGGACGCGAAAGACGATCATCCGCTCGGGCTCGACCATCCGCTCGATCACGCCCCACTTCTCGATTTCCGGCCGGGCCTGGATCACCGGCTCCAGGGACTCCAACACCTCGCGCACGGCCTGCAAAAATTCCGGCTCCCCGGCATTTCTCTTGCAGACGGCGTCGTAGACTGTGGTGAGGTACTCGCTTTGAAAGGACATACTCATTTCCTCCTTCTTCTCCCCGCAGGGTGTGCTTTCATACTTTATATCGGTACAGTATGGAGTTATTGTACTGCGGGAAACCCCGCCAATGCAACTATTTTTGCGAGAAAGCCGCCAATTGCCGCCACTTTCAGAGCATTTTATAGTTCACCGGGCGGCAAACCGGCTTTGCTTTGTGAAAAATTGCAAGGACCGGGCACCCCAAATTGCAAAGTGGCGGTTTGGCTTGCGAACGGGCCGAACTCCTGCTATAATAGACACGCTCGAAACAGCGTGACAACTGCAAACGACACAACGGCGGGCGGCAAGGCCCGCGCGCGAAAGGAACATCGCTATGACCTGTAAACAGTGCGGCGCATACCTCCCCGACGACGCCACCTTCTGCCCGGTCTGCGGCTGTGCCAAAGACCCCGGCCAGGGGGCCGGGGCGCAGCAGCAAGCCGGCGGGTACCAGCAACAGGGGCAGCCCTATCAGCAGTCCTACCAGCAGCAGGGCCAGGGGTATTACCAGCAGCAGGGCGGCCAGGGGCACTACTGCAGCACCTGCAACAACTTCCTGCCCGCAGGCACCGCCGTCTGCCCCTACTGCGGGGCGCGCCAGTACGTGCCGGGCTACCCCCAAAAGTCCAAGGTGGCGGCCGGGGTGCTGGGCATCCTCCTGGGCGGTTTCGGCGCCCACAACTTCTACCTGGGCTACACCGGCAAGGCGGTCTTGCAGTTGGTTTTGACCCTGTGCAGCTGCGGCATCGCCAGCCTCTGGGGCTTTATCGAGGGGATCTTGATCCTCACCGGCTCCATTGCAACCGACGCCAACGGCGTCCCCCTGAGCAACTGATCTTTGTTTTCCAGCGAGTAGACCATGTGGCGGCGCGCGAGGCTCGAAAGGGCCCGCGTGAGGAAAGTCCGGGCTCCATCGGGCAAGGGTAACTGCTAACGGCAGCCGAAGGCGACTTTAGGGAAAGTGCAACAGAAAGAAACCGCCGGGGTCCCCCCGGTAAGGATGGAAAGGCGAGGTAAGAGCTCACCAGCGCACAGGAGACTGTGCGGCTCTGTAAACCCTACCCGGAGCAACACCGCACAGAGGGCAGATGGGCGCCCGACCCGTCCTCGACAAGGTGGCTAGAGCTGCGCGGCGACGCGCAGTCGAGATAGATCGTCACACATGACAGAACCCGGCTTATGGTTTAGTCGCTTGAAAAAGGCCCGGCGCACAGCGAGAGCGGCGCGCCGGGCTTTTCTTCTGTGCGGCCGCCGTCAGGGAAACCGGGCGGCAAAGCGGCCCGAGCGCTTCAGGGTCGCCGAAAAGAGATAGAAGCGGACCGGCTCCTCCCCCTGTGCGGGGAAGGAGGCGCTGCCCCTGTCGCGGTCAAAGAGGGTGCACCGCCAGGGAAACAGCTCCTCGCTGGACAGGGGGCTGCCGTCAAACAGTTCCTGGAAGGCGGCCTTCTGGCCGGTCAGGTCCGCGGCGCAGGCCTCCTTCAGCTCGCCCCCCTCAAACAGCTCCTGCTGAAACTGCACCGTCACCGCTTCGCCCCGGCGGTACATCTGGGTGAGGCGGAAGGGCACCCCCTCCACCGCAAAGGGGATGTCGAGGGCGCGGCCCTGCCCCTCCTCCAGGGCGGGCAGGGCGATGAAGTCCTCGCCGCCGTCCCGCCCGCAGGTGACGCACAGCCCCCAGAAGCGGACGGCCGTCACCCGCTCCCCCGCGGGCATCCCCTGGGGGACATAGACCTCCGCCCACCGCTCCTTCATCGCGCACCGCCTCCTCTCACCAAGAGATACGGATGCGGGGGGCCGTTTGTCACCGCCCGCCCCCCTCTCCGCCAATAGAAACCCACCAGCAAAGCTGGTGGTTCTGCATATGCGGGCAAAGCCCTAGGTTACTAGCCACGCCTCAAGGCGTTGGTACGGCCTGCCACTTGCGAGGGGATTCTTACCTGCTACCCGTAAACGGGTCCACGTATTCTTTTATTGTCAGCTGGTCTGCGACTTGGTCCTCTTTGAGTTGATTTTGGATATACTCCGCTATCTTTTTCGCATTCTTGCCTGCGGTGTCAACATAATACCCCCGACACCAAAACTGCCGGTTGCCATATTTGTACTTTAGATTTGCATGTCGCTCAAAAATGATCAAGCTGCTTTTTCCCTTGAGAAATCCTACGAAACTGGAAACGCTCATTTTAGGCGGTATCTCTACAAGCATATGGATATGGTTGGGGCATACTTCCACTTCTATATTTGCAAGGAGGTTCTATTTTTTTTGCATCGCTAAAGCTTTTCTGAACCCCCGGCACAGCCGGGGGTTTTCTTGAACAAAAAAAGCGGCCTGTCCGCCGGACCGGCCGCAGGGGGCGCCGCCGCTCAACCGGCGGCATAAAAGTCCATCATTCGCAGGAGCATGGCCTGAAAGAGGGCGTTGTCCACCCTCAGGGCCAGCTGGCAGTTGCCCTCCTCCCCCTTCTTGGGGTTGGTGGCGGTGGTCTTTCCGTCGACTCCGGAGCCCGGTCTGGCCTGCACCCGCAGGTCGGCCGCCTGGGTGGTGACCACCGGCGGGTTGACCACGCTGGCCACGGCTAGGGCGTCGTTGAGGGTGAGGCCGGACTGGCTGCTCCGGGTGGCGGCGTAGTCGGCGATCCCCTTTAGCAGGGCGGAGGCGCGCCCCTCCTTTTCCAGGAGGACCGCCAAGTTGTCCTGGCTCAAATAGGTCTTTGTGGTGACGTCGAGCCCCACGACGGTGAGGGGGACGCCGCTGGCCAGCACCACCTGCCAGGCCTCGGGATCGCTGTACACGTTGAACTCGGCCTGGGCGGTGATGTTGCCCCCGCTGAGGCTGCTGCCCATGACGGTGATCTTCGCCAGGTACTGGGGCAGGTCGGGGTATTTTTGCAGGGCGGTGGCGACGTTGGTGAGGGGGCCCAGGGCGATGACCTGCAGCTCTCCCCCGGCGGCCACCGCCTCCTGGTAGAGCCGGTCCCAGGCGGGCAGGCTGTCAAACGCCCTGCCGGGATCGGGCAGCTTGACCCCGCCCAGGCCGTTGCTGCCGTGGGCGTACTCGGCGGTGACCGCCTCCCTCGAGAGGGGGGCCGCCGCCCCCTGGGAGCCCGGGCAGTCGATCCCCAGGTAGGCGCAGAGGGCCAGGGCGTTGGGGCCGGTGTGGGCGAGGGGGGCGTTGCCCTGCACCGCGCAGACGGCGCGGATGGCAAGCTGCTCACAGCTGGCGGCCAGGGCCAGGGCATAGGCGTCGTCGGTCCCGGGGTCGCAGTCGATGACCACCGGGACAGGGCCGGTCACCGGCTTCCCCAGCGGCAGGTTTTGGCGATCGCCCCCTGCGTCCAGGGGAAGGGCGTCCTCCTTCGCCGGGGGGCCGCCGCAGCCGCTCAGCAGCAGGGCGCAGGTCAGCAGGGCGGCGGCCGCCCCTTTCCAGAGACTTCTCTTCATGGTGGGTCCCTCCTTTTGCAACGGGGGCCGCCCTCTCCCGCTGGGGAAAAGGCGGCCCTATCCACGGCCTTTAAAGACCGTTTTTCATGGCCAGCCGCACGTCGCTGCCCACAAAGCGGACGTCCACGTAGGAGCCCGCCAGGCGGGAGGTGATGCGGTCGGTGTAGGCTTGGGAGATCTCGGCAAAGGTGAGGTTGGTGTTGACGATGGTGGGCCGCCCGGCGGAGAGCCGGGTGTTGACCAGGGTGTAGAGGGTGGAGACGGCAAAGGGGGTGGAAAACTCGCTGCCCAGGTCGTCGAGGATGAGCAGGTCGCAGCCCAGCAGGGAGGCCAGGGTGTCCCCCTGCCGGTCGGCGCCGAACTTCTCTCTTTCCAGGATGGCGACAAAATTGCCGAAGCTGCCGTAGAGGACGGAAAATCCCCTCTGGATGACCTGGCTGGCAATGGCCAGGGAGAGGTGGGTCTTGCCCAGCCCGGTGGCCCCCATCATCAGCAAGTTGGGGCTGTGCAGGCCAAAGTGGGCGGCGTAGTCCTTACAGTAGGCCAGCACCTCCCCCATCACCTCAAAGGGGGTGTCGCCGGGGCGGCCCTCCCTGCTGTAATAGCGCAGGTCAAAACTGTCGAAGGAGCACAGCCGTAGCCCCGACTGGCGGTTGATGCGCTCGGCCTCCACCTGGCGCAAAAGGGCGCCGTAGCAGTGGCAGCGGCGGTTGCCCACCACGCCGGTGTCCTGGCAGTCGGGGCAGGTGAAGGGGGGCTTGAGGTAGTCCTCCGGCCAGCCGTTTTCCCGCAGGAGGCGGGCCTTCTCCTCGGCGAGGGCGGCCCCCCGCTGGCGCAGCCCCTCCAGCAGTTCCCCCCGGTCGGCGCCGGCGGAGATGACGGCCTTGGCCACCCCGGCCCCGGTGCGGCGCAGCTCCCCGTCCACCTGGGCCAGGCGGGGGCACCGCTCGTAGCACTCCCGCCGGCGGCGGGCCTGCTCCTCAAAGGCGGCGCGGCGGCGCTGGGACAGGAGCTGGTGGACCCGGTCGTAGACGGCTTTTTCGTAGGCCATGGGCTATTCCCCCTCTCTCTTTTTGGCGGTCGGCAGGCGGGTGCGGGACTGGTCCAGGGCGGCGACGTCGAAGGAGGGGGCAAACCCCTTCCCCCTGTTGCCGGGGGCGGCGGGCCGCTGCTCGGCCTGCACCTCCCCCAGGGTGCGGTAGCCCTTGAGGTACCAGGACTTGAGGATGGAGTGGATGTAGGAGAAGAGCACCTTGCCCTTGCGGTCGACGCAGATCTCATAGGCCGCCTTCACCACCTCGTCGGGGAAGCCGTACTCCTCCAGCCAGGTGTAGCAAAACTGCTCCTCCTTCTTGGTGAGGACCCGGTCGTGGATACCGAAGAGGGCGCGCACCCGCTCCTGCGCGTCCCGGCTGCGCAGCAGCTTTTGGATGTGGGCGTCCGCCTTCTCCACCGTGTCGATGCCGCTCTCCAGCCAGCCGATGCCGGTGCGCTCGATATAGCCCACCTTGCAGCGGCCCACCGAGCGGCAGTAGCCCACCAGCATGAGGATCACCGCCACCGGCAGCCCGTGCAGGGCGTGGAGGCTGACGAGCATGTTGGCCTCGGTGGGGGAGATGGGGCGGCCGAAGACCGACTGGCACTCCCCCAACAAAAACTGCACCTCTTCGCTGTCGGCGGCGATGGCGTTGACCTCCTGCCGGGAGAGGCGGGTGGTGGTGCCGATGGCGGCGGTCTTGACCGGCTCGGCCTGGGGGGCCGGGGCCTCGCTGCGCACCAGCAGCCCCTGGCCGGCCCACCACTCCAGCGCCCGGTCCACCTGCAGCACGCTCAGCCCCAACTGCTGGGAGAGTTCCAGCGGGGCGATGGTGGCGGGCTGGGCGGCGAGGATGTGGCAGAACACCTGGGCCATCTCCTGCGGGCAGCCGGCGGCCATCAGCTGCAGCGCCCGCTGCGGGACGGCGGCGGCCTGGGCGTAGGACTGGTAGTTGAGCTGGTACACGGCGGGCGACCCCCTTTCTGCTTGCATTGCGGAGCGGCGGCCCCGTTTATCTGCCTTCTATTATACGGGAGGGGGCGGGGTTTGTCCAAACCTATTTTTCCCTGCTGCGGCAAAGAAGGGGGGCGAAAAATCGGCCGCGCCCTCCCCTCTGGACTTTTTTGGGCTTTTGTCGTATACTTTTTGGGAAATCCATATCGAAGAGAGGGGGCGGGGCGTCGTGTCCGCCGATCTGCACTGCCACAGCCGGTTTTCCGACGGGGCCATGGAGATCCCGCAACTGCTGAAACTGGCCCGCCAGGCAGGGCTTGACCACCTGGCCATCACCGACCACGAGACCTTTCACGGCTACGACTACGCCGCCGAGCTGGCGGCGGGATACGGCCTGAAAATCATCAAGGGGATCGAGCTGTCCGCCCGGGACCCGGCCAACGGCCGCAGCGTGCACGTTCTGTGCTACCTGCCCCGGGACACCGCGGAGATCGAGGCCCTCTGCGAGCGGACCCGGCGGGCGCGGATGAAGGCCGGCTTCGTCATGGCCCGGCGGCTCTGCGCCCTCTACCCCCAGCTGACGCTGGAGGAGATCTTCGCCCGCAGCTACGACAGCGAGTGCCTCTACAAACCCCACATGATGCAGGCCCTGCAGCAAAAGGGGGTGGCCGAGGATGCCCGCTACGGCGGCCCCCTCTTCCACCAGCTCTTTGACCCCGGCACCGGAAGCTGCTTTGAGCCCATCGACTACCCCAGTGTCTACGAGGTGCTGGAGATCGCCCGCCGCAGCGGCGGCTGGGTGGTGTTGGCCCACCCCTCGGTCTACCGGAGCATGGAGCTGGCCGAGGCCCTCTGCCGGGAGGGGACCGTGGACGGGCTGGAGATCGACCACCCTCGCAATACCGAGGCGGACAAGGCCCGGCTGCGGCAACTGGCGGCGGAATACGGGCTGCTGGTCACCGGCGGGACCGACTTTCACGGCCACGCCCCCCAAAAGGACAACCCGCTGGGCACCGGCAACACCGCCGGCGACCAGCTGGAAATCATACTGAAAGGCAAAAAGGAGAGACTGTAAAATGAAACACACCTATATCCCCAAAGGCGTCTGCTCCCGTCAGATCACCATCGACGTGGAGGACGGGATCATCAAGAGCGTGGAGTTCGTGGGCGGCTGCGCCGGCAACACCGCCGGGGTGTCCAAGCTCTGCGTCGGCCGCAAGGTGGACGACGTGATCGAGCTGCTGCGGGGCACCCAGTGCCGCAACGGCACCTCCTGCCCCGACCAGCTCTCCTACGCGCTGGAAGAGACCAAGGAGCTGGTGGGCGCCTAAAGGCGGCCCACAGGCGGCAAAAGGGGGCGGGCCCTCTCCTCTGTGGAGAAGGGCCCGCCCCCTTTGTTTGCCCCGTTGGCCCCCCGCTCGTGCGAGGGCGGAGGAGCAGGGGTCACAGATACCGCTGCACCGACTTGGTCCAGCCCCACATCACCGCCCTTTGGGGGAGGAGTTTGGCGACCAGGTGCATCCACTTGACATAGAGGGTGCAGACCGACTGGTCCCGGCCCCGCTCGGCGTCTTTCAGGGCCTTGCGCGCCACGGGGGCAGGGGGCACCAGGCCGGGATAGCGCACCTTCACGCCCCCCACCTCCCGGGCCAGCATCCCGGTGTCCACCCAGCCGGGGCAGACGGCGGTGACAGTGAGCCCCGTCCCCCGCATCTCCGCGTGCAGCGCCCGGGTATAGCTGCGGACAAAGGCCTTGGACGAAGCGTAGAGGTTGAGGTAGGGCACCGGCTGAAAGGCCGACTGGGAAGCGATGTTGAGGATGTGCCCCCCCGCCGCCATAAAGGGGAGGCAGACCGCGCAGAGGGAGGTCACCGCCGTGCAGTTGACGGCCACCAGCCGGGCCGCCTGCTCCGGCGAAAAGCGGCCGGTGGGGGCCAGCTCCTCCCCCACGCCGGCGCTATTGACCAGGTAGGCGACGGCGCACCGCTGCTCCTGCAACCGGCGCTCCAGCGCCTGGGCGCTCTCCGCTGCAGCCAGGTCCAGGGACAGGGGGACGATCCGCTCCCCCCAGCGGGCCCTCAAGGCGGCCAGCTTCTCCCCGTCTCGGGCGACACACCAGATCTCGTCCAGCAGCCTCTCCGTCAACTGCTCGACAAAGGCGCGGCCGAGGCCGCCGCTGGCCCCGGTGACAATGGCAATGGTCTTCAAAATCGCTCCCCCTCTTTCCTCTTGGTGCTGCCCCGCCGTCAACGGCCGGGGCCAGCTTCTCCCCCTATCCTACACCCGCGGGCCGAAAAAGGAAAGCGGGGCCGGTCGGCTGGGGGACGAGTTGGAGAAAGAAGGAGCCCGACGGCGGAAAGGGTGCCGACTGCGCGACCCCCTCCGGCCACCCTTTCACCTACAAACGGGGGTGGGTCTTGCCTCCCGGGATAGACGGCCCGGCGTCTCCCCGCGCCCCGTGCTCCGCCGCCCGGGAAGATGGTCCGCTGGCGCGGGGTGTACCCAACGCCTTCCAGCGGCCTGAACCATGGAGAGGGGCCACCCCCCTTTTTGGCGGCGGAGGGCCCTCATCGAAGACAGAAAGCTCCTCCTCTGTGCCCCGCCCTTGCCGGAAAACACCGAATACCGCGAAGGGCGCTCCCCCTCCGTCAAGAGGCGGGCACCGGCGGCCCGGGAAAGAGCCCCACAGGCGCAAAAACGCCCCCCATTCATCTGTGGTCATGCCGCAGATGAACGGGGGGCGCCGTGCGCGGCCGCCACATGCCCTTCGGGCAGAGGCCAGGCCTGCGCACCGGGTTTTCGCCGGTTTAGGGGCCCGTTTGAATCGGGGCCCGTCTCCCTCTACTCCAGCTCAAACTGGCCGGTGTAGAGCTGGTAGTACTTGCCCTTCTGGGCCAACAGCTCGTCGTGGCTGCCCCGCTCGATGATCTCGCCGTGCTCCAGCACCATGATGCAGTTGGAGTTGCGGACGGTGGAGAGCCGGTGGGCGATGACAAAGACGGTGCGCCCCTGCATCAGCCGGTCCATCCCCTTTTCGATCAGGGCCTCGGTGCGGGTGTCGATGGAGGAAGTGGCCTCGTCGAGGATCAGCACCGGCGGGTTGGCCACCGCCGCCCGGGCAATGGCCAGCAGCTGCCGCTGCCCCTGGGAGAGGTTGGCCCCGTCGGAGTGGAGCATGGTGTCATACCCCTGGGGCAGGTGGCGGATGAAGCCGTCGGCGTTGGCCAGCTTGGCCGCCTCCTCCACCTGCTCGTCGCTGGCGTGGAGGTTGCCGTAGCGGATGTTCTCCCGCACCGTGCCGGTGAAGAGGTGGGTGTCCTGCAGCACCATGGCCAGGCTGCGGCGGAGGTCGGCCTTCTTGATTTTGCCGATGTTGATGCCGTCGTAGCGGATCTTGCCGTCGGGCACGTCGTAAAAGCGATTGATGAGGTTGGTGATGGTGGTCTTGCCCGCCCCGGTGGAGCCCACAAAGGCGATCTTCTGCCCGGGGTTGGCGTAGAGGGTCACGTGGTTGAGGACGGTCTTTTTCTCATCGTAGCCAAAGGTCACGTCGTCAAACTGCACGTCCCCCCGCAGCCAGGTGTAGGTCAGGGTGCCGTCGCCGTGGGGGTGCTTCCAGGCCCATTTGCCGGTGTGGTGGTCGCACTCCACGATTTCGCCGTTCGGCCCCTCCTCGGCAAAGACCAGCTGCACGTAGCCGTCGTCGGCCTCGGGCTCCTCGTCGATGACCTCGAAGATCCGCTCGGCCCCGGCCAGGGCGGCGAGGATGACGTTGAACTGCTGGGAAATCATGGTGATGGGGTGGGAGAAGGAGCGGGTGTACTGCAAGAAAGAGGCCACCGACCCCAGGTCCATCCCCCCGGTGATCACCAGAAAGGCGCCCACCGCGGCGGTCATGGCGTAGTTGACGTAGGAGAGGTTGCCCATGATGGGCATCAGGATGTTGGCAAAGGTGTTGGCGTTGGTGGCCGCCTGGCGAAGGTTCTCGTTGCGGCGGGCAAACTCGCCCTTGACCTCCTCCTCGTGGCAGAAGACCTTGACCACCTTCTGGCCCTCGATCATCTCCTCGATGTAGCCGTTGACGCTCCCCAGCTCCTTCTGCTGCACCTTGTAGAAGTGGGCGCTGCGCTTGGTGACAAACTTGATGATGACAAACATCACCGCCAGCATGCAAACGATCAGCAGCGTCAGCAGGGGGCTGAGCACCAGCATCATGGTGAAGGTGCCCACCACCGTCACCGTGGAGGTGATGAGCTGGGTGACCCCCATGGTGAGGGCCTCCCGCAGGGTGTCCACGTCGTTGGTGAAGCGGCTCATGGTCTCGCCGTGGGTGCGGGTGTCAAAGTAGCGGATGGGCAGGTCCTGCAGGTGCTCGAACAGGTCCTTGCGGATCTCGTTGAGGGTGCCGGTGGAGACCAGCATCATCATCCGGTTGGTGCCAAAGGTGCAGGCCGCCCCGCAAAGGTAGACCGCCCCCATGGTGCACAGCAGCCGGATCAGGGGGCCGAAGTCGGGGTTGGCCGCGCCAATGAGGGGGATGATCCCCTCGTTGATGACCGGCTTGAGCAGGTAGTTGCCCACCACCCCGGCCCCCGAGCTGACAGCCACAGTGAAGAGCACCAACAGCAGCATCCACTTGCGGTGGAGCATGTAGCCGAAGATGCGGCCCAGGGTCTTTTTGGCGTTTTTGGGTTTTTGAAAATTGGTGCGCGGTCTCGGCATCCTAGGCCACCCCCTTCTGCTGGGACTCGTAGACGTCCCGGTAAATCTCGCTCGTCTTCATCAGCTCGTCGTGGGTCCCCACGGCCGCGATCTTCCCGCCGTCCATGACGATGATCTGGTCGCAGTCGCAGACCGAGGTGATCCGCTGGGCGATGATGATCTTGGTGGTCCCCGCCAGATCGGTGGCAAAGGCCTGGCGGATCCTGGCGTCGGTGGCGGTGTCCACGGCGCTGGTGGAGTCGTCGAGGATGAGGATCTTCGGCTTTTTCAGCAGCGCCCGGGCAATGCAAAGGCGCTGTTTCTGCCCGCCGGAGACATTGACGCCCCCCTGCCCCAAATCAGTGTCGTACCCGTCGGGGAAGGACTGTACAAAGTCGTCGGCCTGGGCGGCCTGGGCGGCGGCCACGATCTCCTCGTCGCTGGCCTCCCCGTCGCCCCACTTCAGGTTGTCGCGGATGGTGCCGGAGAAGAGGACGTTTTTCTGCAGCACCATCCCCACGGCCTGGCGCAGCTCGGCGATCTTGTAGTCGCGCACGTCCCGGCCGCCCACCAGGATGCGGCCCTCGCTCACGTCGTAGAGGCGGGGGATCAGCTGCACCAGGGTGCTCTTGGCGCTGCCGGTGCCGCCGATGATCCCCACCATCTGCCCGGAGGCGATGTGGAGGTCGATCCCCTCGAGCACCTTCTCGGAAGCGTCCTTATTGTACTTGAAGGAGACGTTTTCAAAGTCGATGGAGCCGTCGGCGGCCTGGGCCTCGCCGCTGCCGTCCTGGATGTCCGGCTCCTCGGCCAGCACGTCGGAGATGCGCTGGAGGGAGGCCCGGCTCATCACCAGGTTGACAAAGACGTTGGCGATCATCATCAGGGACATGAGGATCTGGTTGACATAGCTGACAAAGCTGATGAGCTCGCCCGTCTGCATGTTGCCCACCACGATCTTCTGCCCGCCGAACCAGAGGATGGCCACGATGCAGCTGTAAACGGTCAGCTGCATCACCGGCATGTTCCAGTTGAGGATCCGCTCGGCCTTGCGCTGGGCGGCGGTGAGGGCGTCGTTGGCGTTTTTGAACTTGCCCTTCTCAAACTCGGAGCGGGCGAAGGCCTTCACCACCCGGATGGCGATGAGGTTTTCCTGCACCGAGGCATTGAGGTTGTCGTAGCGGTCGAGCATCTTGCGAAATTGGGGGTAGGCCTTGACGGCGATCAGGGCCAGCAGGCTGGCGAGGATGGGGATGGCCACCAGGAACACCAGGGCCAACTCTCCGTTGATCTGCACCGCCATGATGGTGGCCCCCACCAGCATCACCGGGGCGCGCACCAGCATGCGGATGGTCATCATAAAGGCCATCTGAATGGTCTGCACGTCGGTGGTCAGCCGGGTGATGAGGGAGGCGGTGCTGAATTTGTCCACGTTGGCAAAGGAGAAGGACTGCACCTTCTCAAACAGCCCCCGCCGCAGCTCGCTGCCAAAGCCCATGCCGGCCATGGAGGCGAAGCGGGAGCTGGTGGCCCCGAAGCAGAGCCCCAGAATCGCCATCAGCACCATCATCCCCCCGGTGCGCAGCACGTAGTCCATGTCCCCGGTATTGATGCCCACGTCCACGATCTTGGACATGTAGTAGGGGATGCGGATCTCCAGCAGCACCTCGAAGATGACCGAGATGGGCGCCAGGATCATGTACAAACGGTATTTTTTCGTGTAGGGTGCCAGTTGTCTAACCATCCTTTTCCTCCTCTTGTTCTACTTGGTGGCGCAGGGAGCGGGCCGTGTCCATCAGCTCCCGCCAGGGGCGGTCGCGGTACTCGCTGCCCAGGTTGTCGATCATCCGCTCCAGAAGGCCCTGCAGCTCCTCCAGCTCCTGCGGGGTGAACCCGGCAAACAGCCGCTCGTCCACCTGGTCAAAGGCCGCCCGGCTGGAGGCGGCGTAGGCCCGCCCCTTCTCGGTGACGTGCAGCCGGGTGCAGCGCAGGTCCTCGGGGTCGCTGTGCTTCTCCACCAGCCCGTGCTTTTGCAGCCGCTTGACCGAGGTGGCGATGGAGGGGGCGGAGATGCGCATCCACGCGGCCAGCTCCTTCTGGGTGCAGAGGTCGTGGTCCATGATGTTTTCGAGGATGGGCAGCTGCCCGAAGTAGAGGCCGTTTTCCAGCGCGGCCCGGCTGAGGTAGATGCGGTGGAGCACGTGCAGCCGGTTGATCCGCCAGACAATGTCTCTGAGTTTGTCTCCCATGAGTCTCTCCTCTCCTGCCGGCAGGGCGGCCGCCGTCTCCCCTGCCGGTGAGGGGGGCGCGGCGGCACACTATTTTGCCAGCTAAATGTAAACTGATTAATCGTTAATCAACTAATTGGTAGTGTATGCCCGATCCTCTAAAATGTCAACCGTTTTTTGTGGCTATTTTTCTCCCTCCTCCGCCAGAATCGACAAAAAGAGGCCCGAAATTTTGGCGGCCCCCTCCCCCTCATCTGTGCTATACTGATTAGGAATATGAACCCAATCTCCGCCGTTACCCGGCGGAATTTTTAGGAGGTAACGCCACCATGGACAAAAAACAGTACGACAGCGCCGGCGCACGCCAGAGCCGCTACACCCCCGAATTCGGCAAATTGATTTTGCAGAACATGGCCGCCCCCAAAATCAGCGAGGTCATCCCCGCGGAGGAGCTGCTGGCCGTTCACAGGGTCTACATCACCGGCTGCGGCGACTCCTATCTGGCCGGGCTCTCGGCCCTGCCGGCCTTCCAGGCCCTGTCGGGGGTCAAGTGCACCGCCGTCAAGGCCACCGACTTTGCCCGTCACCTCCCCGTCGAAAAGATCGAGGGCGCCCTGGTCATCGGCATCAGCATCTCGGGGACCGTCAGCCGGGTGGCCGAGTGCCTGCAGCGGGCGGTGAAACACGGCGGGGTCGCTCTGGCCATCTCCGACAACCCGGAGTCGCCGGTGGCCACCTCCGCCAACTACGTCCTCCCCCTGGGGATGCCCCAGCTCGAGCCCGCTCCCGGGGTCTGCTCCTACGTGGCCTCCACCCTGGCGCTGTTCTGCCTGGCCCACCACATCGGCCGGGTCAACGGCTCCAACGACCTCACCCACGAGCAGTTCACCGCCTGCATCACCGCACATCTCGACCAGGCGGCCGCCGCCCTGCCCGCAATGGAGGAGGCCTGCTTCGCCGCCGCCCAGGACCTGCAGAACTGCCGCGCCTTCGACTTTGTCTCCGACGGGGAGAGCCGCTCCACCGCCGTCTTCGGCCAGGCCAAGATGGTGGAGTTCTTCGGCGGTCTCGTCACCGGGGACGACTGCGAGGACTGGTGCCACATCAACTACTTCACCGAGGAGCCCTCCACCCTGGGCACCTTCATCACCATCTTCGCCGACTCGCCCTCCCTCTCCCGCACCAAGGAGCTGGTGCAGTGCGCGGTGAACATCGGCCGCAAGGTCTATGTCATCACCGACTGCGCCCCCGGCACCTTTGCCGAGGGGGCCCACATCATCGCCCTGCCCACCCCCGAACACACCTGGGTGCGGCCCATTGTCAGCCACCTGCCCTACGACTTCATCGGCGCCTTCATCTCCGAGCTCAAGGGCGCTCCCCCCTTCCGCGCCTACGAGGGGGCCGTCTGGCGCACCCCCGAGGGATCTTCCCATATCCGCGACAGCGAGATCGTGGTGCTGTAACCCCCTTTCCAAAGCCGATTGCCGGGGCAGGGCGGGCCTCCGGGCCCGCCCTGCGCCTTTTTGGTTTGGTTGCCTCTCTCCGCTGCAAGACGACGGGGCGCAAAAGGCGGATGGCAGATGCGGCGTTCCAAGTCCCTCTTCCAGTTAAAAAGCGCTGTTTTTTTCTTTTATTTTGTAGGATTCTTGTCATTTTTTGAGGAAGCCTGTATACTGTATAAAAAGTGTGCTTTTCCGTTCGGCTCATAGAAACGGTATGGCACAACGAAAAAGGAGAAAAACGACAAAAAAAGCGATTGATCTATCAAATCAATCGTCAAATAGGGCAATTTTATCTGCTGTCTCCAAAAGAACGGAAAAGCACACCTTCTTTGACGCCTCCCCTTACGCCCTGCCTTTTCTCTCCTTTAAAAGGAGGCTATTTTCTGTGAAACACGCGCGTCTCACCCTGCGGCACTGGGCTGGCGTCGCAGGGATCGCCCTGACCCTGTTGCTCCTCGCCGGCGTCCTGTGGCTCTCGCCCCTGGCGGCGGGGGACGAAGTTCCCCTCACCCCCGAAATGGGCACGCTAAAGGCGGGGACCACCTATGTCGTGCCGGCGGGAGAACGGGTCTCCATCGGCTCCAACGCCGATGCGGGCGACTGTCTGTACCCGGGGACCATCACCATCGAAAAAGGGGCCACCCTGATCGTCCGGGGAGAACTGGTCTGGGAAGAGGACGCCTCTCTGGAGGTAGAAGGTTCGGTCCGCTGCGAGGGCGACGGCCGAGTACTGCAGAAGCTGGGCCGCCTGAACATCCGAGAATCCGCCTCCATCGACCGGCTGGAGGTGTCGGGAATCAGCGCCATGGAAGCGGACCGCGGCGCGCCCTCGTCCGGCAACACCTACGTCAGCATCTCCGGCGGCCACGTGGGACAGTTGAACCTCTGCGCGGGGCGGCTGATCATCAGCGGCGGCACCGTCGGATCCCTCAAGGCCCAAACCGAAGTCCCCAGCTGTTCGGTCGGCTTCCTCCTCCAGTGCCAGGGCGGCGAGATCGGGACCTTGGACATACAGCTGCCGCAGGACCCCCCCGATGAGTTGTATCTGGCGGCCCATGTCGGCACCCTCATCATGCGGCCGGGCGACTACCAACTAAAACTCACAAATGCCGCCCGCGTGGACCAACTCCAACTCAGCGGCGGCGATGCGGGTTCTCCCCGCCTCATGGGAGAGGTGGGAAGCGCCTGCTCCATTGGCGCTCTCACGGCCGCCGGCGGGGGGATCGACGGGGCCGACGCCATCACCTGCAATCAAATCTACCTCAGCGGGGACGCCCGAGCCACCGGTCTTCTCACCGAAGCCGAGGGAGGGGTCTACCTCGCCGCCCAGGGGGGCAAGCAGCCCTCTTTCACCCCGAGCACGGGAGCCGCCAACCCCCTCTACCGCCGGGTAGAACTCACCGGCAATGCCGCCCAGGCAGTCTCCCTTTCGGCCCCATCGGGCAAGTCCATCTCCGGCCGGGGGGACTTTGACGGGTTTTACTGCAAAGAGGGGGATCAGGTCACCGTGACCTCCACTGGAAGCGACCCCCTCGACATCACCCGCAACAATATGTACCTAGCATTTTCAAATGGCAGCGCCACCTATACCGCATCCGCTGGTTTTGACCAGCTACAGGTAAAGTACGCGCCCCCGCTGTCGATAGGTATGACGCACACTGCCGGGACAGGGCGGGCCCAGTATACCTATGACCCGGTCACACACATCCTCATTCTCGAAAACAACTGTCGGCTCAGTGGGACGGTGCAGGAGGACGTGCACATTAAAGTTACGTCTGGGGCCGGATACATAGAGCTGAACAAAGTTGACCGGGGAGCGCACTGTGTCACGTTGGAACCCCTTATCCGACAAGAGGGAGAAACCGTCGGCATTTTTATTGGCCTTGATGGGGCAAGTCATCTCACTGCACTGTCCAGCAGCGCGGGTCCCCTATCCCTGGTAAAGGAAGCTCATGCCGTGGAGGATGGCCTCTTGACAGTAGACGGGGACCTGGCCGCTGCGGGGGCAATCAGTGCATCCAATATTCAGAATCTGATTTGCAAAAAAATCACCGCTCCAAGCGCCAGTTTGAATAACTGTATCGCCCTTTGCGACGGAATGGAGTCGACCAACGGCAGTATAAATCTCATCAATGGCAGCGATCTCACGGCAAATGGGCCCATTGTCCTTCGCTCACAAAACGAAAACCGCGCTCTCTCCATCACCTCTTCCCGTGTGAACGTCTGCGCGGCGGGAGAAACGCCCATCCAGTCAGACAGAAAGATCGTCATCACAGGCAATTCCCAGGTCACCGCCCGCGCCCTTCCCGTCAAGGGGGAGAACATCCCCCTTCCCGCCATTGCCACCGGCGGTGACCTCCTCCTCTTTGACGGGACACCTCTCTCTTCCGGGCAGGATCGATTCTTTTACGCCCTCTCCAGCGGGGGCGCTCCCGCTGTCCAGGCGGGCGGCGAGATCGCCTTCTCGCTGAAAACAGCCGACACCCCTCTCCCCACCATCGCCCGCCCCCAGGACGGGGAGATCATCCCCCTAGAGGGCGGCGGCCAGACCTTCGGCGTCGGCGATCGGCCCACCACTGACGTGCTGGTGGCCCCTGCCGGGCACTTCTACACCCTTGCGGTGGACGGGGGGAGCGGCTCGGACAACCAGCTCATCAGCCAGCCCGCCTACCTCACCGCCGACCCGGCCCCCGAGGGGATGGCCTTTGACCGCTGGGAGCTGGTGTCGGGCGAGGGCACTTTTGCCGACGCCACCGCCGCCAACACCGCTTTCACCGCCAGCGCCGAGGCCACCGTTCGCGCCCTCTACCGCGAGGCCCCGGTGGAGCCCGACCCCGACGAGCCGGTGACCCCTGACCCCGACGACCCAGTAAAACCCGATCCCGACGAGCCGACGCCCCCCGTCCCCGATGACCCGGTGGACCCAGCGCCGCCGGACGGCGGCGGGCAGACGCCCCCGACCCCGGACCCGGAGGAGGGCGATCCCTCCGGCGGCAATGCCGCGCCCCCGACCCAAGGGCCGGAGGACGGCGCTTCCCAGACGGGGGATGCCTCCGCCCTGCCCACCTGGCTGGCCATCCTCACCGCCTCCCTCCTCGTCGCGGTGCTCTGCAAACGACACTTTGCCGGCTGGAAACACCTGCAGCGGTAGGCGGCGATAGCACAAAGAGCCCCAAATGACCCCCTCTGTTCCATCTCAAAAAAGGAGCCGTGAGAGCGCGGCTCCTTTTTTGCGCCCGCCCTTGCCAAAACCCGCCGCCCCCGCTATACTCGTTTAAAAAGGCGGCCCGTCCGCCGAGAAAGGAGTGTTCGCTGTGCACCCAGTGGACAAAACAGCCATTTTAGAGCGCGCCAGAGCGCGCTACGGCACCGAGCCAGAGGCCCTCTGGACCCGCTTTCCCAACCACTTGGCGCTGCGCCACCGGGAGAACCGGCGCTGGTATGCCCTCCTCATGGAGGTGCCGGCGCGCTCCCTCGGCCTGCCCGGCGAGGGGCGGGTGGACATCCTCAACGTCAAGTGCGACCCGCTGCTCGTCGGCTCCCTGCGGCAAAACCCGGGCATCCTCCCGGCCTACCACATGAACAAGGACAGTTGGGTCAGCATCCTCCTGGACGGGTCGGTGGAGGGGGAGGCCATCTTTGACCTGTTGGAGATGAGCTACCGCCTGACCCAGGGGCGGCGTTGACAGACTACGCCCCCTCTGGGCCGGAGTGTTGCACTCGGTATGGGGCCCTCCTCTCCGGCAGGGGGGAAAACCGAACGGCCGTCCCGGCGGCAAGCGGCGTCACCGGCTGCCAAAATCGGCCGCAGACGGGAACGCCCCGCCCGCTCCTCTGCTGCCAAGGTCTCTCTCCCCCGCAGGTGGGCGGCGCTGTCCTCCTCCTTTTCCGGCAAGCCAGCGGTGCAGCTCGACCTGTCGTCTGGCGGCAACCAGTCCCCAAGCTCCGGTGTCTGTTCCCCTGTCTGCCATCGGGGACCCGGCCGGCACCCGGCACTCCCATCGTCCCCCCCCCCCCCCCCCGCCGTCGCCGCGCCCTTCCACCTGCAAACAGACAAAAAAGAGAGCCGCACCCTGCGGCTCTCTTTTTATCTGCAATCGGGCGGCGCGGCGGCCCCCTAGAAAAACAGGGGCATGCAGGCCCCCACGATGGCCCCCAGGCCCAGCAAAATCGCCAGGGCCAGCGCTCCCACCTGCACCCATCGCTTGGACTTGTTCATCCTCTTCGCCCCCCGTGTCTTTTTTCCGGTCTATTTTACCACCGATTCGCCCGGTTGTGTGACCGCCCTGTAAATTTTTTGCCTGCCAAAATTTTTGCTCCCCGCCTTGCGGAAACGTGGTATACTAAAACCTGTTTGAAATACAGCCCACAGAAAGGAGGGCGCTTTTATGCCCCGAACTCCCAAACCCTCGTCCCTCTCCCGCTCCGAGCAGACCAACATCGTCATGTCCGGCCACATCAACGGTGCGGGTCGCCTCTTCGGCGGGGTGCTGGTGGAGTGGATCGACGTGGCTGCCGCCGTGGCCGCTCGCCGCCACAGCGGACGGGACGTCACCACCGCCGCCATCGACAACCTGCAGTTCAAGTCGGCCGCCTATGCCGGGGAGATGGTGGTCCTCATCTCCCGGGTCACCCACACCGGCACCACCTCGATGGAGGTGCGGGTGGACACCTTTGTCGAATCCCTGGACGGAGAGCGGCGGCTCATCAACACCGCCTATCTGGTGATGGTCGCCCTGGACAAGGAGGGGAATCCCACCCCGGTGCCCCCCCTCCTGATAGAGAGTGAGGAGGGGCAGCAGGAGTGGCAGGCCGCCGAGCGCCGCCGGGCCCTCCGCAGCGAACGCCGCCGCCAGGCCTACTAATCACACATCCTAAAGACAGCGCCGCCCTCCCCACTCCGGGGAGGGCTTTTTTTGCCCTTGCGGCGCGGCAAAGAGAGGAGCTTCTTCCCGGCCCCCTTCTCGGTAGAGAGAGAAGAGGAAAAGCAGTAGTGGCAGGTTTCCGAGCGCCGCCGGGCCCTCCGCAGCGAACGCCATCGTCAGGCCTACTAATTACACATACCTAAAGACAGCGCCGCCCTCCCCACTCCAGGGAGGGCTTTTTTGCCCTTGCGGCGCGGCAAAGGGGGGAACTTCACCCCAGCCCCCCTCCTGACAAAAAGCGAAGGGGGCCGGCCGGGATGGCAGGGCTCTTAAGGCCCCCGCCGTCGCGGCAGGGATTCAGCGTTTCTTTCCGTCTGCCCACCCGGCGGCCTCCGCCACCGCGGCCGCCCGGCGGGCCAGCTCCCTGCGCACCGGGGCGGGGGACTCCACCAGACACCCCTCCCCAAAGGAGAGGAGGTAGCTGTACAGCCACTCCCCCTCGGGGAAATCCAGCTCCACCACCGCGCTGCCGTCGGCCTGCCGCTGCAGCTGGGAGGGGGCGAACTCCTCCGCCAGGCGGAAGGCGGCCGAGGGGGCAAACCGCAGCCGCAGGGAGACGGGGCGGCCGAAGCCGCCCGGCTCCACCTCGGCCAGTTCGGGCGGGGCAGGGCGGGGGGAAAAGGGCTCGCCGGTGTCCCGCACCCCCTCCATCCGCAGCAGCTTGAAAAACCGCCAGTCCCCCCGCTTGCGGCACCAGGCCCAGAGGTACCAGGCCTGCCCCTTGAAGACCAGCTGCCGGGGCTCCACCTCCCGCTGGGTGGCCTCTCCCCGGGCGCTGTAATAGCGAAAGGCCAGCACCCGCCGCCCCAGGATGGCCTCTTTGAGCAGGTAAAAGGTCTCCTGCGCCGCCCGGTCCCCGCCCCAGGGGGAGAAATCCACCGCCAGCCAGTGCTCCTCCTCTTCCCCCCGGGCAAAGAGGGCCGACAGCTTGTCCAGGGCGCTGGCCCCTTCGGCCCCGGCGGCAGCCGCCCCCTGCAAAGCCGCCAGCACCGCCCCCTGCTCGGCCTCGGTCAACAGGGTGCGGGGCAGGGCAAAACCCGGCAGCAGGGCAACCCCGCCGCCCCGGCCCCGCTGGGTGTAGACCGGGATGCCCGCGCCGCTCAAGACATCCATATCCCGGTAGATGGTCCGCGGCGCCACCTCGTAGAGGCGGGCCATCTCCTCACAGGTGACCCGCTCCCGCCGCAAAAGCAGGCAGAGCTCTGAAAACAGCCGCTGTATCTGCACGGCGATCCCCTCCTTTTTCGCGGCGGACAGCGCCCCACCGAGCGTCTGTCCCTCTTTTCCGCACGCACGGCGCAGTGCGGCCGGACCCAGTTGCCCGCCTATACCGCAGCGCCATGGTTGTCTGCAACCAGTATACCACAATTGCCGCCCCTTTGCGGGCCGCCACTCCTCTTTCCCGGCGACGCCAGGTCTCCGACGGGACAGGCCGCCCCGCCCGAGGCGTTCCCACAGGCAGGGCAACAAATGGGCGCAAGGGGCCGATGCGCCGCACTCTCGCGGGCGACCGCGCCCCGCCGCTTCCCCATTCACCCCCTTCCCAAATCCGATAGGGCGGCTTTTTTAAGTTTCCTGTTCTCCCCTTTCGCGTCTCCCCTCTGTCCCGTACACCCCTCCCCAAAGCCGACAGGGCAGCCTTCTTTTGAAGTCCCTCCACCTGCCTCTTCTCCCCTCTCCAGTAGTACCTCTCCCGGTGCCCCTCTTTTTTCCCTGCAGTATCCCTTCCCAAACACTTGTAGGGCGGCTCTCCTTTTAAAATCCTCACCCCCCTTTCATCTTACTCGGCAGCGGCTCTCCCGCATTCCCCACCTCTTTTTTGAAGTCCCGCGCCCCAGCCCGCATAAGCTCCCCACCCATCAGGCAATCCCTCTTGACAACTTTGTATTATCTAATATAATGCAAATGACACATAAATTATACTGTCCGATGTCAAAAGGAGGGTATCCCCTTGATCGTTCAACTCAACCTGCAGTGCGATGTCCCCCTCTACCTGCAATTGCGAAACCAGATCGTCCTGCAAATCGGCGAGGGGCTGGCCCAGCCGGGGGAGCGGCTGCCCACCGTGCGGGAGCTGGCCGCCCAACTGGGGGTCAACGCCATGACCGTCAACAAGGCCTACGCCCTCCTCAAGCAGGAGGGATACCTGGTTCAGGACCGGCGAGCGGGGACCGCCGTGGCCAAGCACTTCCCCCCCGCCGCCGACTTCACCGCCAAGTTGGAGCGCGACCTCTCCCTGCTGACGGCCGAGTCGGGGCTGCGGGGGATCGACGAGGAGACCTTTCTGGCCCTCTGCCGCAAGCAGTACCGGCGCTTTGGCACGGGGGCCAGAACAGCAAAGGAGGGGTCGGGATGCTCACTCTGATTTTCGGCCTCACCTACCTCATCCTCATCGGCACCACCTATGCAAATGCCCGCCGGGTGGGCAAAGAGGGGCGGCTGCTGGGTGCCACCCTCTCCCGCGCCCGCTGGGACGACGCGGAGGTGCAGGCCATCCTCCACCGCTACCGCCGACAGATCGACCACATCTTCCTCCTCACAGTGCTGGCGGCGGCCCCCTTCTTTTTTCTGGAGCGCTGGCCCTCCCTCCTGCTGCTGCAGATGGCTTTGGTCTACGGCTGCTGCCTCTTCCTCACCTCCCGGCTGCGGGTAGGGGCCTTTCAGTCCCTGCTGGCACTGAAGCGGCGGCGGGGCTGGTGTCTGGGGACCCCCATCACCCTGCCGGTGGACCTGCGGGCCGTCGCCGCCCGCCGGGAACTGCCCCTCTCGCCCCTCTGGTTCCTGCCGGCGCTGGGGCTCTGTGTCGCCCTCTTTCTCCTCCTCCCCCTGGCTCGCCCCTCCATGCGCCCTGCCGCGGCCTCGCTGGCGGCACTCCACCTGGCGACCTGTCTCTTCTGCCTCTGGCGCTCGGGCAAAGGGGCGGGGCGGGTGCGCACCTACTGCGCCGACAGCGAGGTGAACCTGCGCTGCAACCGCCAAGTCTACCGACTCTGGTCGGCCTTTTGGGCGAGCACCGCCTTTGGAGAAGGGGTGCTTTTCCTCCTCCTCTTCTTCGCTCTCTTCCCCTCGCAGCCTCTCCGCTTCCCCCTCTGGGCCTTCTTCCCCCTCTTCGCCCTGGCAGGGGCGGGGGCCGCCCTCTTTTTTCAGGCCCGGCTGGAGCAGGTGCAGCAGGCCGCGACGGCGGAGGTGGGGGGCCCCTTCCTCGCCGATGACGACGAGTACTGGGCTGCAGGCTACTACTGCAACTCCCGCGACCCAAGGGATCGGACGGAGGAGCGCGACCCCTTCCTCTCGCCCTACAACCGCGCCCACCCCAGGGGGCGGTGGAAGGCGCGGGCGTCCTACCTCTTTTTGGCCCTCATCCTCATCCCGGTCTTTGGCCTGTTGCTGCGGCTGGACTTCACCCCCCTGCGGCTGCAAATCGACGGCGCGCAGGTGCGCATCGCCGCCCCGGCCTTTGGGTACCGCTTCGACGCCGCCGAGCTGGAGTCTATCACCCTGGTAGATGAAATCGAGGGCAGTGCCGTGCGGACAGGCGGCGGCAGCACCAGCGAGTACGACATGGGCAACTACTCCTCCACCGCATACGGCCAGTGCAAGTTCTACATCTACAAGAAAAACCCGCCCTTCATCCAGATGGTGGTGGGCGGGAAGTACGTCTTTTTAAACGGCAAAACCCAGGGGGAGACGATGGCCTACTATCGGGCGCTGGAGGCGCTGACAAATGAATAAAAGGACAGAGGCCGCCCAAACAGGCGGCTTCTTCTCTATTCCATCACGACGACCTCGTCAAAGGTCACCCGCTCGCAGTGGGGGTGGGTCCGCTCAAAGTTGCGCGGGCGGGCGGTCTCGACGACCAGCCGCCCCTCTCCCTCCCGTCGGCAGGAAAAGGCGTAGTAGAGGTCGTCCACATAGGCCACCGCATAGCACTGCTCTTCACCGGTTGCCTCCTCGGCCTCGCGGTCGTATAAAATGAGGTAGGTCTTCTGCTCGGCCGCCTCTTCCAGGCCCCTTTCATATTCAAAGTTGCAGAGGATTCCGACAGACATGGCCACCACCAGCACTGCCAGCGGGATGAGCAGTCGCCTGTTGACGGTGGCGTCCATCTCCTGATAGATGATCCAGCAATACCCTGCCACGACCCAGGGGAGCGAGGCAAAGGAGAGGGCCGTCTTCGTACTCCACCCCAAGCCGGCAACATCTGAAAAGACACCAAAGGAAAAGAGATAGGTGGTAAAGGAAAAGAGAAACGAAAGAGCAAAGGCCAAAAGGGTGCGCACCACCTTCTTTTTCTTGCCAAAAAAGAGGTGGTACAACCTGACCGTCCACTGCCTTCGCTCATCGTACTGGCTTTGCACCTGCCTGCAAAAGGCATGCAGGCAGGCCCGAACCACCCAAAAGACCACAAATCCCAGCGCAAACGCACCCAGGGTTCCCCAGAATACGAAGCGGTCACCCAACAGAAAAGAGAAGTGGGACAGACTGTTCTCCAACCCGTAATGGGTGGCCCTTCCAAAGCTGCGAAAGAAGGACAGCCCCCCGGCAAGGGTGATTGCCACCGGCACAACGGCGGCCAGCGTCTTTAACATGTCCTTCCACTCCGCCCGCTTTTCCTGTCTCTCCACGATTTTCCATCTCCTTTTGTCCCCATAGTAACACGCCGCCGGCCATTTGTAAAAGGCCCTGTCCATCCCCTCCCCTGTTTGAACTCCCCCTCCCAATATGGTAAAATAAAGATAAAAAAACGGGCCGTCGCGGGCCTGCCCGCCCGGCCCGGCACCATAAAAGGAGCGTACCGCCATGCCCATTTCCCTGCTTTCCACCGGCCGCTATCTGCCCCCCTTCACCGTCGGCAACGAGGCCTTCACCCAGTTTTTGGACACCAGCGACGAGTGGATCGTCAGCCGCACCGGCATCCATCAGCGCCACATCGCCCAGGAGGAGACCACCACCGACCTGGCCACCAGGGCCGCCGCCCAGGCGCTGGAGCGCAGCGGTCTCGCGCCGGAGGAGATCGGCCTGGTGGTCTGCGCCACCGTCACCCCCGACACCTCGGTCCCCATGGTGGCGGCCAACGTCAAGCGGGGGCTGGGCATCGAGCGGGCCGCCGCCTTTGACGTCAACGCCAACTGCTCCAGCTTTCTCTACGCCCTGGCCGCCGCCCGGGGGATGATGGAGACCTGCGGCTTTGCCAACGCCATCGTGGTGGGGGCCGACTGCAACAGCCAGCTCATCGACTGGAGCGACCGTTCCACCTGCGTCCTCTTCGGCGACGGGGCCGGGGCCGTCGTCCTTCACCGGGGGGAGGAGCCGGGTTTCCTCTCCTGCTATGTGGACTGCGTGACCGACACCGACCACGTCCTCACCTGCCACCATCCCCGCAAGGACACCCCCTTCTGCAAGGCCGGCGCGCCCCACAACACTGACCTCTACATGAAGGGCAGCGCCGTGATGCGCTTTGCCGTCAAGGCCCTGGCCAAGGCGGTGCGGGCCGCCGCGGCCGAGGCCGGGGTGGCGGTGGAGGACATCGCCTATTTCGTCCCCCACCAGGCCAATCTGCGGATCATCCAGTCGGCCTCCAAACTGATGAAGATCCCCATGGAGAAGTTCGTGGTGGACATCGACCACGTGGCCAACACCTCCTCCGGCAGCGTGCCGGTGGCGCTGGACATCCTCAACTGCTCGGGGCAGTTGAAAAAGGGCGACCTGGTCTGCCTGGTGGCCTTTGGCGGAGGGCTCTCCTCGGCGGCCTCGGTCATCCGCGTCTGACCGGCCCTGCCCGCTCCCATCCGCCGTCGGCATACTTGGAGCGCTCGCGGGGGGCAAGTCCCCGCACCCAAATGAGGTGCGGTCTCCATTTTTCGGCGGCGGTGACAACCCCACCGCTATCCCCCACACCCATACAAGGTGCGGAGATGTCCCAGGGAAACGGCGCAAACCCCACACCAATTTCAATTGAGCTCCCACCCGCACACCCGCGCCGGGCCCCTGCCCGAGCGCGCTTTTCAAAAGGAGGGTTTTCCATGTCTCTCTACCCATCTGTCCCCCGGCCCCAGGGGGTGGCCACCGCCGCGGGCGGGCGGGTCTGTTCCGCCCCGGCGGCCCCAGGGCGACTGTTCCTGAAAGGCGGCTACCTGGTCGACCCCAAAAATGGGCGGGAGGGCCCCTTTGACCTGGCCCTGGAAGGGGACCGTGTCGCCGAGGCGGCCCCCCACATCGACCACCGGCCCGGCGACCGGGTGGTGGATTGCCGGGGGCTGCTGGTGCTGCCCGGTCTCATCGACATGCACCTGCACATGGGCGACCTCTTCGAGGTGAGCACCGCCCCCATCCAAAACGCCGTCTGCCACGGGGTGACCGCCGCCTTCACCCCCGGGGCGGGCAACACCTTTATGGCCCCCGCCCTCTTTGGGGGGGAATTCGACCGGGGCCTCCCCCTCAGCGGGGGCTGCTACCTGGGGGCGGCCAGCCTGCTGGCCTGCCAGCTGGACGACGGCGAGTTGACGGCCTACTTCGCCGGCGACCTGCCCTGGGACACCGCCCTGCAAAAACTCTCCCGCGCCCCCCTGACCGCCGCCACCGGGGCGCTGGTGATGGGGGTGAAGGACCACATGGGCCACCTCATCCTCTCGGACGCGCAGATCGAGCGGCTCTTCGCCGTCACCTCCCGCGCCCGGCTGCTGTTGATGAGCCACACCCAGGACCCTGCCCACGCCGAGCGGATGGCGGCCCTCTCGAAAGGGCGGCCCCTCTACCTGGGGCACGCCTCGGCCGCCGGCTGCGGCACCCACGCCGGCGGGACGGAGGGGATGCGCCGGGTGCTGGCCCTCTGCCGCCAGCCAAACATCACCGGGGAGCTGGTCTCCTCCATGCTGCGGCCCGGCCGGGGCAACCGGGAGGGGCTGCGCATCGACCCACAGGCGCAGGCGCTCTGCTTTGAGGCCCTGGCCGACGGCACCGTCTCCATCCTCTGTTCCGACGGACAGGGCGACTGCACCATGAAGGGCTTTGGCGACACCCGAGACAACCTGCCCGCCATTCTGGAGCTGGCGGAAAACGGGGTGCTCCCCCTCTCGCGGGCGGTGGCCACCATGACGCAAAACCCCGCCGCCTACTTAAGCGAAATCACCGGCGTCCCCTTCTTCGCCGAGAAGCTGGGGCAGTTGGGGGCCGGGGCGCGGGCAAATGTGGTGCTCTGTGACCAGGGGGCCAAGCGGGCGGTCTGCACCATCGTCAACGGCGAGATCGCCGCCTTTGAGGGGCGATGTGTCCGCAGCGGGGCCGGGGCCGGACGGTTCCTCTCCCACCTGGGGGAGGCGCACCCCTTTGGGGTGGGGAACCTGCCCCTCTGGGACAGGGCAGAGTAGAGGAGCCGCCTCCGCCGGCTATCGGCCTGCCGCGCCCGGCGAAAATCCCCCTTTCCCGCCTGACAGGTCAAATCACTTAGAGCAACACGGGAGCATTTTTTGCGCGGGGCGAGGCGGGAACGGGCGGGCAGACACACCGCCAAAACATCCGGTGCCCCTCGCCGCCCGTGCGGGGTGGGGAGAGGGGATGTCCGGCGGGGTGAATACCCACCGGGACTTTGTATCACCTCACAGGCTAAAACGCGGTCGCCCTGTATACCGGGGGCCATCGGAAACAGCTGTCGACTCTCTTCACAGGGGGAGGAATTGACATTCGGGTACTCAACAATCCAGTTCTATTTGGTCGCCCCCCGCGGGTGCGTGGATTGAAATTCACCGGTGGCGACCCCAGTTCCAGCCAGCGCCACCGCACCCCACGCGGACGCGTAAAATTGAAACAAGTGGCAGGTGCCAAAGGGCGTCACGGGAACCAGGTCACACCCCACATGGGGGCGTAAGCAGAGATGCCAACCATCTGCCTCCCTCCCCCTGCCGTCCCGAGACCTGCAAAAAGGGCGGGCCAACGCGCCCGCCCCCTTTCCCCCAAAACCCACATGCGCGCACTCCATCCCTCTGCCGGGGCCGCGCGTCAACCGAGAGGAGCCTTTGCCCATGGAAATGCAGGAACTGAAAACCCTTTTGAGTGAGCTCGTCCAAATCCGCTCGGACGGGCAGAACGAGGCTGCCGTCTGCGACCGCATCGAGGCGTGTTTCACCGGCCTGCCGGTGGAGGTGCGCCGCTACCCCCACGGCCCGGGGCGGGACTCGATGGTCATCACCCTGCCGGGCAGGGATCGCAGCCGCGCCCTCTGCCTGGTGGGGCACCTGGACACCGTGCCGGTGCCCGACGCCCCCCTCTGGCAGCGCGACCCCTTTGGGGGCGCGTTCGACGGCGCCTATCTCCACGGCCGGGGCGCGGTGGACATGAAGGGCGGGGCCGCCGCCATGGTCGCCGCCGCCCTCGCCTTCCTGCGGGAAGGGGTCCTTCCCCCGCTGGACCTGCGCCTCTGCTTCACCGCCGACGAGGAGACCAGCGGCATGGGGGTCTGCCTGCTGCGGGACGAGGGGGCCTTTGCGGGCGCGGTAGCCGCCGTCATCTGCGAGCCCACCGGCCTGCGCCCGGGAAGCTGCGAAAAGGGCTGCCTCTGGCTGGAGGTGGAGGCCCTCGGCCTCTCCTCCCACGGCTCCCGGCCGGAACTGGGGGTCAACGCCATCGACGGGGTGACCGCCTTTGCCGCCGGGCTGCGCGCCGCCCTGGACAGCGGCGAGACCCACCCCCTCCTGGGGCGCACCACCGTCAGCCTCACCACCCTTTCCGGCGGGGTCAAGACCAACGTCATCCCCGACGCCGCCTCCGCCACCCTGGACATCCGCACCCTGCCGGGCCTGAAAAGCGACGACGTCCTCGCCCGGGCCGACCAGGTGGCCCGGGCGCTGGAGGCCCAGCGGCCGGGGCTGAAACTCTCCCTGCGGGTGCAAAACGACCGCCCCTCGGTGGCGGCCGACCCCGACAGCTCCTTCGCCCTCGCGGTGGGGGAGGCCCTGGCCGCCTGCGGCCTGCCCGGCGGGGAAAAGGGGCTCTATTTCTACACCGACGCGTCCCAGTTCATCCCCCAGACAGGGCTGCCCTTCGTCATCCTCGGCCCCGGGGACGACGCCCTCTGCCACAAGCGGGACGAGCGGATCCCCCTGGAAGAGGTGGCCGCCGCGGCCGACTGCTACCGGGCCCTGATCGCGTCCCTCTGACCCCCGCCAACCGAAGAAGGAGAGGAAACTGCCCATGTCACAGACCACCAAGCTGGCGCTGGCCGCCTCGCTGAAGAAGCTGCTGCTGCAAAAGCCGCTGGACAAGATCACCGTCACCGACATCGCCGAGGACTGCGGGGTCGGCCGCCAGACCTTTTACTACCACTTTCAGGACATCTACGACCTGGTGGAGTGGATCTTCCTGGCGGAGGCAGAGGCGGCCATCGGCGGCCAAAAGACCTACGACACCTGGCAGCAGGGCTTTTTGCAGATTTTTCAGATGGCCCTGGCCAACAAGCCCCTCATTATGAACGCCTACCACTCCATCAGCCGGGAACAGGTGGAGCGCTACCTCTACCAGGTGACCTACGACCTGCTCATCGGGGTGGTGGAGGAGCAGGCCGTCGGCCTGCCGGTGCGGGAGGAGGACAAGCGCTTCATCGCCGACTTCTACAAGTACGCCTTCGTGGGCATCCTGCTGGACTGGATCCGCCGCGGGATGAAGGACGAGCCCCAGGCCATTGTCGGCCGCCTGAGCATCCTCATCCACGGCGACATCGCCCGGGCGCTGGAAAAGTACCGCACCGACCGCAGATGACCCCCGCCCAAGAGGGAGGGCCCCTTCCGGCACCCGCGCCGAAGGGGCCCTCCCCTGTTTTTGCCCCCGCCCGCGCCGGGGGCCGCCCCGACCGCCCGCCTTCGGCAAGGGGGGAACAGCCTGTGCCACCCGTCGGCGCGGGGTGGGGCTCCTCAGCCCGGCAAACCGCTCCCGGAAAGCGCACACCCCCCGCCTGTCCTTTTCGGCAAACGAGCGCCGCCCCAGTCACCCGACCGGGACGGCGCTCGTTCTATTCAAAGGGGTCGAAGTCCCTTCTCACTCCTGTCAATGGCGGTGTAAACCGCGCCGTCCAGCTCCCGCGCGAGGCGGAGGATGCACTGACAGCGCACATGGGTGTCCATCAGGGACGTCCGCCGCAGCCGCCAGCGCCGCCAGCACTCCACCCCCAGCGAGAGGGCCACCGGCAGGGCCGCCGCGCCCAGAACGAGCGCACGCCCCGCCCCGGCCAGCACCGCCGTCAGCACCGGCGCAAGGGCCAGGCAGACCAGCGCCGGTGCCGGGAGGCGGAGGTGGAACCAGGACTCCCGCGCCTTCAGCGGCTCTTTCCACACCTTTACCAGCCGGTCAAAGACGTAGGACATCTCCCTGTCCATCCGCAGAACGGTTTTCTGAAATCCCCAGTAGAGCCGGCGCACCGCCCGCTCCTCTCTCGTCCGCCCGCCCCTCATAATGCGCCGCAAGCCCCTGCGGGGTGCTTGACCTCCATGTTGTCGAGGGAGTAGCGGCAGCACTGGGAGACCAGCTCGTTGACCGAAATGCCGTTTTCTGAAGCGCACTTTGCCAGCTCGTCCACCAGCTCTTTTTTCAGCCGAAAGGTCTTGCTGACGTACTCCTCTTTTCTCACTTCAAACACCGCAATCACCGTCCATCTTCCTTACATCCATTGTAGTGTCTGTCGTACCCCCAATAAACACCTCATTTTTGCACCCCTTTTCGGGGGTGCAAAACGAGAATAAAGGTTTCCAATTTTACTATTTTACTATCACAAGATAGTATCGTAAGCACTATTGTATGATAGTAGATTAAGGTAGCCTTGAGGTGATTTTTATGTCCTATCCAAGGCTCAAAGATTTGCGCGAAGATGCCGAGTTGACACAAAAGGAAATCGCGGCTGTGCTCGGCATCGACCAACGAGTTTATAGCAATTACGAAACTGGAAAAAGAGAAATTCCCACTCGTTTTGTCATTCGATTGGCCAGTTATTACCATACTAGTACAGATTATATTCTCGGCCGTACAAATGAACCCAATCCCTACCCTCCTCTCCCACAAAGGAGAGACAGGTAATAACACAATATTACTATCAATCGTTAGTAAAGTCAATTGCTTTCAGATTTCACAGATAAACTTAGTCTTGAGGTGATTAAATGCGATACCCAAGACTAAAAGATTTGCGCGAAGATGCAGATTTGACACAAAAAGAGATTGCTGCCATCCTCGGCATCGACCAGCGCGTTTATAGCAATTACGAAACTGGAAAGCGCGAAATCCCCGTACGCCTTCTTGTCGCCCTCGCCGATTATTACCAAACGACTACTGACTTTATTCTAGGCCGCGATAAGAACTCTTGAGTCGCCTATCTGCCTTGCATCCCGCCCCGCACCAGTCCCCATTCACCCCGGCTGCTCGCCGCGTTTCCCCCACGGAAAGCGCGGATTGAAATTGACATAAGACAACAGAAAATACAAAGCCAAAATAGTCTCGCTCTTATGCGGAGCGAGTGGATTGAAATTCACCAGCTGTCATCAACAGAGCCTATCTTAGAGGTCTTGCTCCCACGCGGAGCGAGTGGATTGAAATTGCTGGGCGGTAAGGTCTGGCCGTCGGAGCACATGTCGTCCCCCATGCGGGGACGTGGGTTGAAATCACTGCGTGAACAATCTCGAAGCCATGCGGATTGTGTCGCACCCCATGCGGGTGCGTGGATTGAAATTCTCCGAACTGCCCCCACTTGTTGCGGCGGTTTAAGTCACCCCCGCGCGGGGGACTGCACCTGCGGCGGCGAGATTGGGAGCGGCCTTGTGCTGGGGGAAGTGCATGTCCCCATTCCGCCGGGCAGACCGGCCGCATCTGCACCCCCTTCTCCCCCACGCAGGCCGCCTTTCCCGGTGAACGCGACAACTGCAAGCACTGCCGGGCGGAGCAGTCACCAGTTTTAGAAGGACCGCGGGGTCGGCGGCGCACAGTGCAAAAAGCGCATCAGCCCCTCCTCGGCAATCACAGCTGCGGGCATCCCGCCGACCCCCCGCCCGATTGGAAGCATTCGCTTCCCCCCCAAAAAACGAGGAGACCCGCTGACCGGCAGAGGAGGTACAAAGTGGATTTTTCAAGAGAAGAGCTGACGGAAGCCAAGCGACAAATCGATTCGACCCTGCACAAGTTGCGGGAGACGGTGAAAACGCTGGCCGCAAAGGAGCGCCCCGAGCGGTACCGTTCACAGCTCACCCTGGCCACCCGGCGCATTCGCGCCTTTGAGATCGCCGGCTGCCTGATTGAGGAGCGGCTGTTGGAAAAGTAGCCCCAGCAGACGGGGAGAGGGAGAGACCGGCATGGAAAAAATCGTCAATTACCTGGACATCCCCCAGCCGCACAGGGACGCCGTCTTGGAGCGGCTGCCGCAGCTCGGCTTCTGCCCCGCCAAAGGGGGGCAGGCGGCCCTGCGGCGGAAGATGGACCGCTCGCAGAGGGGAAAGCTGCCCCAGTTTGGCTTTGTCTTTCGCGGCGAAGAGCTGGTGGGCTACCTGTTTTTGACGGCAAAGCCAGAAAAGCCCGCCGCCGTGCTCCCCTGGTGGGCGGTGGGAAATGCCGACGAGCTGCCGCCGGAGACCGCCGTCCGGCTGCTGGAATGGGGCATCGCCCTCGCGTCTGACTGTGGCTGCCCGGCGCTGGTCCGGCTGCTGCAGGCCAATTTGAACGACCAAAAACAGGGCGCAGGCCGCAGGCGGCCGGGGGACTGCCGCTGACGCCTCTCAGTGAATTGAAAGGGACTGTTTACATGGACAACAAGCCGATAATCAAGATGTACGCCTTTACCATAGACTGTCAGGACCTCGCCGCCCTGGCGGCATTTTACACCCAGCTGCTGGGGTGGGAGCTCTTTTTCTCCAATGAGGAGTGGGCCTGCATCGGCCCTGCGGGCGCCGAGCAGGGGGCCTATCCCGGCATCACCTTTCAGCAAAACCCCGCCTATCTGCCGCCGGTCTGGCCGGAGGAACCGGCGGCCCAACAGCAGATGGCCCACCTGGATTTTGCCGTGGACGACCTGGAGAGCGCGGTCGAATACGCCCTTCACTGCGGCGCGACCGAGGCGGCCGAGCAGTTCTCCGACGGCTGGCGGGTGATGTTCGACCCCGCCGGGCACCCCTTCTGCCTCTGCGCCATGAAGCCGGTCATCGAGAGCGAGCACTTCGCCCTGCTGTAAATGGGTTTCCCCGTACCGAAAAAAGCCCTCTCCCGTCCTGGAGAGGGCTTTTTTGTGTGAAGGGGAACGCCTGCCCGCACCCCTTCCTCCGGCTTCAAACCGGGGCCAGGAGAGGGGGGACAAAGCGGCTGTCCTGGAAAGGGACTTCCCGCCGGTTTGTCCCCCACCCCGGTAAAACGGGCATTCTTGACCATAGATGGGTCGCTCCCCCTAAAAAGAGGGCGGCCGGGCGGTCTCTTTCCCTCTTTAAGGAGAAGAAACAGTGAGGAGCCGCTCGATGGCAGCCCCCCTTTCCCTGTCGAAATCAAAAAAGGGGGCAGTGTTCTACCTCTCCGCCTGCTCTCTGGCAAAGGCCGCGGCCGCGGCCAGGTCGGCGGCGCTGGGGTGGGCGAGGGCCGCATCGAAGTTGGCGAGCATCCCCTCGGTCTTTGGATCGCCGGGGTTTTCGGCCTGCATCTGCTCGTACCGGCGGCGCACCGAGAGGGGCATCCTCCCCTGGCAGAAAAAGTGCCCGGTGAGACGGCAGCCGCCGGGCAGGTGGGCGGCAAAGCGGGCGGCCAACTGGTCGAAGTAGGCGTCGGAGCCGCCAAACCCGGCGGTGCCGAACAGGGCCACCCGCTGGTCGGACAGCCCCTCCAAAAAGGCAGCCACCTCGGGGGCGCAGTCCCCTTTGTCGGCCCAGGAGCCGACAAACAGCAGCTCGGCCCCGGCCGCCGCGGGGGACGGCGGGCCAAAGGAAAGGCAGCCGTCGGCGGGCAGAGCGTCGCGGATGGCCTCGGCCACCCGGCGGGTGTTGCCGGTCCGGCTGGTAAAAACGACGGCGTAAGTCATCAAAGTTCCTCCTCCCGAAAAGGGACTCTTTTCCCCCATTATGGCCCCTTTTCGGCGGGATACAAGGGCATTTTATAAAGATTTTTGTTGTATTTTATGAATATAAAACTATTTGTATAATTCGATGGACATTTTCCGGCACCTATTGGCGAATGCAGAAGAAGAGAGGGGACGGGTGCCCCCTCTCTTCTCTGCCGGTGAGCTGTTCAAATGCCCGCCAAAAGCAGGCGGTGTTCCCACTGGGCGGATGGCCGCCGCCAACAGGCGAAAAGGGGAATCCCTTTACAGCTCCAACCCATCGACCCAGGCCCTTAACTCCGCCGACGACGCGCCGGCGCGAAAGCACCTGCCCTCCCGCAGGTCGGCCCCGCGGCAGGAGCCCTGCAGCCCCTGGTTGGTGCGGCCCATCCCGCTGCCGCCGGAGGTGGCGAAGGGGACGATCACCTTGCCGTCCAGGCGGTAACTCTCCAAAAAGGTGTTGATGATGGTCGGCGCCAGGTACCACCAGATGGGGAACCCCAGGTAAATCACATCGTACTCCTCCATCCCCTCCACCCGGCCGGTGATGGCCGGGCGGGAAGAGGGGTCTCTCATCTCCACGCTGCTGCGGCTGTTTTTGTCCGTCCAGTCCAGGTCCGCCGGGGTGTAGGGCCGATCCGGGCAAATTTCATACAGGTCCGCCCCCACGGCGGAGGCCAGTGTCTTTGCCAATTTTTCGGTGGTTTTGCTGGCGCTGAAATACGCCACCAGTTGTCTGCTCATCCCGTCCATCTCCTTCTTTCTCACTGTTCTGCCCGCGGCGGCAGTTCCAGGCCGCCGACCCACTGGGCCATCTCCTCATAGGAGGTGCCGCCGGCAAACCGCCGGCCGGTAAGCCAGATGACCCCTTCCCCACAGAGGGGGTGCAGCTGTTCGGCGCTGGAGCCGATGTCGCTGCTGCCGGAGGTGCAAAAGGGCACCACCGTCTTGCCGCCAAAGTCGTAGCTCTCCAAAAAGGTGCTGACGATCCGGGGGGCCTGGCCCCACCAGATCGGGTAGCCCAAAAGGACGACGTCGTACCCCTCCATCCCCTCCATCCGGGCGGCGATGGCCGGGCGGGCAGAGGCGTCTCCCATCTCGACGCTGGCGCGGCTGCCGTCGTCACTGTAATTCAGGTCGTCGGCCGTGTAAGGGATTTCCGGCTCGATTTCATAGAGGTCTGCGCCCAGGGCCTGCGCCGCATAGCGGGCCAGGGTCTCGGTGTTCCCCGTGGCCGAAAAATAGGCCACCAGCACCCGTTGCGGCCTTTCCCCGCTCTCTCCGGTCGGGGCCGACTGGCTGGGCGAGGAGTCGGACCGGCCCCCGTTTGCCGGCGCGCCGCAGCCCGCCAGGCAGCAGAGCGCCAGCACCAGTGTCAGCAAAAAGGACGATCGCTTCATCTTTGATTCCTCCCAAAGGTCCGCGCGCGCTGCGCGGGCCGGTCTCTGTTTTGTCCGGGGCCATCGGCCCCTTTACAGGCTGGTCAGCACCGGGTTTCGCAGGTAGTCGTACACCCGCTTCACCTCGCTGGGCTCCCTGGGGTCCAGCAGGGTGGGGCGGCCCCTGTCCAGGGCGGCGATTTGGGCCATCTCCCCCTCTTCCAGCGCAAAGTCCCAGACGGCCAGGTTTTCCACCATCCGCTCCCGGTGCACCGATTTGGGAACGACCGCCACCCCCTGTTGCAGGTCCCAGCGCAAAATCACCTGGGCGGGGGTCTTGCCGTGCCGCCGGGCGATGGCCGCCAGCACCGGCTCGGCGAACATCCCCTTCAGCCCCTCTGCGAAGGGGGCCCACCCCTGTGGCTGGACGCCCAGTTCCCCCATCAGGGCCAGCTCCTCCCCCCTTTGAAAGTGGGGGTGCCGCTCGATTTGGTTGACCTGGGGGACGATTTCGGCGCTGTAACACAGGTCCAGCAGCCGGTCGGGGAGGAAGTTGCACACCCCGATGGCCCGCACCTGGCCCGCCCGGTACAATTCCTCCATAGCCCGCCAACTGCCGTAGTAGTCGCCAAAGGGCATGTGCACCAGGTACAGATCCAGGTAGTCGAGCCCCAGGTTTTGCAGGGACTCGTCGAAAGCCCGCATCGTCTGCCGGTACCCCATCTGCTGGATGTAGGCCTTGGTGGTGACAAACAGCTCCTCCCGCGGGAGACCGCAGCGGGCGATGGCCCGCCCCACCGCCGCCTCGTTGCCATAGGAGCTGGCCGTGTCGATAAGCCGGTAGCCCACCGAAACGGCGTCCAAAACGGCCTGTTCACAGGCTGCCGGGTCTGTGATTTGGAATACCCCAAAGCCCACCATGGGCATCTCCACCCCGTTTGGCAGCCGCACCCTCTCTGTCATCTCAGTGCTCCCCCCTCTCCTCGCCCCACACCGAAATGGTGACGGAGCCGCTCAAGGCCTCGATGTCCCCTTCCCCGGAGACGGCCCGCCCCAGTTCATAGAGCTGGCCGCTCCCGTCAAAGGGGCCGTAAAACAGCACCACGTCCCCCCAGGGCGCGTAGTAGGCCAGCACCCCCCGCCCGCCTTCGGCCAGGGGGGCGTCCGCCACCTCCAACTCCTGGGGCGGATAGAATATCTTCTCGTTGGTGCTGAAGTCCTCCACCTCCACCGTCAGGGGAAGCTGGTCGCAAAGGCCCTGGGCCGCCGCGCTCTGGCCGAGCTCGTAGACGATTTCACGCCCGTCTGCGCGAACGGCGATCCTGGTGGGCTGCTCCTCCCCTTCGGCCTGCGGAGCAACTTCCGCCGACGGCGCGCCCGCCGGGGACAGGCTCTCTGCCGCCGGTGCATGCGGGTCTGTCCCGCACCCCACCAGGCAGCAGAGCGCTAAAACGGCCGCCAATAGATGCGCTCTCTTCACGATTGCTCGCTCCCTTCTCCCGTTTGGCCGGGCGCTCTCACCGCTGTCGGCCGGACGCCCGCTCCACCGCGCGGATCAGATAGTCCACCGCGTCCACCTTTCGCTGCACCGCGTGCAGGTCGTCCATCAAAGCCCTTCGCTGCCGGTAGAGCAGCGGCAGCCGGTCGGTGGCGCAGCGCAGGTACTGCCGCCGCGCCTCCCCCGGAAAGCCGCAGTCCAAAAGGCAGCGCTCGGTGTCGGCGGCGGCGGAGGGTGTTTTTCTCTCCATCTCCTCTCCCTCCCTCTGCCAACAGGATACACGGGTCAGCGCAAAATAGCAAACAGTTGTTGTGCATCATTTACCATCGTTGACAAGAATGGTATTGCGGAGTATCATAAGGGCGAAACGATTTGTACAGGGAGGCGAGCGAAAGATGATCGAGACCAGGCTGCTGCACTACTTTCTGGCCATCGCCAGGGAGCAAAACATCACCCGGGCGGCCGAGACGCTGCACCTCACCCAGTCCACCCTCTCCAAACAGATGATGGATCTGGAGCGGCAGTTGGGCAAACAGCTCTTTATTCGAGGGAAGCGACGGCTGACCCTGACGGAGGAGGGCAACTTTCTCCGCAACAAGGCGCAGGAGATCTTGGAGCTGATCGGCAGCACCGAGTCGGCCTTTCACACCGAGGGGGAGATCTTGAGCGGGGACATCACCATCGGCTGCGGCGAGACCGCGGCGATGGACCGGATCGCCGCGGTCTACCAGACCTTTCACCGGCAGCACCCGGAGGTGCGGCTGCACACCTTCAGCGGCGACGCCGACTCGGTTTTGGAGCGGTTGGACAAGGGGCTGGTGGACATGGGGCTGCTTCTGGGCCCCATCCGCCAGGAGCGCTTTGACTACCTGAACATCCACCAAAAGGACACCTTCGGCCTGCTGATGCCGCGGGACTGTCCCCTGGCCAAACAGGACGCCATCGGGGTGGAACAGCTTGGCTCTCTGCCGCTGATTTTGGCCGAACAGACCTTTTCCGGCCGCCAGGACCTGGACTGGTTCGGGGTGGACAGCGCCGCTCTCCAGGTCGTCGCCACCTACAACCTCATCTACAACGCCACCTTCTTGGTGGAGCGGGGGATCGGCTACGCCCTCTGTCTGGAGGGGCTGGTGAACACCCAGGGGCGCGACCTGGCCTTTCGCCCCATCGAGCCGGAACTGTCGGTGGGGCTGTACATCGCCACCAAGAAATATCAGACCTTCTCCCCCGCCGTCAAGGCCTTTCTGGAGCAGATCCGGGAGGGGGCGCGGTAGGGCTTTTTGTCGGGGAGATAAGGAGCCAGGGGGAGAGAAGCGGTCAAAGGCGCCCTTCTCGCCCGCTCGCCTGCCGCGGGCCGTCCTGCGGCTTTGCGCGCCAATTGCCGGGTGGGCAAAAAACAAGGGGGATGCCGGGCGGCATCCCCCCTTGTTTTCTGTTGGCTTTATATTATTTATAGGCGCGGGCACAAAGCAAAACGCACCCCACAAAGTGAGGCGCGTGACTTGGAAGTGGCAGCTTGCCGCTGAGTTTACGCTATAGAAAAGGCGCCTGACCCGATATGATTGATAGAGAAACGGCGGCCAGTCTCAAAAAATTGGTAACGGGTGGACGGCTTGCTTGGACAAATAAAACCGTCGGCAGCTTAGTGGCATGTGCGGACTCTTGAAGGATCCATTCCAATTATGGCAAATCAGAGAACAACTCAGCGAGAGAAATTCCAAGGACATCTGAAATTTTTTTGCACAAATCGAGGGTGACACTATGTTCTCCACGTTCAATTCGCCCGTAATAGGCCCGGCTGATGTCACATAGTGATGCAAATTTCTCCTGTGTCAATCCTCGGGCCTCCCGTGTTTTTCGCAGGATATTTCCAAACTGGATATTGATATTTTCCAAATTCATTCTATACACCGCCTAAAAACGTTATATATAGCGTTGAACTTCTGTTGTCCATATTGTACCAAGTCGCTGGCGCGACGGCTAGTGCAAGGTACATAATTCCGCTGCTTTTCCGAAAAAAATAGCAGTTTT